>JBBAVU010000067.1:0-13995 GCA_040397565.1 Pirellulales bacterium | reverse complement strand
GGTCGCCGGCGTCTTGCAGAAAGCCGTGCGAATGAGCAAGGCTCGCCTTCGCATCGAGGGCCGACTGCAAGCCGCTGACGGTGCTGATCGCCTGCGTCCCGGTGTGGTTCCCACGCGCCGTGGCGTCGGTGTTGGGAACGTCGCCCAGCCCCACCATCGCCTTCGTGATGCCCGAGACCGTGCCGGTGAAGGTCGGGTTGTTGATCGGTGCTTTCGCCGCTAGGGCGTTCGTCACTGTGGTCGCGAACGAGGCGTCGTTGCCGAGGGCGTCGGCGAGTTCCTTGAGCGTGTCGAGCGAAGCAGGGGCGGCGTTCACGACCGCAGCCACCGCGCTCGTCACGTCCGCCGGCGTCGCCTTGGCATCGAGGGCCGATTGCAGCCCTGTAACGTCGCCGATCGGATGCTGGTGAGCCGATGGCGGGAAGGTCGACGGCTTGCCGGCGATCTCGCTCCAGTTGCTCGCACCACTCGGCCCCGCCGGCCCCGGCGGGCCAGCCACGCCCTGCGGCCCTTGCGCTCCCGCCGCGCCGGCGGCACCGGCGGGGATCGTGAAGTTGAGCACGGCCGCGCTCGAGGTCCCGGCGTTGACCACGCTCGCCGAGCTGCCCGGCGCGCCGGTCGTCACGGTGCCGACCGTGATCGTCGCCGAAGCGCCGCCAGGGCCTGCCGGCCCTTGCGGACCAGCCGCACCGCTCGGACCAAACCCGCCGCTCACGGTGGCGTCGATCTTCGTTTCGCCTACGCTGGCCGTGATCTGCTGGTTTGTGACGTTGGCGTTGATGGGCATTAGCCAACCTCCACGAAGCCGGTGAGCGCCGTCCTGGTGGCGTTGCCTTCCGTCCAGCTCATCCGCCACCCGTAAGTGCCGCGAGCAAGGGCGGCCGTCTGCGTGTCGGTCAGGCTGACGTTGACCTGGCCGTTTGCTGCCGAGACGACCGTGACGGTGAACGGCTCGACCTCCAGGCCCGTAACGGTCGACGTGAGGCCAGCCGTGAGCGTGTACGAGGTAAGCGGTATCGAAAAGTCGATTAGGACCGAAACGTCGTCGCCGCGGCGAAACGCGAGATTGAGAGAGCCCGGCGTCTGGTCATAGCTTGGCATAGCGGCACCACTGGGAAGGGCCATCGCGGCCCGGCTCTGCGATCTCGAACGCTATATCTCCGGCCGTTCCCCGCTGAAGTTGACGCGTCTCTCCTGCTCGGTGATCGCGTCCCAGGTGGCGCGAATCGCGGCGGCCCGCTGGGCGATCTCCTCCGGCGATGGATCGTCCTCCGACCTCCGTTCGCGCTCGCGGCGTCCCTGCCCGACTCGCACGTCGCGGAGCTGATCTCGAAGCCGCGTGTCGAGCCGCCGGCGCGTGATCCCGGCCAGGGCCGCCGCCTCGTCTCGTGTATACCCGCGGATCAGTGCCGCTCGGATCGTCTCCTCCTGTCGGCGCGACAATAGCCGCGGCTGGCACTGCGGCGGCAAGTCTGGGCGACGGCGGCGGCGGGCCATTAGGCGAGCCTCCGCACCGTCACAATCGTCCGGGCCGCCTCCCCGGAGGCCGCGTATCGCTTCCGGCTGCGGCCGTCGACGACTTGCTCGTCGTCATGCCAGAGCACGCCCGTAATCGCGTCGGAGACGCCTTTGCCGAGGTTGTCCCAGTCGCATTTGGGCGGGTATGCCGGGGCTTTCGCCGCGAGGCCGCCTTTCCGCAGGTGGCTAGGCGGCCGCTCGAAGACGGCCTCGATGTCGACGGACATCGGGCCTTCTTTCCGCCAGCCCTCCGGCCGGGAGGATTTGGCGAGCAGCGTCACCGCCTCGCGGTAGGCGTGGATGGGATGATGAGCCGGAATGTAGGCATGAGCGAACCGGCCACGGGCGGCGACCTTGTGCCGGGGCTGCGGCACTGGCTGGCCTGGAACGGTGAACGTGATCGCCTGGGCATCCATGCCGACATCGTGGCAGGGCCGCCGGCTCAATCCATGCTCACTCGACGCGGTTTAACGCCTGGCTCCACTCCTCGACCTCGCCCCAGTCGTAATCGCGATCGTAGGCCACCGGCACCAGCTCCGTGCCGTATATCTCATCGAGGGCCGTCGCTACCGCTCCGAGACGAACCAGGGAGATCGGCTTTATGCCGTGATCGAATGCGGCCCGTAGGTAGAGCTGATCGGCCGCCTTGTAGTAATCGAGCCAGAGCTTCGCCGGCACGTCTTCCAGAGACGCCCGCGAAAAGTAGAGCGCCGCCGTGTGCGCTAGCTGCTCCTGTGTTATCTCGACGTAAGGCATGGCCGCAGTCTGGCCGACGAGACTTCACGCGGCGAAGTTACGCCTCGGCCCTAATCTTGTCGGCGAGCGCCCGCCGCGTCGCCTCGAACCTGGCCGCGTCGTCGCCCGTGAAGGCCTGCGGCGGCGGCCGGTCGTCGGGCCTGCCGGCCGCTCGACGCTGCTCGCGGGCGTTGTCGAACTGCCCCCCGAGCACCTTGTCGACGAAGCCAGCCGAGACGAGCTGCGGCAGCGTCACCGGGTCGGCGAAGTAGCGGCACCGCGGGAGGGCCTCTATCGCCGCGAGAGCCTTCTCGAACCAGCCAGGCTCCCCGAGCCGGTCGGCGACTTTGTCGGGCGGCGTGGGCAGCTTCCAGGGCCTCCCAGTGCCAGCCGCCCAGGCCTTGCGGAGCGTCTCCCAGCCTGCCGGCTCCGACTGCGCAGCATCACCGGGGGAAGAGGAAGAATTTCTACTCTCCTCTATCTCTTCTAGGGCGCGTCGCGCCCCGCGTTGGGGCGCTGTGCGCCCCCGCTGGGGGCGCTTGCCCGCGGAGGCCTTGTCGACCTCGTGCCGCACCGTCGCTAAAGCCCGCGATTTAGCGGACTTAGAGAACCGGCGATCCCATCCGGGGATAGCAACGGTTCCGTTATCCGCGTCGATCGCGAGCCAGCCGACGTTTTCGACCTCCTGCCAGAAGGCCTCGTCGCCTCCGCAGAGCCTCGCCAGGAGGCGTACGGACATCCTCGCCGTTCCGTCGGCCGAGTTGAGCGAGGCCCAGCCCCAGAGCATGAGCAGCCGCCCGACGACCTGGTCCGGGTCGAGCCCCGTCCTGTCGACCAGCGTTAAAACCTCCGGCTTCTGCGGCAGGCAGACATCGTATGGAATCCATTCACCGGCCATGCTGTTTTGCCTCCATTGTCTCGCCTAGTACCTCAAATGAATCAAGGCCGTCCGTCATCTCAACGGCCATCCAATACGCCTTTTTCAACTGGTCGCGCATGTCTCTAAATGCGGCCTGTTTCGCGGCCTCCTGCGATTCGCTGTAGTCGGCGTGCCGGACGTATTTACTTCCCGACTTAACCGACACGCCAAACTCACGGGCCTTACGCTCAAAAAACGGCCGCAGGGAGTGCCAATAGATATTTGAGCGCGCACGGCCACCGCGCTCGTGAAACGGGCTGGTTTTCAAAACCACTTCCTTAAATCTCCGCCACCCGACCGGGCGGCCGTTGAGAACAAAACGCGCGAGCCTTCCGCCGTGCTCGCAAACCATGAGTGACAGAATGGTAAAGGCGACTTTGACACTTATGAAATTGCCGGGCCTGTTGAGCCGCCACGCCAGGTCTTCTGCAAGCTTGGCGGTCATGGGGTGAACTTGCCCTTCGTAGCCGCGGCAGCTCGCATCATTCAAAACGACGTTTGATGAAGCGCGGACACGCTCTCCGTAAATGCTTTGCCGAGACCTGACAAACGTCCGCGGCGGCCGCATCAGAGAAATGGCGTTTTTGTGCTCGACATAGCACGCGATCGCTCGGGCGTCGTTTATGTCAGAACCTTTCTCTGGGCTGACGAGCTTCGGAAAATACCTCGCCGACCATTCGCGCATCCTGCGCGAGTGCTGGTGCGGCGCGAGTCGCAGCGTCACGCCTTTAGCATCGAGGTCAGCGTAAAGGCCTAGCAAAGTCTCGGCCGTAAATGGCTGGGCTTTGGACTGCGATGTCTGCGCCCTGCCCATATGCGCAGCCTCGACTACAACGGCCGTTTTCGGAGCCAGCGCTAAAAGCCTCGCCGGAAGGCTTTCTATGGTCGAATGTTCGTCGATGCCGGCCCGCAGGAAATGGAGCGCGGCTGTGCCGGAACCAAAATCAAGTCCGACAATTTCGTCGTGGCGGCCAGGATCGAACCACGACCGGCTGACGGTAGCATACCCTTTGTGCGCGTCCATGACGCGGCGACGGGCATCGTCGGAGTCTCGCCGTATGTCGTGGAAAAGCAGTTGACTGCTCATTGTGTTTTGGATTGAAAACACCGACGGGCGTTCGCGACGACACTAAAACTGGCGCTAGGCCAGAGCAGGGGAAAACGCGAACCTCGACGATGCCGCAGCGCGAGAAACCCAAAACCGGCTACATGCCGGATGGTGGGAAAACGCGCTGCGATGTAATCCTCCTGTATTCGTGTTCCATACACCCGCTCGCCGACATCACCTCACGTCCCGTCCGCTCAACAAGCCCGCCGCGTACAAGCTCGTGCATACGCCGGGCGACTTGCTGTTCCGTCAGCCCGCACCGGGCCGCGATCGAGTCTTTCGTGCCAGGCCCGATCGCCAGGGCGTCGAGGATGAGGCGGCAGTGGCCGCCGGCGAACGCCCGCGAGGCCTGGCCCGCCGCCTTCGAGGTTTGCGGATCGCTCCGCCTGGCCGCCGCGAAGAGCGGGAGGTCGACGCAGGCATCTATGAACGTGCCCATTCAATAGCCCTCCCGGTCGAGAATCTCGGCCTCGGCCTCGGTGAGCCGATGGGCCGGCACGCCCGGCCGCATCCCGTAGCGCGGTAGGTTTTCCCACTTCTCGCGACGGGCCAGCCAGGCGGCGTGCTCGGCCTTGTATTCCTCCGTCTCCATTTCGCGGAGCTCGGCGTCGATGCTGTCTATCAAGTTGTTTCGCCGACGCTCCTCTGCTAGCCGGTCATCGAGCGACATCGAATCCTCCCTCCGTGCTGGTCTCCATCGGCGGCAGTTGCAGCCGCAGGCGGAGAACCGGGTCGGTCCAGCTCCTCCGAATGCGAGCCTTCAGAGCCTCCAGCTCTTCGGGCGACGGGTCAGGCGCTCGCACCGTTACGCCGCCATGCTTGCCCAGGTTTTCCGTAAGGCTCGTGTTGTCCGTGTAGGCATCCATGCCAAGGGGCTCCTAGAAGGGAATGTCGTCCGGGGCCAGGTCGACGGCGGCCGCCTTCGGCTGCGGCTTCGCCGTCCGCTTCTCGACCTCCTTGGGAAGCGGCTTGATGCCCTCCAGCCATTTCACGTTGACATACTCGCGGCCGCTGGCCGCCACGCCGTATGTCGTCTCGAGCGGCCCTGACTGCCCCAGCAGCCTGCCGCAGAAAGCAGCGAAAGACTCGCCCTTCGCTGGCGGCTCCTGGCCGACAGATCGACAAATGCCCTCGATGATGCCGCGCAACTGCACCGGCACGATCTCCTCAACGAGCCGATAGCCGTTGATCGCAACCTTGACGACGAGCGACGTTCCGGCCTTGTTCCTCTCGCGTTGCTTGAATTGCAAATCCTTGACCTCGGCGACAACGATCTTCCCGACGTGCTTGCCGTCCGGCACGAAGGGCTTGTCGTCAACAGGCGACGCCTGCTTCGCCTCGTCAGTCCAAAAAGCGTCAAACGTATCGCTCATTTTTTCGGCCTTTCCTTGGGTGTTTTCTTTCCGTCCTGCACAGGCTTCGGCCTGGGCTTCTGCTTCATCGACAGCCACGAGTCATGCCACGCCATCGACGACCTCCCCCTCTATGCTTGCGGAGCGGGCGTCGATCTGGTCGGTGAGGGCCGACCAGTCGGAATCCGTCAGCGTCCCGTCGGCGAGGTATTGGTCGACGCGACGGCGGCAAGCGGCGATAGCCTGGGTCGATGAGGCTATCGCGATAGCCTCGCTGGCCTTCGCCACGAGCTGCGACCCGCTGGCCTTCGCCGCTCTGATCTGCTGCTTCTGGGCGGGCGTCTCGCCGTCTGCCAGCCATGCCGCGAGCTGCTTGCCGAGGTCTTCGCCGGCCTCCTTAATCACCGCGTCTTTGAGGAAGGCGGCCCGCGTCTTCGTGACGACTAGGTCGTGTTCCTGCGTCACGTCGCCGACGACCGTAAACTCGTATTCGAGCCCGTCCCGCTGCACAGGCTGGAGCCCGACTTTGCGGACCTGGTTCCGGCCGCCAACGTTCTCGACGACGTACTCCACCTTCGACCGCAGCGTCACGATGATGTGGAGCGGAGCCCCGAGGATCGCGTCGACCAGGGCGTTATGCCGCGGCGTCGCGTCCCGCCAGGCACCGAAGTTTCCGCCCGACTGGTTCCGCTTGCCGGCCTTGTCGACGAACTCCAATATGCCGCCCTTCCCGGCCCAGGCGTGGGAGAGCGAGTCGATGACAAGCACGCTGTATCCGCCATCCACGGCGGCTCTGATCCCGTCGATGAAATGCTCGACCTCGTAGGAGTCGAGCTCGATCACGTCGAACGCGATGCCGCGCTCGCCGACATAGAGGCTGGCCGAGCCCCGCTCCGTGTCGATCACGGCGATAGGCCCGCCGAGGCCCTGCGCCACGCGGAGGGCCGTCATCGTCTTACCGCTGCCTGCCGGGCCGACGAGCCCGAGCCGCAGTTTTGCGGCGGCCTTCGTGGCCTTCTTAAACGCTGTCATTTTTGGTCCCTTGTGAAATCGACGCAGGACGGCTCCGCCGCCTGCGTCTCGGTGTTGCATCCGCTGCACTTGCCCCGGCTCCGCCGGCATCCTTCCCGGCCGCGTCCGTCGCGGCCGTCTTCCTGTTCCGTCTGCGCGACAATCGAGAGATAGACAAAAGCCCCGGCCACCCAGAGCAGCGCGAACCAGTCCCAGCCGCTCATAGGTCGACCCTCCCGTCGAAGTCTTCGAGGTATGGCCGGGCGTCGTCGAACGCCATCCGAGCCGCCAGCACGACGGCCGGGTCGGCCTGGTACTCTGCCCGCCTGCCCAGCGTGCGGCCTCCGCGACGGAGGTCCGTAACCAAAGCGCCCAGCGCCCGCACGGCGGACATCACGCGGGCCAGGTGAAATGTCCGCGAGTCGATGGCCTGCGGCCGGTGGTATGGAGCGCGGTCCATGCTCGTGCTCCTAGTGGCCGGTAATGTCGTCGGGCCACACGACGAGCTGCGAGCCCGTCTCGTCTTCCACGCGGTAGGCCCCGATGGGCAGGAGCTCGGCCACGCGGCCGGCTCGCGGGTAGGCCGCGTCGGCCAGACGGAACCAGATCGCATCCCCTACCGCGTGGTCGTGATTGACCTTGCCGTAGGTCTCCGCCATCCCCTCCGCGGCGGCCAGATATTCGGGCTCGTGGGCATCCATGCCATTTCTCCCTAGTGAGAATTGAGAGACAAAAAATTAGCTGGCCATTCCTGCGGCCAGCACTCGCATCAACACGATCACAAGCTCGATCCAAAACGTGGCGTCCATGACGTTTCTCCGTGGTTTCGATCCCGCAGAGGTCATTCATGACGTGGCGGAGATCGTAGTCACGTTATCGGGAATTGGTCAATGCCAGGTTGACCGATTTTTTCTGCGAGCGTTTCGGCCACGAAAACAGGGGCTTTCCCTATCGGCCGGTCGCGTTGCTGATCAGGTCCGAGAGCTGTCCCTTCGAGATGCCGGCAGGCACCACGATCCCCAGGGCCTGCGCGTACTCGAGCTGCCGCTGTGTTGGCGGGTCAGACCGCCAGGCATCCGGAACCCGAGGCCACGACAGCACGGCGGACACGATCGCCCACGCGCAACAAAAGGCCCCCATGCCGCTGGGCTTGTTCGCCGTGAGGAACGTCACGAACAGAACGGCGGAGACACCGATCACGCCGACCAGGCCGATCGCACGAACGATAAACGTCAGGGCCGCATACAGTCTCGAACCCACAGGCCACCTCCGCGGTGATCGTCAGGCGGCCGTCTGATCCTTCCGTGGGCGTCCGCCGCGTTTCTTCCTGGCCTTCGCCTTTTGTTTCGTCAGGCGCTCGACCTCGTCGACATAGTAGAAGACGCGCCTCTCGGATTCCACGACCCGGTGGAGCTCGCCGGAGCTCGACAGTTTCCGGATGTAACTGGCGGTGATGCCGAACCGCCTGGCGGCCTCGTCGCCGGTGATGATCTGCCGACCGTCCTTGTCGCAAAGCATTTCCATAGCCCTCCGAAGGTATGGGCGTTTCCCGGTCATTCAATGCCCACGCCGGCCGCCGTTTGCCTTTCGCTGGCGGCGGGCGTAGCGTTCATCAACGGCCGGTTGGTTCCCTGGAGGGGAAACCAACCTTCTTCAGTGGCGGGGGCAGGAGCGAACCGTCGCTGGTCCAACCGTGCCGCGGCCAATCGTTACGGCCGAAAAGATCGGAACCCGCTCGCTAGACGGAATGGCCCCGCATGGAAGCGTGACCTACTCCCCTGTAGGAGGATCACGCCGATGACACTCAACACTTTTCTAGAGACCGTTTACGTTCCCCTTCGACTCCGCGGCCGCTCGCCCGAGAGCGTCCGCTTGTTACGCCACGCGATTAGGCAGTTCTCGAAATGGCTAGGGCGAGACGCCACGCTCGACGACCTCGACGACCTCGTCGTCTCCCAGTGGCTTGCCGCGATGGCCGCGAAGAAGTCGCCGAACAGCGTCGCCCGCGAACGGTCCGGCATACTCGCCCTGTGGAACCTGGCCCAGGGCCGCGGGCTCGTGCGGCTGCGGCCGACCGTCGCCGCCGAGCTCGTGCCTCACGCAGTGCCGCGGGCCTTCACGTCAGACGAGCTCGCCAGGCTGGCGGAGTCAGCGGGCCACGCCTGCGGATGGGTTGGGCCGATCCCGGCAAAGACGTTTTTTCGGGCACTTGTGGCCGTCGGCCTCGAAACCGGGGAGCGGATAAACGCGATCCTCCATACGCCGCGGCACTGTTGGCAACGGCCTACGCTCGTCGTGCCGGCCGCGATTAGGAAGGGCCGCCGGGAGGAGCGTATCTACGAGCTCTCGCCGGAGGCGTCCGACCTGGTCGACGCCGTCAGCCGTCACGAGGGGCCAACGGTGTTTTGGTGGATCGCCTCGGACACCGCGCTCCGCAAACGCTGGAAGGTCATCACCAGGCGGGCCGGGCTCGGCGATGGCCGCGACGTGCAGTTCCACGCCCTGCGGCGGTCGACGGCCTCGCACCTGGCGGCCGCCGGCCTCGACGCGACGGCCTTCCTCGGCCACTCGTCCGACCGCATCACGAGGCGGAGCTATCTCGATCCCCGCGTCGTCGACCAGAGCCGGCCAAAGACGTGGCAGAGCCTTCCTCGCATCTTCCGGCCGGAGCCGGAACCACCGGCGCAATCGGCATAGCCTGGCCGGGTTGGGCGTGGTGCCCCCTGTTCGAGCCTTTCGTCGAATCCGGCGACGTGCAACCGAACGAGTCGGCATAACCGGCCGTCAGCCGGTCGCCTCGCACTCCGCCCAGCACGCCGCATAGCCTGCGGTGTCGACCTGGTTGTCTCCCTTCGGCCGCTCCTGGTGCCTCGCGAGCTTGTCTAGGATCATGATCTGCGCCCAGTCGGCAACCGTCAGCGGCTCGCGGAGCTTGCCGGCGAAGATCGCGTTAATCGCTCCGACCGTCCGCGTGAAATGTTCCGTCGCTGGGCCGTAGGTACTGCGGCGCTCGGTGATCGTCCGCTTCGCCGTTTCGAGCAATTCCTCGCCGGTCATGATCCCTCCGCAGTTGTCGAACAAAATGGATAAGCCGCAGCACGTCGGCCGCGAGCGTGCCGGAGGTTCCGGTAAACGCTCCCTGGAATCGCCGCGCCCGGTACTCCGCCTGGCGAAGGTAATCGTCGTCTAGTTCCATTGAAATGCCCCTACTTCCCGACAAACGCCCGGCCTGTGAGCGGCTGCGTTTTGCGGTAGCCGAGCTCGAACAGGATGGAGGCGAGAGTCCCGGCCACCTCGGTCGTATGCTCCTCCGTCGCGAACGCCTGGAGGGCGTGGAGGGCCTCGTGTATCTCTGTGTCGAGGAGATCGCGGCCGCCGTCGTGGCCGGTGTCGATTGCGATCACGCGGCGACTGTAGTCGCAGTAACCCCAATAGGCCTTTAGAGGCTTGTAGAGCCACCGCCACCACGTTCCATCAATGCGAAACCGGAGGGCTTTGGGCGGTCCGCTCACGATGCCCTCACCCGGCCGTCAGCCGTGATCCGCTGGTTGCGGCAGTCGAAGGAGCCGTCGTCGTGGACGACCACGAGAGCAAAGCCGTGGTTCCACTTGTTGAGCCTCGCGTACTCCGGCCGAAGGTCGCACAGGCAGCCCGTCGACCAGCAGAAAACCTCGGAGCCCCACATATCCGGCTCGCAGTGGCCGGAGGTCCGGTGGCCGTGACCTTCTAGAACGGTGTGATGCAGCCGCAGGAAGGCCCCGCGGGCCTGGTTGACCGGAGCCGAAATGCCTTTGCCCTTTTCGTGGCCGTGCATGATCGGGAGTTTTCCGGCCATGATCGGCCGTTGATCTTCGACGAGCTCGATCTCGTGGCGGTCCAGGTGGAGCCAGGCCCGGAGTCCCATCTCGGGCTCGTCGCTGATTTCTGGCGCGTGTTGCCACAGCCAGTGCTTCCAGCGCTCCTCATGGTTCCCCGTCTTCATCACGATAGGGATCGCCGGGAACTCCTGGCGGAGCCACCCAAGGAGCTGCCGTATCTGGGCGAGCTCGCCGCGGAAGTCTCTTTTGGCCGGGTTCTTCGTCCATCGCGAGATAGCGTAGAAGTCGGCGATGTCGCCGTTAAGGACGAGGGCGTCGATGCCAGTCTCTTTCAGATGATCGACCGCCGCACGGACGGCGATCTCGGAATGGTAGGGGACGTGAATGTCCGACAGGACGCCGACCTTCCCGACGACTCCCAAGTCGTGCGGCTCCCACGTCTCGGCCTTCGATGGAGGCAGGTTGTACTGGACGCCAGCCTGTCGGGGCGGCCGCTTGGCGGCCGGCTTCCCCGGTCGACGCGGACCGATCACGCCATACTGCCCGCGTATCCGGCTTCTGGCCTGCTCAAGCGTGATGGCCCCGTTTGCCTCGCGCACAAGGCGACGGGCGAGCGTCCTCGCGGCGGCCTCGGGATGCCGCTTGCAAAGTTCGCGGGCCATGATGGTGATCGGGTCGACGCCTGGCATCCTTGCCTCCGTTTCACTGTTGTGGCCTAGCGGCCGGCTCGGTCAATGGCGGCTAAACGCCGTACGCCTGGCGGATCGCCTTTTGCACCGTTACGCCCGCCTCATTTAGCCAGCGTTTCCTAGCCGCACACCCGCACCCGCCCGGCTTGCCAGCCGTCCGCGTGATCGCCTCGACTCGCTCTTTCGTGATGCCGATGGCGGTGAGGCCACGCTCGACGAGGTCGCCGACCATGATCGGCCGCCACTCTGGCTGCGGCACTGACCTGCACTCCCGATAGGTCGGCAGCCGCCGCGCGACGTAGCCGCAGGTCGGGCAGGTCTTGGCCGGGTTGTTGAAGTCACAGTAGGTCATGTCGTGAGCGTGACGGTTCCTGAACACGTCGATTGAAGCTGAAACGATTTTCCAGCCATTGAGCAAATCGGAGTCTCGACGCAAAGACTACATGCGGTCTGCTCGTCTATCGCTGTTGCGTATCCACATTGCCCGGCGGCGCTGGAGTTGTTAGCGAGCATAACGCTTGCCCGCTCACGGCATTTTTTGTGGCAGTCGTCGCAGCCCCAATCGTCTGGGCCGAAGCCCGTTGTTGTTTGCGACGAACAAGGTTCCGTCCAGACGGAAATAAAGACGAACGGCGACGTAAACGGCGGCGGGTTGGGTGGCTGGTAAAACGTATACCACACCGACCCGGATTGAATTATTCCGCCGAACCCTGACGCTTGGCCTCGCCACGGCAGAACATACGTCCCTGAGAAATCGACTGGTCTGTATGTCCTCGGGTCGTTGATCGTCGCCTCAATCTCAAGCGGAACTTGGCTTTCCCCCTTGCAGCAAATGCTGCAAGCGCCGCCGCCAGGATTGCGAAATGTCGCGTCGTATGAGCCGCCCGCCGTCACGCTCGCCGTCGCCCCGCCGCTTGCGGAAAACGACACGCCCGCCCAATTGGAGCAGTTTGTGACGTTGCCGGTGGCGGTAAAGAAGGTGTTACAGATGCCGCTTAAGCCGAACTGGTCGCTTGTGTTTGCGCACAGAGACGCAAGCTGCGCGGCTTCCGACACTAGGCTCAGTGTTGGAGCCAGTGATGGCCCGCGGTAGGTGAGCGTCGCGTTCCCCAGAAACCCGCGAGCGTTTCCTACGCCGCAAAAACGGTGCGTGTAGGTGCAGACTCCAGAGGCGCTTCCGCCGGGTATGCAGTCATTGTTGCGCTTGAGCACAACGCTTAACCCGTTGTAATAGTCCCCGCAGCACTTCGTATTCCGCCACTGCCACGCGAGATAGTTGTCGCCACCGTTGCCAATCGTCACGCCCGTGATCTTGCCGAAGTTTGCGCTCGCGGTGTCGTCTTCGACGCTGGCCGTAAGCGTCGCCCCCGTGCCGTTGCTGGGTGCCGTTTGCGAAATGCCAACCGTGACATCGGCGACGTATGGCGGCAGGCTGGCGTCCTCGCGGTAATAGGTGCCGCCGCCTGTCACCTCGACGCTGGCGGGCTCGCCGGTGTCCTTGTAGTAAAGGCCGCCGTAGAGAACGTCCACGCTCTGCAACATCCCGTCCGACTTATAAAACCACCCGCCCCCGACAGACACGCCGGTAATGCCGCCGTTGGCATCAACGGCGGTGACACTGCCGACGTTGAACCCACCGTCGACCGGCAGGCCGTCAGTCGCTTGGCCGAGCAGCATATCGCCAACCGAGTAGCCGGTTCCCGCTGCCGTTATGGTTGCCCCCGATATAGTCCACGCATCGCGGCCATCAAACGGGCTTGTGCCTTGGGTGAGTGTCGGCGTAAACGTCGCGCCGGTGCCGGGCGTCTCGTGCGGCGTGACGCTCACCGTCGGCTCAATGCGACCCGTGTATCCATACACGACGGCCGCCCCAACCTCCACGTCGTCTGGTCCGAGCGTGATAGGGATTGGGTAGTTGTCGGAGTAGCCGCTGCCGCCGTTGGTGATTGAGATCGACGCGACACGCCATGTGCCGTCGCCGTTGTCGTCCAGGGTTATGGAAGCGGTGGCGTTGCCGTCCAGCGAGAGCGTCGGCTCCTCGCGCTCTGTGTGAACAATCGCCGTCGCCGCCTGCTCCTCGGTGTCGCCGGTCGCCACCGTGATCGTCAGCGGCTCGCCATCGACGTAATCTTTTCCGCCCTTCACCGCCACGGACTTGAGCGCCCAGCGGTCGAGGCCGCAGGAGTCTTTGGACGTTTCCAGCGTCGGCGTGAACGTCGCGCCGCTGCCGCTGCCGCCGCTCACCGTGAGCGTCGGGGCGACGCGGCCCAGCCTCGCATAGCCGCTGCCGCCGCTCGTCAGGCTCACAGCGCCGAGCGGCCCCTTGTCCGTCGCTGGGTCGCCGCCGGGGGCCGTTACGCGAGCCTCCGCGCTGCTTCCGTAGCACGCGGAGAACGACAGCGTTATCAGGTCTGGGCCTGGCGTTTTGTCTTCCAGCCCGTCAAACGTCACCGTCAGCGTTTCCGGCAACTGTCCTTCGGTGCAGAGTTCGCAAGAATTGCAGCACGCCGAACACGGCGCGCCGAGCATGAACCCTAGCGGGAACATCCCGGCGGCAAACAGCCAAAGACCGCCGAGCACGGCCGCGAGCGGATCGACCTGGGCGAGGAGCTCTAGCATCAGCACTCCGCAGCTATGACGTACCAGTAGCCGTTCGCGTGGAGAGCGATCGACACAAACTTTCCGCTCTCGATGTCGGCGAACTTGTTCACTACGTCGGCGATCGTGACGCCGGTCGTCTGGGCCTCGTTGGGGGGCGTCCCGTCTTCCCAGACCTGGAGCGTGGCTAGAGTGTTCTTCGCCCATGCCGCCGTTGTCTTGCAAAGCCGGAGCGGCTCGTCGTCGC
>JBBAVU010000066.1:0-14117 GCA_040397565.1 Pirellulales bacterium | reverse complement strand
GGTCGCCGGGGGCGATCTCGTCCCAGTCGCCCACGACGAGGATCGCCATCTTCGCCGGGTCGAGGTGCTCACGGGCCACGCGGCGGATGTCCTCCCGCGTGACCGCCTTCACCTTGTCGCGGAACGTCTTCCAGAAGTCCTTGGGCCGGTTCGTCCACTCGTCGGTCACGAGCACCCGCAACAGCTGCGGCTTGCTCTCGAACTGCCGCGGGAAGGTCTCGATCATGCTCTGCTTCGACGTCTCGAGCTCCTCCTCCGTGACGAGCTCGTCGCGGACCTTCTCGATCTGATCGAGCACGATCTTCGTCGCCAGGGCCACCGTCGGGTTCTTGCTCTCGAAGCCCGCTCGGAACTCACCGGGATAGTCGACCTTCGGCGCGAGCCGGGAGTTCGCCGAGTAGGCGAGCCCCTCGTTGCTCCGCACCTGTTGCATGATCCGACTCGTGAAGCCGCCGCCGCCGAGGATGTCGTTGAGCAGGAGGAGCGGGATGGCGTCGGGATCGTCGCGGGTGATCGACCGGCAGCCGATCGCCACCTTCCCCTGCGGGATCTCCTTCGGCACGTGGTAGAGACCGGGCTCGAGCGTTGCCGTCGGCGGCACGGGATCGGGAGCGATGCTCCCCCGCTCCCAGCCCGCGAACGCCTTCTCGAGCTTCGCGAGCATCTCCTTCGGCTCGAAGTCGCCCGATACCGCCACGATCGCGTTGCCCGGATGGAAGACTTGGCGATGGAGCTCCGCGAGCTTCTCCTTCGTGATCGCGTCGACCGTCGCGGCGGTCGGCTCGCTCGCCTCGAAGTGGTCGGCGCCGTAGAGCAAACGCTTCCACTCGCGGCCGAGGATCGAGGAGGCGTCGTCGTTGCGCTGCTTGAGCCCCTCGACGACGCGGGCCTTCGCGGTGGCAAGCCGGCCTTCGTCGAACCGCGGATTGCGGAGCATGTCGAGGAACAGGGCGAGGCTCTCGTCGAACGTGCTCGCGAGGCAGTTCATCGAGGCGGTCGTGAACGTCTCGCCGGCCGCGACGCCCGCCTGCGTCGCCAGGAAATCGAGCGTCTCGTCGACCTCGGCGGCCGGCTTCGACTTCGTGCCCCCCTCTCGGACCATCGTGGCCGTCATTCCCGCGAGGCCGGGAATCCCGGCGGGATCGAGCGACGCCCCTCCCTTGAACGTCATCGACACGTTCACGAGCGGAAACTCGTGCGACGGGGCGAGGTAGACGACGGTGCCGTCGGGCAGCTCGTGGCGGAAGTCGGCCGCCACGGGCGGCTCGAATGCCAGCGGCGAGAAGCGGATCTGCTCCGGCCTCGCCGGCAGGCCGCTCTCGGCCGGCCGACCGCCCGCGACGGATTGCCCGCCCGTGGACGATTGGGCCGATGCGTCGTCGCCCGTCGGCCCGCGGCGGTCGCGGCGCGGCACGAGGGCCAGGACTGCCACGAGGGCGAGGGCGAGGACGACGACGATCGTGCGGGCGTTCATGCAACTTCCTTTCAGTGGTCCGTGGCTTTCGGTGCGCCGGGGCGTGCCGCGGCTTCGGGGTCACTTGCCGCGGCGGTAGATCGCCACGCTGCGATTCGTCGGGGCGAAGTACTTCTCGGCCACCCGCTTGATCTCGGCCGCGGTGACCGCCTCGTACTTCCTGGGGGCGTCGTTGATCTCCCTCCAGTCGAGCAGCGCCTCGGCGAAGGCGAGCTGGATCAAAAGCGACATGTTGTTCTGCAGGCGGCGGTAGTTGTTGGCCGCGACCCTGTTCTTCACCTTCCGCAACTCCTTCTCGGGAACCTCCTCCGCCTGGAGCTTTGCCAGTTCCTCGTACCAGGCCTTCTCGAGATCCGCGGGGTCGGCGTCGCCGCGGGTCTGTGCCGAGAAGGAGAAGAGCCCCGCATACTTCCGGCTCTCGGAAGAGGACGACGCGGCGGAGGCGATCTGGCGGCCCTCGACGAGTCCCTTGTAGAGCCGGCCCGTGCGGTCGTTGAGCACCTCGGCGAGCATGTCGAGCGGGTAGCTGTCGGCGTGGCCGGCCGGCACGGTGTGGTACCGGATGTCGACCGCCGGCGGCACGTCGCCCTCGGCATTCATCCGCTGCTCTGCCATCTGGCCGATCTCGATCGTGACGACCGGCGGGGGGGCCTTCTTCCCGGGAGCGAGGCGGGAGAAGTATTTCGTGATCTGCTTCTTCGCCTCGGCCGGGTCGAAGTCGCCGACCACGACGCCGAACAGGTTGCCGGGGCGGTAGTAGACGTTCCAGTAGTCCATCGCCTGATCGAAGGTGTAGCTGTTCAGGTCGCTCGGCCAGCCGATGACCGGCCAGGCGTAGCCGCTGGCCATCCAGAACATCGCGTCGAACTGCTCCTCGAACCGGCCGGTCGGCGTGCTCTCCGTCCGTAGCCGCCGCTCCTCGTGGACGACGTCGCGCTCCGAATAGAACTCCCGGAAGACGCTGTCGTGGAGCCGGTCGCTCTCCATCCACGCCCAGAGCTCGAGCTTGTTGGAGGGGATCGTGATGAAGTAGCAGGTGAGGTCGTTGCTCGTGAAGGCGTTCATGCCGCTGCCGCCCGCCTTCGTGTAGACCTGGTCGAACTCGTCCTTCACGATCGTCGCCGCGCCGGCTCCCCCCTCGCCCCGGCCCTGCTGGGCCTTCACGAGTTCGTCGAGCTTGCCGCGGAGCACGCGGAGCTCCTGCGTGTCGTTGGCGGGGTTCCACGGGTCGTCGATCTCGCCGCGGAGGAACCGTTCGTACTGGCCCGTCCAGACGAGCCGGTTGATCTCGTCGCGGACGGCCTTCTGGCTGGCGCGGTAGCGGGCGTCCTTCTCGGGGTCGCGGGTTCCGATCGAGTCGGTGCCCTTGAACATCATGTGCTCGAAGAAATGGCTGATGCCGGTGATGCCCGGCCGCTCGTTGACGCTCCCCACCTTCGCCACCCAGCCGGCGCTGACCACGTTGGGCTGGTCGTCACGCGGCACGAGGAGAAACTCCATGCCGTTCGGGAGCCTGAATTCCTCCACCGCCACCTGCTGGGCGACGGCGTCGTTCAGCCAAGGTGTCCAGGGCACGGGCAGCAGGCAGCCCGCGAGGGCCAGACGGAAGGAAATCGCGAAATGACGCATGGTGGGGGGCTCGTTCGGTGGAGGCTTGTCGGACGGGGCGTCGCGGGCGACATTGATAATGCAAGGCGTCGTTATACCGGATCCGCACATGTATACCGCATTCGTGCGTGGCGCGATCCGCCTCCAGAAAGTGCGAGGGGTTTTCCCATGAAGGCGACAGACCGTTCCGATCCCGTCATCCTCGGGCACGTGCTTGGGGAACACCGCGAACTCCACGCAGCGATCGCCGCCGTGCGGTGCCTGCTCGAGAAGGGGGCGGTCTCGCCCGACGCCTGCTCGGACGACCTCGTGGCGGCGCTCAACTCGCTGCGGCATCATCTCGCCGACCATTTCGCGAAGGAGGAGCAGGGGGGCTTCCTCGAGGAATCGGTCGCGAGGGTGCCGAGGCTCTCCAAGGCGGTCGCCGGGATCATGGCCGATCATCCGCGGCTGCTCGCTGAGATCGACGCCTTGATCGAATCGGTTCCCACGACGGCGATGCCCCCCGAGGCTTGGCGGTCGTGCGGCGTCGGCTTTGACCGTTTCGCCGGCCACCTGGTCGCCCACGAACGGAACGAGAATTCCGTCGTGCAGGAAGGCTACAATGAGGACTTGGGCCTCGTCGATTAGAGATTTAGAAAGGACCTCGACCGTGAGCGATCAACCGAGGAAGATCCCGATGGAGGTGATCGTGGGCCTCGCGCTCGCCGCGGTCGCGGCCGTCGCCCTGTTTCGGCCGTCGGGAGCCGGAAAGCCGGATGGCGGCGGGCAGGCCGTCGTCGGCAGTGACGTTGGTGGCCGACCCAAGCAGGAGGTCGCCGGCGCTAACGGAGCGAACGAGCGTCGGGCCGCGATCAAGCCCGACGACGTGGCCGTCTTCATGCGGGCGAAACTCGACCACGCGCAGCACGTGATCGAGGGGCTCGCCATGGAGGACTACCAGACGATCTACCGGGCGGCCCACGACCTCGCCCTCGCGAGCCAGGCCTCGGCCTGGGAGGTGCTTCTCACCGAGGAATACTCCCGGCAGAGCGCCGACTTCCGCCGGTCGTGCGAGGCGCTCCGGGCGGCTGCCCGCGACGAGAACCTCGACGCCGCCGCCCTGGCCTGGATGGAGGTCACGATGAAGTGCGTCCAGTGCCACAAGTACGTCCGCCAAGCCGACGCGGACGTGCCGTAGGGCATCGCGACTAGGGCGGCTTCTTACAGCGCGCTGCCTTCACCGTTGCGGCAGCGTTGCAGGTCGTGCTCCGCGTTGCCGTTGGGCTGGAAGCTGCCGTCCTGGAGGCGGACGGTGCGAATTCGATCGATGGGGACGAGCTTCGCGACGCCGTCGTACGAGTAGCCGAAGAGGCGGATCTGCTGGTTTTCGACAAGAAGCAGGTGGGGCTGGAAGCCGCTGTCGGCTGCCGCAGGCCCGCCGCAGTCGTGATGCTCGACGTCGATCAGACGGCAGGCCACGACCGCCGAGGCGAGCGAGGAGACGAGCCTCGGCCGACTGGCGTATCGCTTCGAGGAATCGACCTCCACCCGGAAGGCCACGAGTTGCTCCTTGAGCTGTTTCTTGAGCATCGCGGGCACGCACTTCTCGAACCGGCTGCGGAGCATCTCGATTCCTGTCCAGAGCGGTGTCCCCTCGTAGGGCCTGAGGTGCGCCCGGGCGAGTTGGAAGGCGCTCAACTCGAGGAGCGTGAGCGGTTCAGCCAGGAGCTTCTTGGCGATCGGCGTGTCGAGGCAGAGCTTCCAGCCGTACTTCCGCTCCCGCGGGAGAGGCACGTGGTCGATCGGGTAGCCGCAGGATGTGAGAAACTCGCAGTCACGCCGGAGCGTCCGCGACGACAGCCTCGAGAGACCGAGTTTGTCGCGGAGGGTCGCGATGAGGACGTCGTCGGAGAGCGGTACGTTGGACGTCGAAAGAATTTCAAGCAGCGAGAAAATGCGCAGAAATTGTTCGTGCCGCGAGAAATTCTTTGCCATGCTGCCGAGCCTGAGCTGAATGAATCCGTGAGGGTCGACACGGCCGGGTCCCCACTACCCGTCGCGCGATTGCCCCATCCGATGACACCCGGCGAAAATCGTCGAATGACTTCGCAAGATACCAGTCGTACCCCGATCAACCATCGTGAGGCGGCTCATCGAGGGACGGTTACGATATTTGCGCTGCTCGGCACCTTTGGTCAGCCAAATTCTGCAGACCAAGCGTCAGCCGAAGACCACCGTGCGCCGGCCGTGGAGGAAAACGCGGTCCTCGAGCACGAGCGAGACCGCCTTCGCGAGCACGAGTTTCTCGACGTCGCGGCCGGCCTGGGCCATCCGCTTCACGGAAAACGTGTGGTCGACCGGAATGACGCCCTGCGAGATGATCGGTCCCTCGTCGAGTTCACCGGTGACGAAGTGCGCGGTCGCCCCGATCACCTTCACGCCGCGATCATGGGCCTGCCGGTAGGGACTCGCGCCGGCGAACGCGGGGAGGAACGAGTGGTGGATGTTCACCATCCGGCCGGCCCAGCGGGCGACGAAGCCGTCGGAGAGGATTCGCATGTACCGGGCGAGCACGACGAGGTCCGGACCGTGCCGTCCGATCGCCTCCACGAGACCACCTTCGTGGGCCTCCCGGGAGACGCCGTCGCTCGGCACGTGGTGGAAGGGCTTGCCGAAGCGTTCGGCGAGGCCGCGGAGATCGTCGTGGTTGCCGACGACCGCGGCAATCCGCCCGGGCAGCTCGCCACACGATTCGAGCAGGAGCAGTTCGCCGAGGCAGTGGGGTTCGCGGGTCGCGAGCACGACGATCGAGCGGTTGCCGGGCACGGAGAGCCTCGCCCTGGCGCCGTCCGGCAGCACGCGGGTGAGCTCCGACTCGAGGGCCGCCGCGTCGCCCGCCTCGCCACCCGACACCTCGGCGCGGAAGAAGAAGTGGCCGGCGTCGCGGTCGACGAATTCCTGGTTGGCGTCGATGTTGAGGCCGTGTGCCAGCAGCACGCCGGTGATGGCGTGGATGAGCCCCTTGCGGTCGGGGCAGTCGACGAGCACCACGCGGGCCGCGTTCACTGGGGCACCCATGCGAGCACGACGTCGTCGACCGTGATTTCCGACTTCTTGGCAGGGATCACGATCTCCTCGAGCGCGGCCCGGTCGGGGGCCGCCTCGAGGCGGATCCGGTCGAGCTCGTCGGCGATCTCGGCCTCGAGTTCGTCCCGCTTCGCCTCGAGGGACGCGAGGCCCTCCTCGGCATGGGCGACCTCCGCCTGCTGCCTCGCCGAGCGGCTCGCGGTCTTCATCGACGTGGCCGCCTTGCCGATCGTCGTGGAGCTCGCGATCTTGCGGCCGAGGAGCGCCGAGAGCACGGCCGAGCCTATCGAGACGTAGGTCTGCATCGTGTTGTCCTTGGCCTGCGCCTTCTCCTTCTCGAGCTTTTGTCTCGCCCGTGCGATCCGTTCCTCGAGCGATGCCAGCTTCGACGCCTGCCGCTCGCGGACGGCGGCGAGCGACTCGTCGCGGGCCTCCTTAAGCTTCTGCGCGATCCGGACGCGGAAGTCGGCCTGCGACTCGCCCGGACGGCTCGACTCGTCGATCGAGGCCGCGTGCCAGAGCGTGATCGTGCTCGTGCGGCCGAGGAAGCTCTTGAGCGAGGCGGCGAGCGCCTGGTAGCCCTTCGGTCCGGCGAGCGCCCCGGGCAACGAGGCGAACGATCCAGACCGTGGGGCGGGCTCGATCATGGGAGGATCGGCGAACAGCCTGGCGGCGTCCCAGAACGATTCGCCGAGCGAATCGCCCGCCGGCGCCATGAGGATCACCTCGCGGTCGAAGTCGTAGCGGCCGCCCGTGCGGCCGTAGCGAACGCGGGCCTTGCCGAGCACGGCGGGGCGGTAGTGCACCCCGCGGCCGGCCGCGACGGGAGACTGTGGGGCGAGGAAGACCTCGCGCACGCCCGGCGGCAGGATCGGCCTGGGGCCCGCCGCGATCGGGAAGCCGGCCGCGTCGAGCGGCAGCTCCACCTCGACGCGAGGAGCGGCGGTCGTGTTCGCCCCGGCGGCTCCTGTGAGCCGGCGAAGCTCCTCCCGCACGAGCGGCCCCCGCAGGTAGGCCATCGTCCAGCGAGTCTGGAAGACCGTCTCCTCGTCTTCGTGCACGGAGTGGAGCAGGAACCGCCGCTGCGAGAGGCCCGAAAGAATGCGGTCGAGCCGCCCACGGTCGAACGAACGGCCGGAGCCGGTCGCGGCCCCCTCGAGGCCGTCGAGCACGCGAGCCTTGTCGCGGGCGGTCTGCAGGCGACCGAGGAACCACGTGCCCGCGTTCGAAAGCCCCTTGTAGTCGAGATCGACCGGATTCTGCGTCGCGAGCACGACGCCGAGCCCGAAGGCGCGGGCCTGCTTCATGAGCGTCATGATCGGCGGCTTGCTCGGCGGGTTGGCCGTCGGCGGCAGGTAGCCGAACACCTCGTCCATCAGAAAGATCGCCTTGAGCGACGAGGTGCCCGGCTGCGACCGCATCCACGCCACGGCCTGCCCGGCCAGGAGCGTCACGAACGCCATCCGCTGGGCATCAGGCAGGTGGGCGATCGAGACGACGCTCACGCGGGGCTTCCCCTCGGCCGTCCAGAGCAGCCTGCCGAAATCGAGCGGCTCGCCGTCGAGCCAGGCCTCGAACCCGGGAGAGGCCGCGACCGTGTTCAAGCGGCTGGCGAGCTGGAAGCGGTCGCCCGCCGGGAAGAAGTTTTCGAGGTCGAGGAAGCCGACCCGATCGATCGGCGGCGTCGGGATCGCCCGGACGAGCGTGCCGAAATCGACCTTCTGCCCGCTCTTCCAGAGCGATTCCAGGATCGCCGAGAGGAGCACGTGCTCGCGGCTCTGCGCGGGCTCTCCCTCGATGCCCGCCAGCGCCAGGATCCCGGCGACGACCGACTCGATCCGCTCGCGGCGAAGTTCCGGGTCGTCCATCACGGCGGTCGGCGGCGGCTCGAGGCTCTGGAGCATCGCGAGCGGACGGCCCGCGCGACTGCCGGGCGTGTAGACCGCCATGTCGACCGCCTCGCGGAGCCGGCGGATTCTTTCGGCGGACTGTCCGCTCGCCGCGAGCCCCTCGGCCCACTTCTTCGCCGTGCGGTCGGCGAAGGCATCGGGCGAGAGCCCCTCCCGCTCGGCCGCCCCCTCCTCGATCCAGGGACGGAAATCCGACGCCGCGAGATCGGGAAACGCAAGCAGCACGTTCGCGAGATCTCCCTTGGGGTCGATGAGCACCGTCGGGATGCGATCGAGCGCGGCCTCCTCGACGAGGCCGACCAGGAGCCCCGTCTTGCCGCTCCCGGTCATGCCGACGCAGACGGCGTGGGTCGTGAGCCGCCGCGAGTCGAAGAGAAGCGGCTCGGCCGTCGGCTCACCGGTCGACGGGTCCACCTTGCGGCCGAGATAGAAGACGCCGAGCCCCTCGATATCGACCGTGGAGTCGATCGCATGCTTTCCGTCGCCCGCCTTCGCGGGTGTCTTGGCCACCGAATCCTTGCGTGTCCTTGCCACGGAATGCACTCCTCGAAAAGCCGAAAAAGCGGAGAAATCACCCTCGATTCAACGTTCGGTTGCCCCCGATTACAAGCCCGCCGATTTTGTTCGCTTGACTCCCGCGTGGCGGCGGGCGAATGGTTGGACATGCCGGGAAGGCATCGAGAGCCGAAAGGCCCGCGACCGCCTCCCCGACGACCATCTCGGAAGACGAGTGGCTGGGTTGCCGCGACAGCGTCGCGGGACCCCGGCGCAGCGTAGGCCGACGTGGCGGAACGACCCAAGCGTTCCCCCACGGCGGCCTTTTTTGTTGCGCCGACAGCCACGCCGGCGCGTGTCAGGGAGCAGGGATGCCGCGAAGCAGTCCTTCCATCGAAGGAGCCTCCCATGGGCATCGCCCGTGTCCCTGCGGTCGTGGCGATCGCATCCCTGTTTCTTGCCGGCGGTCTGGCACGAGCCGGCAACATCATCTACGAGTTCAACCAAGGACCCGATGGCTGGACCGCCACGAGCGGCACGCTCTCCTCTCCGGAGAGGCCTTGGGAATGGGATAACGGTGTCAACGGCTGGACCGCCTACTGGGGAAGCGAGTCGCCGGGCAGCGGCACCTACCTCCTGAGCCCGCTTCTTTGCGTCGAGCCGGACGGGTCGAGCGACAACGCGAAGTTCGTGCGGTTCGAGACGCTGCACCTTTTCAACTTCGGCAGCGGGACGAATCCCGCGACCCTCGGCCAGGTGCAGTACCGCGTGAACTTCGGCCCGTGGCTCGGGATTCGAAGTGACGACTTCGACACGCAGAACAACAATCCGCCGGAGCACTACCGTCCGCTCTACGCCGACCCGCCGCCCCCGTTCATCGACTCGACGCCGTATCCGCTCCCGACGCCGGTGGGCGACTGGCCGGTCGCGGCCTGGGATGGAACGACTGCGAACTTCGCGCAGGGACAGCACAAGGCGAGCAATTTCACGCTGAACTACTTCCCCGGAAATCCCCTGTACTACCCGATCGTTCCGGGAGATTTCATCCAGTTCCGTTTCCTCATGGGAACGCTCGTGTCGTCGACCGCATCGACGCCGGAGATGAACTGGGAGATCACGAAGGTCGAGATCAAGGGCGTGGTGGAGTGCGTGCCCGAGCCGGGCGGGATCGCGCTGGCGTTTGCCGGCGGCGGCGTGCTGCTGCTTGCCATGGCCCGTCGGCGGCTCGGCTGGCTCGTTCCGTTGCAGCGGTCCGCAGCTGCGGGCGTGGGTGTCGCCGTCGTCGTGGTGGCATGGGTCGTGCTTGGCGGTGTGACGGCGAAGGCCGACCAGCTCTTCGACTTCCAGCTGAGCAACGGCGGCTGGACGAAGTCCCATCAAGGGTTCGTGCCGTCGATCTACCGCTGGACCTACTTCTCGAGCGGCTCGAGCAGCGATCCGAGGTGGAGCGTGAAAGCGATGGGGGTCGACAGCGTGAGCGTGGCGACCGCGAATCACTTGACGAGCCCGTCGGTCAACGGCCTCATCGACGGCCAGCCGGCCGTGAACGCGCGGATCAGCATTGCCCACAACTTTCTGCTGCCGCCGTCGGGCACGGGGGGGCCGCGGCCGATCTCGCTGGGGCAGTTGAGCTACCGGCTCAACAATTCCGGGACCTGGATCGGGCTGCCGCTCGCCGCGTTCACCAGCGGCGGCAACCTCAACATCGACGACCCGGTCTTCGGTCCGTCGCCGTTCAACTCTGGCACTGCGGCGGATCCCTACTGGGTGGACCAGACCGCGTTCGTCGCGCCGACATACCTCACGCCCAGCGGCACCGCTGCGCTGCCCTACGTGGCCCCCTCCGGCGCGTCGTTCGTGGGGCAGTCGAACGGCTGGGCGTCGCTCTACGTTCCGAGCCAGGCGTTTCTCAACATCGACACCGGGCTGCCGCCTTCGGGGATCACGTCGCTCGAGCTTCGGCTCACGAACGCGAACCTCGGCGGGAACTGCAACAACAACGAGGGCTGGAACGTGAGGATGGTGCAGGTCGACTTTTCGAGCGAACAGCCGCCCGTGCCCGAGCCGGGCACGCTCGTGCTCGCCACGATCGGCGGGTTCGGCATGCTCGCGGCTCGGGCACGGTATCGTCGGGCGTGGTGTCGAAGTTCACCACCGGCCCTCCAGGCCCAGTGAGATCCCCTGCACGACAACGCTCCCGCCGGTGTCGGTGGCCCCCATGATCGGGTTCTCCGGGCAGAGTTTGTTCACATTGAACTGGGCCGGGGCCATCGCCAGGCCGCCGAGCCAGAAGATCGTGTAGCCCGCTCGGATCGAGATCCGATCGGTGAGGTCGTAGACGCCCGTCACACCGAGCTCGCCGACGAAGGCGGCCCGGCCCGTGCTCGTGCTCACGGCGAGCACGTCAGGATCGACGGACGGGTCGGTCGTCGAGAACCGTGACGCTTGCGACGCGTCGTTGTAGAAGATCCCCGCCTTTCCGATCCCCTCGATCCGGAACGGCCTGCCCGGGCCGTAGAGGATCGAATCGGCCCCGATCTGCAGGCCATAGAGGTCGTTCGACGTGCGGGTGAGGTAGGAGTTGGTATAGGAAGGGATCAGGTCGGGCACGGTCAGCGACTGGAGGCCCAGGCCGTCGTTCCACTCCACCCAGCGGAACCCCATGAGCCACCCGATCCGGCCGTCGGTGGGGAATCGGCGATTGACCTCGGCGCTCTGCAGCGAACTCGAGAGCGTCCCGCTCACGGCGTCGCGGGGCGTCAGGCTGTCGCAGCAGTAGAGGCCGCGCGGCTGGGCGTCGAAGTAGCCGTCCTCGAGCGTCGCGAGCGAACGCGTGGCGGTGAACGACTGCACCCGCAGAAAATTGAACTCGATCGCGCCCATGTCGCCGGTGTGGCGGAAGATCGCGAACCGGGGGCCGGCGGCCATGCCACTTGAGAAGTCGGAGGCGCCGAGCGCCCTGCCCGCCGGATCACCGGTTTCCGGATCGACGAAGTCGTAGAGCGGAGCCGACTGCGGAGCATCGCGCCAGAGCATCAGGGCCTCGACCCGTCCGGTCCAAACCGGATCCTGCCCGAGTGGGTCGAGCACCCGGAACGGAAGGCGGCAGCAGCCGCAGGCCGGCAGCCAGGGCTCCGTCGGGATCTCCTCGATCGTCGCCGGGACATTCGCCTCGGCAACGTCCTCTTCGACGGGCGTTTCATCCGCCTGCACGATCCACGCAAAAAGAACCGCCGTAGCGGCGACGAACGTCGCGAACCCCCAGCCACGATCACGCATGACCCACCCTTTTTTTCTTTGTTGACCCGCTGTCAGATATCCCCTCCGCCGAGGGGTTCTATCGGTACCTCTGTTGGGGGGGTTCATTTTTTCCGGGGGGGCCGCAGGGTCGGCCTATCCAGTCCATCCGGCCCACGGCCGGCTGCTCTTCCGGGGCCGTGAACGCCGGACGGCGAGCGGGGGAACGCCCCCCGCCGCTCGCCGCCGGCGCGCCATGGGCCGGACGCTCACGGCCCGGATTGGGATTGGTGCGCCGCAGGCACGGGCCTTTCAGCCCTTCCTCCTGCGGTCCCGGCAGGCCGGCGGCGAGGCAAGCGTGAAGACGATCACCTCCTCGCCGGTCTCGGCGCTGATGTCGTGGTGCAGGTTGACGGTCGGCGTGCCCGTGACGTCCCGTACGAGTCGCTCGAGCATCGGCCGGCCTGTTGTCATGAGGTGGCTGCGAAACTGCTTCACGATCTCCGCGCCGCGGCCGTTGTCGTCGTCGCGGAGTTCCATGAGACGTTGCTCTGCCGCCGTGAGCACCCCCTGAAGCCGAACGAAGAGCATGTTGTCGACGAGGTGCGTGTGGACGTGCCTCGGCCCCCGGCCCATGTACTCCTGCTGGAAGCGGGAGACGGCGTCGCAGACGGCGGCCTCGATTTCTCCCTGCGATTTTTTCGTTGGCCAGTCGGTCGCGTGGTCGGGCGTCGGCCCCATCCTGGATCCCTCCTTAAGGGGGGGGGTGGTCGTGCGGCAGTAGTTTCGTCCATGGACCCACCACGGCGGTGAGCCGAGCCCGCTTTTGTCCACTCAGGCAAAATGGGTTGACTTTGAGGGCGGGCGGGCGAAGGATGCTTTTGGAAGAAAAAAAGTTTCTTCTCGAAATGGGGTCGCACGATCGCGTCCCCGCGGTTGGCACGGAGGTCAGTGGCCATGGATCGGCGTTTCAGCGGGCGGCGGAGTGTCCATGGACCGGAGTCTCTCGAGCCGCGCGTCGCATTTTCCGCGACCGGGTTCTCCGCCACCGGGCCGGGATCCTGTGCGACCGAGGTCATCGATTGGCATGGCGGCCGCGTCACCGCGGTCGTGGACCAGTGGGTTGGGCGGTCGACCGCGGGGCTGCAGACGATTTCGGCCGATGCTCACGCTCGCGGCTGGACGACGTCCGACCTTGGCGACGGGTTCTTCTCGCTCTCGACGCCCGGATGGTCACGGGACCGCGTGCTCGCCTGGTCGGCCGGCGTCACGGGCCTGGGGTCGTTCGACCCGGAGATCGCGGTGCGGCCGACCGCCCTGCCGAATGATCCGAGTTTCGCGTCGCAGTGGAGCCTCGACAACGCTGGCCAGTCCGGCGGCCGGATCGACGCCGACATCGACGCCCCGGAGGCCTGGCAGATCACGACCGGATCGCGAAACGTGGTCGTCGCCGTCATCGACTCAGGGATCGATTTTTCCCACCCGGACCTCGCGGCCAACATCTGGACGAACCCCCGCGAGGTCGCCGGCAACGGCGTTGACGACGACGCCAATGGCTACGTGGACGACGTCCGCGGCTGGGACTTCGTCGACGTGGACAACACGCCCCAGGACGGCTTCGGCCACGGCACGCATGTGTCGGGGATCATCGGCGCCGTCGGCAACAACGCGACCGGTGTCTCTGGGATTGCCTGGCAGGTGTCGATCCTCCCGCTGCGGTTCCAGAACAACAGCGGCATGGGCTACACGGGCGCCGCGATCTCCGCACTCAACTACGCGACGAAACTCCGCCGCGCGGGCGTGCCGATCGTCGTGAGCAACAACAGCTGGGGCGGCGGCACGACCTTCTCCTCGACGCTCCAGTCGGCGATCAAGTCGCATGGTGATGCGGGCATCACGTTCGTCGTGGCCTCGGGCAACAGCGGCGCCGACAACGACGCCGTGCCCCGGTATCCCAGCGGCTACGCGGGAGACAACGTCATCGCCGTGGCGGCGACCGACGCGTCCGACAATCTCGCGTCGCTCTCGAACTACGGACTTACGAGCGTCGATCTCGCCGCGCCGGGCATGGGCATCCTCTCGACGCTTCCCGGGGGAGGCTACGGCGGCATGTCGGGGACGTCGATGGCGGCGCCGCACGTGACCGGGGCGGTCGCGCTTCTGGCTGCCCGGAAGCCCGGCATCACTCCCGCCGAGGTTCGCGCCGCGATTTTCGGATCGGTCGATCCGCTCGCGTCGCTGGCGGGCAAGGTGGCCACGGGCGGCAGGCTCAACGTCAGGGCGGCCCTCGATCGGCTGTCGGGCGTTCCGGCCCCGGCCCCGAC
>JBBAVU010000065.1:0-14313 GCA_040397565.1 Pirellulales bacterium | reverse complement strand
GCTTGTCTGCATACGCCGGCTCCTGGGCACGGGCAGCCCCGAACCGGTCAAACGTCGTGCTCAATGAGTCACACAGGCACTTTGACGTTGAACGCCGGCGGCAATGCGGTGTCATCCAGCCGGATTCACTCAGCCGCCACGGGAGAGTTCTGCGGCACGGTGGCTGGCGGCGACGACGGCGGCGGCGATGCCGTCGGGAACGCCGCGGGCGTCCATTGCGGTGAGGCCGGCGAGCGTCGTGCCGCCCGGGCTCGTGACCCGCTTGCGGATCTCCTCGGGCGATTCTCCGGTCTGCGCGAGGAGCGCGGCCGTGCCGCAGAAGGTCTCCCGGGCGAGCCTCGCGGCGAGGTCGGCCGGGAGTCCTGCGGCCACGCCGCCTGCGGTCAGGGCCTCCACGAACCGCGCGATGAAACCGGGGCCCGATCCCGACACGCCGGTGACCGCGTTCATGAGCGACTCGTCCACCTCGTGCACGGTGCCGACGGCCTCGAGCAGCGACCGCACGGTCGCCGCCTGCGCCGGCTCGACGGCGGGCGTCTTGCAGACCACGCTCACCCCCTGCCCCACGAGGCACGGCGTGTTGGGCATCACGCGGATCACCCTTCCAGTGCCCAGACGGTCGGCGAGTTGGTCGAGCGACAGTCCCGCGACGATCGAGACGACGACGGACGAGTGCAGGATCCTGCCGTGCAGTGCCGCCGCCGCCTCGGCGACCTGTTGCGGCTTCACGCAGAGAAATACGATGCCTGACCGCTCGACGGCGGCGGCGGCCGCGTCGGCAAACGCGATTCCGGGCACGGCACCGGCCAGTCGGTCCCTTGCCGCCTCGGAAGGGTCGAACACGACGATCTTCTGCGGCGCGACGAGACCGCTTCGCACGAAGCCCGACGCGAGCGCCAGGGCCATCTGCCCGCCCCCGATCATCGCGATGCCGGGAACGGTCATTTGAGCTCCTTTTCGATCGCCTCGAGATCGATCTTCGAAACCCACAGCTGGCTCGCCCGGTCGGCCGACCGGCTCGCGGTCCAGAGGAGCAGGCGGCCGTCGGGGGAGAACGACGGGAGCACGTCGGCTCCCTCGTGGTCGGTCAGCCGCAGCGGAACGCCCGCGCGAAAGCCGCCGTCCGCTGCCGCTTCGAACTTCGCGATCCAGAGGTCGTAATTCGGCCGGGCCGTCGGGTCGGAGTGGTCGGCGCCGGTCCAGATGAGCCACGGCTTCGTCGGGTGCCAGTAGGGCGCCCAGCGGACGCCGTTGCCGCTCGTGACGGCGACGTCGCCGGAGCCGTCGGCACGCATGACGTGTATTTGGAGCATGTCCTTCGCGAGACGGTCGGTTCGATAGGCGATCCAGCGGCCGTCGGGAGAGAAGAACGGCCCGCCGTCGTAGCCAGGAGCGTTCGTCAGCTGCCGCACGTTCGTGCCGTCGGCGTCCATGACGTAGATGTCCGGGTCGCCGTCGCGATCGCTCACGAACAGGATCCGGTCACCATCGGGCGAATAGGAGCACTCGGCGTCGTAGCCTGGAGAATCGGTGAGCCGCGCAAGCCCGGTGCCATCGAGCTTCGCAGAAAAGATTTCCATCTGCGGGTCGAAGTCCCACTGATAGCGACGGCGGCGGCCGCTGCGACGGTCCTCCTCGGCCTGCGCCGTGGCCGCAGCCTCGGTGGCGTCGATCGCAGGGTCGAGGTGGCTCGAGGCGAACAGGAGCCGCTCGCCGTCCGGATGAAACCAGGCACATGTCGTCCGACCACGGCCGGTGCTCACGCGGGTCGCCGCGGTCGGCCTCATGGCGGCCTCGTCGAAGGCTTGCACGTAGATCTGGTAGAAGGGATACCCGCGGGGCACGCCCTGGTAGGCGATCCGGCGGCCGTCCGGCGAGAAGTATCCCTCGCCGGCCTTTTCCAGCCCCTCCGACACCTGCGCCGGCGGCGAGAGGAACCGCCGTTCGAGTTCCGATCCGCTGGCCGCGGCCGAAAAGCCCGCCGTCAGCGAGGCGGCGACGGCCAGGATCGTCAGGGAAGTTGGTCGCTGCATGACTGGAAAGGATATGCTCCGAACCAAGAACCGGCCGAAGTTGCCGGGACACGATCGACCGCGAAGGAGTCCGCGAACCGATGAAAATCTACACGAAGACGGGCGACGCCGGGGAGACGGGGCTCTTCGGCGGCCCGCGGGTCCGCAAGGATGACGCGCGGATCGAGGCGTTCGGCACGGTGGACGAACTCAACAGCCACCTCGGCGTGGTGCGGACGTTCTGCGGCGGCGGCAAATCGCCCGGTGGCGGAGACGGGGGACTCGACGGAGAGCTCGACTCCCTGCTGCGGCACGTCCAGTGCGACCTCTTCGAGCTCGGGGCGCAGCTCGCCACGCCGAAGCCGGACGCGGAGCGGATCACCCAGCGGCATGTCGAGGCGATCGAGGCGGCGATCGATCGTTACGACGGATCGCTCTCGCCGCTCGACTGCTTCATCCTTCCCGCGGGCAGCCGGGCGGCCGTCGCCATGCACGTCGCACGGACCGTGTGCCGCCGGGCGGAGCGCCGGGTCGTCGGCTTGGCTGGCCAGCCGGGCGCCTCGATTCCTTCCAACGCGATCGAGTATCTCAACCGCGTCGGCGACCTGCTTTTCGTTCTGGCGAGGCACGCCAACGCCGTCGCCGGCCTGACCGACGACCCATGGCATGCGACCACGCCATGAGTGGCACGCCGACCCGCAGCGACGGCGTGGTCGCCCGTGCCGCCGAGGCGGTCGATCGCGCCCGGGGCCGTATGGCCAGGCACCTCGCCTCGCAGGCATCGGGCCCGCAGCTCGGGGCCTTCGCCACCGAGCTCTTCGAGGAGATCGTGCTCGACGTCTATCGCACGATCATCGCGGAAGTCGGCGGGAACGCCGAGGCCCGCATCGCCCTGATCGCCCACGGGGGCTTCGGTCGATGCGAGATGGCCCCCTTCTCCGACGTCGATCTCATGCTGCTGCACGACGAGCGAACACCATCGCAGGGGCTCGTGGCCGACGTCGCGGGGCGGCTGCTCAAGGATCTTTTCGACGCGGGGCTCGAGGTCGGGCAGAGCGTTCGGACCCCTTCGATGGCCGCGCGGCTGGCATGGGATGACGCCACGGTCTTCAGTTCCCTCTTCGACGGTCGGCCGCTCGCCGGCAATCCCGAGCTGTTCGCCCGGATGAGCCGCAAGCTGCGGGCGATGGCGAGGCGGCACCCGCGGCGGATCTCGCAGCGGCTCATCGAGGCCCGCCGGTCCGAGCGCAGGCGGTACGGCGAGAGCGTGGCCGTCCTCGAGCCGAACGTGAAACGGTCGGCGGGCGCGCTCCGCGACGTGCAGTTGGTGCGATGGCTCGGCGCCATCCGTCACGACGAGCGGTCGTTCGACGACCTCGTCATTTCCGGGGCGCTCACGCGGACCGACGCCGACGCCCTGCGTCGGGGAGCCGATTTTCTCATGCGGCTGCGGTTCGAGATGCACCTGGCAGCCGGGCGTGCCGAGGACGACCTGCGGCGGGACCAACAACTGGCGATCGCGGAGGCCCGTGGCATCGGCCAGGAGGGCGGGCTGCTTGGCGTCGAGCGGTTCATGCGGGAGTATTTCTCCCACACCCGCAAGATCGCGGGGATCGCCGGGGCGATGGAACGCCGCAGCGAGATGGCCTCGCCCGTCCTGCGGGGCTTGGCCCGCTGCTTCGGCCACCGCGTCGACGATCCGTTTCGGCTCACGCGGCTGTCCGTGACGGTGCCCGCCTCAGGCGTTCCGGGCGTGGCGGCGAGCCTCGCCTCGATATTGCGGCTGTTCGAGCTGGCCATGCTCTTCAATCGAGACGTCGATCCGGCGACGCTCGAGGCGATTCGCCGCGACGTGCATCCGGAGGAGCTCACCTTCGACTCCGCCGCCAGGGCGAGATTCCTCGCGCTCTTCAATCATCCACTGCGTCTTGCGTCCGCCCTTCGCGATCTCCACGAGCTCGGCGTGCTCGAGAGGATCATCCCCGCCTTCAGCCACGCCACCGGCCTGATGCAGTTCAACAACTACCACAAGTTCGCCGTGGACGAGCACTGCATCCACGCGGTCGAGCAGGCGGCGTCGTTCGACGGCAGCCCGGGATGGCTCGGGAAAGTCTGGAAGGAGATCCGCCGCCGCCGTCCGCTGCTGCTCGCGCTGCTCCTGCACGATCTCGGAAAGGGGCACGTCGGGGACCACAGCGTCGTGGGGGCGCGGATCGCGAGGGAGACGGCGGCGCGGTTCCAGATGCCCGACGACGAGATCGAGATCGTGGAGTATCTCGTCGCCAACCACCTCGCCATGGCTCACCTCGCCTTTCGGCGGAACACCGGGGACGAGAGCCTCGTCGTGCGGTTTGCGGGAGACGTCGGCTCGCCGGAAGTGCTGCGGATGCTCGCCCTGCTGACCGCGGCCGACACCAGCGCCGTCGGGCCCGGCACGTGGAGCCAGTGGAAGTCCGATCTGCTCGAGGACCTCTACTCCCGCACGATCGACTACCTCGACGGCGAGAATCCGTCGCGGATGGCCCATCGCAACCGGGCGGCTCTCGAGCGGCTCCTCGACGAGCGGTCGGCGGCGGAGCCGGTCCGCAAGCTCGTAGCCACGCTTCCCGCCTCGCTCCTCCAGACGAAGCCGCCGGAGCAGATTCTCGAGGAGGTCGTTCACCTCGCCGCGCTCGCCGAGGCGGGCTGCCTCGTGCGGATCGGCTGGCAGCCGGCGACGTCGACGCTCGCCGTGACCGTGGGCACCCGCGAAAGCGTGGCCCCCGGCATCTTCCACAGGCTCGCCGGGGCCCTCTCCAGCCTACGGCTCGGCATCCTCGCGGCCGACATCCACACCTTCGGCGACGGGCTCGTGCTCGACCACTTCTCCGTGCACGACCCCGATTTCCAAGGCGAGCCGCCGGGGCATCGGCTCGTGGAGATCGAGGACGCGATCCGCCGATCGCTCGAGCCCTCGAGTCTCCCCTCGTTCCGGAGGGTGTGGGGGGCCGCCGAAGCGGCCGCGACGGGGCCCGCGCCACGGGTGCGGATCGACAATGAAAGCTCCGACACCACGACCATCCTCGAGGTCTTCGCCGACGACTCGCCGGGTCTGCTCTACGCGATCGCGAAGGCCATCTTCGAGTCCGGGCTTTCCGTCCGATCCGCCAAGATCGGGACCTACCTCGACCAGGTCGTCGATGCCTTTCACGTCACCGACGGCTCGAACCGCAAGATCTCCGACCCGCGGATGCTCGACGACCTGCGGTCGGCGGTACAGTCGGCCATCGCGACGCTCTGCCGGTAGGCTGGGGGCGAACGTCGGCCCGCGGCGGCTCAGCGGGAGGCCTTCGGGATCGCGAGCAGTCTCTCCCTCCACCGCGGTTCGAAGCGGTCGAGCGGCATGCCGACGAGCGCCTCGAATTGGCGGACCGGATCGGATGCCGCAGCCGGCTGGACCATCCGCCGCAGGGAGGCCCGGTCGAGCACCGGCTCGAGCACCGCCACGTGAACCGCGAGCCCCCAGGCCACGAGGTAGGCCTGCTCGCTCGCCTCCCGTTTTCCGCCGTGACCCACGAGAAACGCGTCCGCCCCGGACCGGAGCACCTCCGCCAGCCGCGGGCCCCGCGACGAGGCGAGCAGCAGCCTCAGCGGCTCGAGGCGGGCCGGGTCCGCCGCATCGAGCCTCAAGTCTCCCACCTCGAGCACCGCGGTCTCGAACACCTGCGCGAGCCCCTCGTCGAGCCAGACGGGCAGCGTGAGGCTCCGCTCGACGGACTCCGCGAGCCGGTGGGCGTGCGCGTGCCACGCCTCGTGGGCGAGCCGCTCGTGAAAACGCTTCCGCACGGCGTCGAGTCGCTGGACGTTGCCGCGGCGGGCCGAGGCGATCCGGTCGGCGGCCTCCGCCCGCTCTCGCTGGTGCCGTGCGCGGGCGCGGCGCACGATCTCGGCCCGCTGGGCGGCCGGAATGCCCTGATGCTCCAGCCGCTCCGCCAGGTCCCGAAGGAGCGGCTCGATGCCGCGATCCTGGGCGGCGAGTTCGAGGTCGGCCGCCGCGAGCGACTCGCTCGCCCGCTCGTGCTCCTCGACGAGCGTGGGGACGTCGCCTCCGGTGACGAGAAGCCGATTCGCTGGCACGAAGATCGCCGGGTTTTCGACGGCGACCCCGAGCGTCCGCTGCACCTCGCGATACTCCGCGTCGCTTCCGCAGATGCGGACCGTGAGCCTGCTCGACCCGCCGATCGGCAGGAGGGTCTCGAACGCCGCAAACAGCTGCTCCAGACGGACGATCGTCTCGCGGGTGAGCGGATCGGTCGCGGAGCTCTCGAGCGCGAACGACTCGCCGTCATAACGCAGCCGACCGGTTTCGGGGTCGCGGGAGAGCCGCACCGCGTCCTCGGCCCGCCGCCTCTCCGAACCGCGGTCGCGAAACTCCCGGATCCTGGCGGCGAGATCGTCGTGCTCCTTGGCGGGCAGCCGGTCGATCGACCGGACGCGATCCCGGCCGAGCGAGGGGCGGGCGACGAGGTACATGCCACGGCCCGGCCGCCTCACGACCTCCGTGAAGGCGATCGAGTCGCCGCCGTCGTCGTCGAGGATGCCCTCGAGCGACCGGCCGTCGACGAGTTCGACCCGCTCGAGCTTCCAGGCCGCCGATGACAACGGGGCGGTCGCCGCCGGCTCGGCGGCCGACGCGGCGGCCGCCAGCATGGCCATTCCCATCAACGCCGGCCGAGCCGTCATGGTCACCCGGCCACGAACCGGTTCAGGACGTTCTCGAAGAGTTCCTGCCGGCCGCTGGCCACCTCCGGGCCCGGCCCCATGCCGAGGGCCTCCTGGGCGAGCGACTTGAACGACTCGCTGCCAGATTCGATCCGCTTTCCGAGTTCGGAAGACCATGTGGCATACCGCTCCTCGACGAGCTTCTGGATCGCCCCGTCGGCCCGCATCGCCGCCGCGATCTCGAGACCCCTGGCGAATGCGTCCATGCCGCCGATGTGAGCGTGAAAGAGATCGACGGGATCGCAGCTCTCCCGGCGGACCTTCGCGTCGAAGTTCACGCCTCCCGGCGCGAGCCCGCCGTACTTCAAGATCGTGTACATGATCTGCGTCGTCAAATAGATGTTCGTCGGAAACTGGTCGGTGTCCCATCCGACGAGCGTGTCGCCCGTGTTCGCGTCGATCGACCCCAAGAAGCCCTGGAGACCCGCGTATTCCAGCTCGTGCTGCATCTCGTGGCCTGCAAGCGTCGCGTGGTTGGTCTCGATGTTCATCTTCACGTGCCGCTCGAGGCCGTAGGTCCGCAGGAAGTTGATGCAGGTCGCCACGTCGAAGTCGTACTGGTGCTTCATCGGCTCCCGCGGCTTCGGCTCGAAGTAGAACTGGCCGGTGAAGCCGATCTCCCTGGCGTGGTCGACCGCCATCCGCATGAACGCGCCGAGGTGGTCGAGTTCCCGCTTCATGTCGGTGTTCCAGAGGCACTGGTAGCCCTCGCGGCCGCCCCAGAAGACGTAGCCCGCCCCGCCGAGTTCGTGCGTCACCTCCAGCGCCTTTTTCACTTGCGCCGCGGCGTAGGCGAAGACGCGGGCGTCGGGGCTCGTCGCGGCGCCCTGCATGTAGCGGGGATTGCTGAAGAGGTTGGCCGTGCCCCAGAGCAGTCGGATTCCGGTGCGGTCCTGGTGCTCCTTGAGACGCTTCGCGACCGCATCGAGGTTCGCGTTGGACTCCGAGAGCGTCGCCCCTTCCGGGGCCACGTCGCGGTCGTGGAAACAATAGAAGGGTGTGCCGAGCTTCTCCATGAACTCGAAACCGACCGCCACGCGGTCGAGCGCGGCCTCCAGCGTGTCGCCACCCCGCTCCCAGGGCCGCCGCATCGTGCCCGGGCCGAAGGGGTCGCTGCCCGTCCCACGAAATGTGTGCCACCAGGAAACGGCGAAGCGAAAGTGATCCCGCATCGGCTTGCCTTCGACGAGCTTGTCGGCGTCGTAGTGCCGGAAGGCCAGCATGCTCGTAGCCTTCGGCCCCTCGTAGCGGATCCTGCCGATGCCCTTGAACGCTTCTGCCGTCGCCATCGATTGCTCCTTGTTTCCTCGCCGCGTGTTCGAGTCGCCCGGTCGGCCACATCGGCCACCCCGAGCCGCCGAGGCGGATGGTATACCCCGGTCGGGGCCGTTTGTCGCGGGTGGCGTCGTAGTCGCGGTTACTCCCCGTAATGACCGTGATACGATACCGCCGTCAGACTGCCCCGTCCTCGGCCGCCGCAAGGAACCGCACCATGACGAGCATCACGCCCGCGCCTCCCGAAATCGTCCGCACGAAGATCGTCGCGACGCTCGGGCCGGCCTCGCGGAGCGAAGAAGTGCTCCGCGGGCTCGTGGAGGCGGGCGTGGACGTCTTCCGGCTCAACATGGCCCACGGCTCGATTCCGGAGCACGAGGAGTCGCTCGGACGAATTCGCCGCGTTTCTGAGGAACTCGGCAGACCGGTGGGCGTCCTCGCGGACCTCGCCGGCCCCAAGATCCGGCTCGGCGAACTGCCCGGCGGATCGCTGGACTGCGTGGCGGGGACGAGCCTGCGGTTCGTCCGGGGAACGGAGCCGCACGGTCCGGACGAGCTCACGACGACCTATCCGCCGCTCGTCGATGAGCTCGCCGTCGGCGACTCGGTGATGCTTGCCGACGGGACGATCAGCCTCGTCGTCGAGGAACGCAACGCCGACTGGGTCCGCTGCCGCGTCGTCCAGGGGGGAGTTGTGCGCAGCCGGCAGGGGGTGAACCTGCCCGGGGTGAAGCTCTCGGTCGCGGCGATGAGTCCCGCCGACTGGCAGCACGCTGAGTGGGCGGCCGCGAACGGGATCGATTTCGTGAGCCTGTCGTTCGTCCGCAGCGCCGTCGAGGTGAAGCTGCTCAAGGAGCTTCTCCGCACACGCGGCTCCGTGGCACGGGTCGTCGCGAAGATCGAGAAGCGGGAGGCGATCGACAACCTCGACTCCATCGTCGATGCCGCCGACGCGGTGATGGTGGCCCGCGGCGACCTCGGCGTGGAGACCGACGTCGCGAGCATTCCGATGGTGCAGAAGCGGATCATTCGCGCCTGCCAGCGGTACCAGAAGCCGGTGATCGTCGCGACGCAGATGCTCGACAGCATGCAGCACGCGAGGCGTCCGACACGGGCCGAGACGACCGACGTCGCCAACGCGATCCTCGACGGTGCCGACGCCTGCATGCTCTCCGGCGAGACGGCCATCGGCGAGCATCCCCGGCTCGTCGTGGAGATGATGCGACGGATCGCGAAGGAGACGGAGCGGCAGTACCTCGCCGACCGCTGGCGGTACCTCGACGGCCGGTTCGCGGCCCAGCGGGGCGTTGTCGGCATTCCCGTTCAGGAGTTCCTCCCCTCCCCCGAGTTCCTCGTGGAGGGGCTCCACCCGATCACCCAGGCCGTCGTCGACGCGGCGAGCCGGATCGCGGCCGAGCTCGACGCGAAGCTCGTGGTCGTGGCGAGCAAGACGGGCCTCACCGCGATAGCCCGCTCGAAACGGCGGGGAGCCGTGCCCACCGTCGGGCTCTCCGACAGTGCCGCGACGCTCCGGCAGATGGCGCTGTACTGGGGCGTCACCCCGCTGGCGACGATTCCCAGCGGTGACACGCTCGACCTCCTCGAGCATGTCAGCGAATGGGGCCTGCGAAACGGCCGGCTCCAGCGCGGCGATCGGATTTTGCTGGTGGCGGGTTCCGGTTTCGGCACCGGAGGCCACAATATGGCCCTGGTCCACGAGGTATGAGAAGGTCGCAACAGGACAACCCATGAAGAAAAAGTGCGTCTTGGCGTATTCAGGCGGGCTCGACACGAGCGTCATCCTCGGCTGGCTCATCGAACAGGGCTACGACGTGATCGCGGTCTACGTCGATCTCGGGCAGCCCTGCGAGGACCGCCAGGCGACCCTGAAGAAGGCCCGCGACTGCGGCGCCATCGAGTCGCTCATCGTCGACGTTCGCGAGGAACTCTGCCGCGACTTCGCCTTCCCCGTGATGCAGTGGCAGGCCCGCTACGAGGGCACCTACCTGCTCGGCACGTCGATCGCCCGGCCGCTCATCAGCAAGGTCTGCGTGGAGATCGCGAAGAGCCGCGGTGCGACCGTCTTCGCGCACGGCGCCACCGGCAAGGGGAACGACCAGTGCCGCTTCCAGCTCGCGGCCGTCGCGATCGACCCTTCGATCGAGATCCTGGCACCATGGCGGATCCGCGAGTTCCGGGAGCGGTTTCCCGGCCGGACCGAACTGCTCGATTTCTGCGCCGAGAAGAACATCCCGGTGAAGGCGTCGAAGGGGAAGCCCTACAGCTCCGACGAGAACTGCCTCCACACGAGCTACGAGGCGGGGTTGCTCGAGGAACTAGCCACCGACGGGCTCTCGCTCGTCGACTTCGGGATGACCGTCTCGCCGCAGGCGGCCCCCGACGCGGTCGAGGCGGTGAAGATCGAGTTCGAGCACGGCGTGCCGACGGCGGTGAACGGACGCCGCATGGCGGCCCACGAGATCGTGCTCGCCCTCAACGAGATCGGCGGCCGCAACGGCGTCGGCAGGATCGACATCGTTGAGAACCGGTTCGTCGGCATGAAGAGCCGCGGGGTCTACGAGGCCCCCGGCATGACGCTGCTCTACGAGGCGCATCGGCTCGTCGAGCAGATGACACTCGACCGAGATCTCGTCCACCTGCGGGACGGCATCAGCCCGGTCGTCGCCGAGGCCGTCTACTACGGATTCTGGTACTGCGCGAAGATGGATGCCCTGCTCGCCTTCATCCGCGAGGCGCAGAAGCCGGTGACCGGGAGCGTGACGCTCAACCTCTACAAGGGCAACGTCATGGTCAAGGACCGGCAGAGCCCGCAGAGCCTCTACGACGCGGCGATTGCCTCGATGGAGGGGTGCGGCAGCAGCTACGACCAGACCGATGCCGAGGGGTTCCTGCGGATCATGGGCGTGCCGCTGGCCGTGCAGGCCCGCGTGCGGCCGAGGGGCTGACCCGCTCCACGCATGCGATCGTTCGTTCGTGGATTCATCTGTGCTGTGAAGGTCGCGCTGAGGCGTCCTGCATCGGCGGTGTCGTGCGCGGCGGGTTTCATCGCGGGACTCGCGTTTGCCCGTGGCACAGTGGCGAGCGGCCCGACGGGCCTCGAGATTCTCGTCGGCGGCCTGCTCGCCGTCGCGGCGATCGGCGAGCTTCCCGACGGTCTTTTGCGGACGGTGTTGATCCGAACCGTGCGACGATTGTCCGCCGAGCCGGTCGCGTGGGCTGCGTCCCGGTCGCTGTTTCCACTCGTCGGAGTGGCTGCCGCGGCCGCCGGCTTCGGCCGGGAGATCCCGGGAGACGGCCTCGTGGCGATCATGCTGGCGATCGTCGCGACCGCGGTGACGCAGGCGGCCGTGCACGCCGGGGGGGGCCGCGGCTCGGAGCCGGCGACGGCGGCGCTGCTCGTCGCGTCGGGGGCCGCCGGGGCGGCATGGGCGGGGCTTCCGCCGACGTGGCTTGCGGCCGGCTGGGCGGCCGCGGCGGTGGCGGCCGGGCGATACGCCGGCATCACGACCGCGAAGGAGCGGCTCACCTGCCCGCGTGGCCGCGGCCGTACGGTCTGGCTCTGGCCGCTGCCGGCGCCGGGCCGCCTGCGGCCGTCGATGACGGCGGTGGCGATGCTGGTCGGGCTTGCCGCGATGGCGGCGTGGCTCGTGCCGCAGCCGCCGATGGCGAATCGGTACGCGGCGGTCGCTGCCGCCGTGTTCATCGCGGTCGCCGCACCGCAGATGACGCTCGCCGACGGCGTCGTCGATCGCGCCGGCTGGAACGCCGTGCTTCGGCCGTCGCGAAATGGCACGGGATGGCCCCCGGCCGGCAGGATCGCCCTTGGACACGTTGCCTTGTTCGCCTGGCCGCTCGTCGTGGCGGGCGTGCTCACGCTCCGGCTGCCGGGAGCCGCGGTCGCCACCGCCTCGGCAGTCGCGTTTCTCCTCCTGCTGGCCGGCCTTGCGGCGGCGATTGCGGCCTCCATGCGGAAGGGGGGAATCGCGGCGGAGACCACGCTTGCCGCCATGCTCGCCGTTTTTGCGGTGGCGTGCGCCTGGTACGGACCGGCACTGGCGGAATTCCCTGGATTTCCGCCGGTTTGAACGGCCGAGAATCGATGTTGAGCCCTGGAGAGGCAGATGCGACACTCAGTCGCGGTTCGTCAATCCAAGGGAGTCTTCGTCGTGAATGGAATCAGCCACGCCCGGACCGTCTGCGGTGCCATCGCCGCCATCGCCGCCTCCGCGGCCCTCGCCGCTGGGGACCCCGCGTTCGTCCCAAGCGAGCGGATTCTGCCCGACACGACCCGGGTCTGGGTGAGCATCCGCCAGCCCGACGCCGTGCGGGCGAGCTTCAACAAGACGCAGCTCGGCAAGATGTTGCAGGATCCGGCGATGCAACCCTTCGTGAAGAGCTTCCGGGAACAGCTGCGCAATTCCGGCCGTCAGCGGCTCAAGAAGCTCGGGCTCACGCTCGAGGATCTCGAAAAGATCCCCGCCGGGGAGCTCGCGATCGCCTGCGTCGAGCCCAGGAAGGACGTGGCCGCAGTCGTCCTGCTGGTCGATGCCACGGGCAACGAGCGGGACCTCGCCGCCCTCATCGAACAGATGACGGATCGGCTCGGCAAGCAGGGAGGCCGCCGGCTGCCCCCGGCCGCCGCCACACCCGAACTCATCGCCTTCCAACTGCCCCCCGACCCGGCTGACCGCAGCGGCAAGCCCGAGTTCGCGGCCTTCGCCTCCCGCGGGTCGGCGCTCGTGATCGGCGACGACGTCTCGGTGGTCACCGACGCCTTCACCCGGCTTTCGAAGGGGAGGCCCGATTCAGTGGAGTCGCTTCCGGCCTTCCGCCCGGTGATGGAGCGGACGGCGAAGGGGCTTCCCGAGGGCCGCTCTCCGGTCCGCTGGTACGTCGACCCCCTGAAGTACGCCGGGCTCATGGAAACACTCCGCAACGAGCGGGAGCGGGCGCTGCCGAGGACCGGCTCGAAGAGCCGCTCGGGCGAGGAACAGAGGGACCGCCGCGTCGACGTGCTGCTGCGGAACGGGTTCGACTGCATCCTCGGAGCCGGCGGTCACGTGGTCTTCGACGCCGGCAGCAACGAGGTGCTGCACCACTCGCTCGTCTACGCCCCGCCGCTGCCCGGCCGCGAGCCGTTCGGCACGAACCGGTTCAACTCCTCGGCGAGGATGCTGCGGTTCCCCAACACCACCGCGATCGACCCGCCCGAGTGGGTGCCGCGGGACGTGGCCCGATGGACGGCGTTCGAATGGGACATGAAGACGGCGTTCAAGACCGCCGAGCCGATCGTCGACGACATGGTCGGTGAGTCCGGGGCCTTCGACGACATCGTCGTGACGCTCCGGGAGGATCCCGACGGCCCGCAGATCGAGGTCGAGCGGGACCTCATCGACGCCCTCGGCAGCCGCGTCGTGGTGCTCAGCGACCACGTGCAACCGGTGGACGCCGAGGCCGACCGGCTGCTCGTCGCGATCGAGGCCAAGGACGCCAAGCTGCTCGCGGCCACGATCAACAAAAGCATGCAGTCGGAGCCCGACATGCGGCGGGTCGAGCATGGCGGTCACGTGATCTGGGAACTCGTGGAGAAGGACGTCATGATTCCGAAGCTCGAGATTGAGACGTCCGCCGGCAAGGTCGCCCACGAGGATTCCCACGATGACGACGCCGAAGAGAGCCACCGCAGCCGGCGGGAGCGGCGCCGCGAACGTGAGGAGCGGCTGCTTCCGCATTCGGCCGTCACCGTCGCCCACGGCCACCTGTTCATAGCCTCCCACATCGATTTCCTGCAGAAGGTGATCGACACGTCGGGAGGGCCGGAAGCCCTCGCCGCATCGGCGGATTACAAGGCGGCCACAGCGGAGACGCGGAAGCTCTTCCCGTCGAAGACGGCGCTTCGTTCGTTTGGCCGCGCCGAAGAGACGGTTCGCCCCACCTACGAGGCGATCAAGAACGGGTGGATGCCGAGCTCGAAGAGCCTGCTCGGCCAGATGCTCAACAACATGCTTTCCGACGGAAAGCCCGGCTCGGTCCGCAAGCAGCGGATCGACGGCTCTTCGCTGCCCGAGTTCGACGTCGTGCGGAAATACTTCGGGACGATTGGCCTCTCGGTCGAGTCGACCGAAGACGGCTGGTTCGTCGGCGGCACGACCTTCGCCCGCAGCGGCAACGCCGAGTCGGAGGTCGCACGCCGTGCGGCCGCCGCGAGCCGGTAGCGCCGTTGGTCCAGCGTGCTGGGTTCGGG
>JBBAVU010000064.1:0-14362 GCA_040397565.1 Pirellulales bacterium | reverse complement strand
CGGGGAGCCGGGTCGTCGTCACGGTCGCCGGCTCGGGCGCCGATGCGGCCGGCACCGTCGTCCGCGACGTCGAACTCGTTCGGGAAACGATCCGCATCGAGAGCGTGCTGGGCGATCGCAGGCGAAGCGACGGATCATGGGAATGGCGGATCGAGGGACGGCCCGACCTGGCCTTCATCCGCGTGACGGGCTTCGGAGAACACACCCGGGAGGATCTCGAACGGGCGATCGAAAGGACGCTCGCCGAGGATCGGCCCTCGGGCCTCGTGCTCGATCTCCGCGGCAACCCGGGCGGGCTCGTGACGTCGGCCGTGGAAGTCGCCGACCTCTTTCTCGACTCCCGCGAGGTGATCGTGGCGACCCACGGACGACCGGCGGACCGATCCGTTACCGACGGGAGCGAGGCACTTCAGGGAGACGCGAACGCGGCCGCGGCCGATCGCAGGCTCGCGTCGGCGGGGGACATCCTCGACGGGCTGCCGATGGCCGTCCTCGTCGACGGCGAGACGGCGAGCGCCGCCGAGATCGTCGCCGCGGCGCTCCAGGACCATGCCCGCGCGAGGATCTTCGGGGGCCGAACCTTCGGAAAGGGGACCGTGCAGCAGGTCCTGCCACTCTTCTCCGACGGCGGCCTGCTCAAGGTCACCTCGAGCGAGTATCTCAGGCCGAGCGGCAAGGCGATCGGCCGCAGATCCGCCGCCGCGGGCGAATCGTGGGGCGTGGTCCCGGACGTCGGGCTCGAGGTCGCGCTCGGCCGCGACGCCAAGCGGCGGCTTGCCGCATGGCGTCGGCAGCGCGATCTTGTGAGGCCCAGGGGGCAGGCGTCCGCGGCACCGCCGGTAAACGTCTCCTCGCTGGCCGACGCGCCGGAACGGATCGATCCCGTGCTCGGCCGGGCCATCGAATGGCTCACGTCGCTCCCCGCACCTCGGATGCCAGAAAAAAACTCCCCGCCACGCAGATGAGCCCGCGGGGCCCGGCGAGTTTTCGGGCGAGGCTCATCGCCTCGCCCGGCCCCTCCGCGACCCGCGGGGCGTGGAAGCCCGCCCGTGTCGCCGCCGACACGAGTTTTTCCACCGTGGCCGCCCGCGGATTCGAACGATAACGGGTGAGCACGAGATGACGGAACACGCCCGTGGCCTTCGCGAGCATGCGGGCGATCTGCTTGTCGGCGCTCGCGGCGAACACGAGCACCGAAGCCGGCCGGACGGCGACAGCCGGACGGATCGTCTCGACGAGAGACTCCATCGAGGCGACGTTGTGGGCGGCGTCGATCACGATCGGCGGCCGTCCGTCGACGAGTTCGACCCTCGCGGGGAGCGTCACCGAAGAGAGTCCCCTGCGGATCGCGGCATCTCCGACCGTGATCCTGTGGCGAGCGAGCAGCCGCACCGCGGCCACGGCGAGGGCGGCGTTGACGGCCTGATGGCTCCCCCTCATCCCGATCCTGTACTGCTCGATCGGCCCCGGGCCGCGCGGGTTCGCGAGTTCCGATGCCATCGCCTCGAACTCGAGGCTCCCGGGCTCCAGCAGACCGCCGGTTTCGTCGGCGGGAGCGTACCTCGCCCGGAAGTCGTGCCCCAACCGGAACAGCCTGGCGTGCCTCCGGGCCGCGGTCGCCGCGATCACCCGGGCGGCGGGCGGGCTCGTCGCTCCGCTCACGACCGGGCAGCCACGCTTGATGATGCCGGCCTTCTCACCCGCGATCGCCGTGACGGTCCGGCCGAGCTGCCGCATGTGGTCGAGGCTGATGCTCGTGATCACCGAGACGAGCGGACGCGACACGTTCGTGGCGTCGAGCCGGCCACCGAGGCCGGTTTCGAGCACGGCGATGTCGACCTCTCCGCGAGCGAACGCGATCATCGCGATCGCGGTCACCGCCTCGAACCAGGTCGGTCCGCGGCCGCCGCGATCCCGCGCACGCGCGTCGAGCCGATCGACGGCGGGGGCGACGATGCGGAAGGCGGCGTCGAGCTCGCGCGGGCCGATCGGCCGGCCGCCGATGCAGATCCGCTCCTCGATCGAGTGCACGTGGGGCGACATGTAGCGGCCGACCCGCAGCCCCGACTCGCCGAGGATCGCGGAGATCATCGCGACGGTCGAGCCCTTCCCCTTCGTGCCCGCGACGTGGACGACCCGCAGCTTCTCGTGGGGCGACCCCACCATCTCGAGCAACGTGCGGGTGCGGCCGAGCCCGTAGGCCGCCGACTGGGGGCCAGAAGGCGGCGTGCGTTCGTGGTTCTGGCGGGCGGCGAGCCACGCGAGCATGGCATCCCGGGGAGGGCATGACCGGGGCGGTTTCGCGTGGGACACGGGGGAATTCCTGCTCCAAAAAATCTTCGAGAGACGCCGCAAGTGTACCGGTGGACCGGCTGAAAACGGCCTTGACCCACCCGGCGGTCTTTCGGGACCCTCCCGGCATGCCGTTCCCGAATGCGCAACGTATCTCGAACCCGTTCCTCGCCGCGACGCTCGCAGCGATGGTCTGCCACGCCTCCGCGGCCGGAGACTTCCCTCGGGGCCGCCACTGTCCCGAGCCCTGGTTCGCGGGGGCGAGCGGCCTCGTGATGACCCGATCGCTCCCGCAGGGCGAGCCGGCCGCGAGCTGGCCGGGAGGGGTCGAACTCTTCGCTGGCCGCTGGTTCGGCGAGCAGCAGCACCACGGCGTGGAGGCCATCTACTGGGGCGTCTATGGCATCACGTCGTCCCCGGACTCGCCGGTGGCCGACACGATTCTCTCGCGAAACGACATGGTGAACGACGCCGAGATCAACTGGCTCGTCGCCCCGGGAGGCCGGCCGGAGTTCAACGGCCGCGAGGACCGACGCTTCACGCTCGTGGGGCTCGCGGGATTCAGGTTCTTCCAGCTCCAGGACGTGCTCTCGCTCGAGAATGCCCCCGGGGCGGCGGAAACGATCGACGCCTCCACGAACGTGAACAACAACCTCTTCGGCGGTCAGCTCGGCGGGAAGCTCGACTGGCACCTCACGCCCGCGGTCCGCCTCTCGGCCGTGCCCAAGATCATGCTCGCCGGCAACTCGGTGACCGACACGACGACGGTCACCACCGGAGGCGACACGACGAGCTTCCACACGACGGACGGCGTTTTCTCCTGGCTCGGCAGCGTCGACGCCTCGATCGCGTGGGACGTGACGACCCGCTGGAGCCTCTGGATCGGCTATCGGCTCGTCGGCGTCAACGAGATCGCGCAGGCATCACCATCGTGGGCTTTGTCGCCCGACGATTCCTCTGGCTCGCCCCCGGACGCCTCCGGCAGCACCATCGTCCATGGCGGCTTCGCCGGCTTCCAGGGCCGCTTCTAGGAACCTCTTCCGCCGCAGTAGTCGATGGCTCGGGCGATCTCGCTCTTGAGATCCTTGCGGTGGACGATGCGGTCGATGAAGCCGTGCTCGAGGAGGAACTCACTCGTCTGGAAGCCCTTCGGCAGTTCGATCCGGATCGTGGCCTTGATCGTCCGCGGCCCTGCGAAGCCGATCAAGGCCCGCGGCTCGGCGAAGACGAGGTCGCCGAGGCTCGCGAAGCTCGCAGCGACGCCCCCCATGGTCGGGTTCGTCAGGACGGATATGAAGAGCCCGCCGGCCTTCGAGTGGGCCGCGAGGGCTGCCGAAACCTTCGCCATCTGCATGAGCGAGAGGATCCCCTCGTGCATCCTCGCGCCGCCGCCGGACGCGCTGATGATGATCAGCGGCAGCTTCTGGGCCGTGGCACGCTCGGTGAGCCGGGCGAGTCGCTCCCCGACGACGCTTCCCATGCTTCCCATGATGAAGGAGGAGTCGGTCACGCCGCAGGCGACGCGCCGGGCGCGGATCATGCCCGTGCCCGTAAGAACGGCATCCGTCAGGCCCGTCCGCTTCTGCTCCGCGACGATCCTCTCCGCGTAGGCCTTTCGGTCCTTGAAGCCGAGCGGATCGGTCGGGCGGATCGAGGCGTCCCACTCCTCGAACGTGCCCTCGTCCATCAATTGGGCGATCCGCTGAACGGCCGACACGTACCAGTGGTGGCCGCACTGCGGACACACGTTCTGCATCGCCTCCGCATCCTTGCGGTAGATCGTGCCGCTGCAGCCCTCGCATTTCAGCCAGAGCCCCTCCGGCACGCCCCGCTTTGCCGGCGGCTGCTTCTTCGAGGACGGGGGATTTTCCGTGATGGCGTCGATGGGCGCCGAAAGGGCTGTCTGCACCGGTTCCATGCCCTACAGTCTACGCGGTGTTCCCGGATCGATGCAGCGCCAGTTCCCCGCCGTCGGCGCCCCCCGCGGGATAAGGAGGGCGGATCGTCCACTGCTTCCCCAGCGAGAGGAGACGAACGCCTTCGTCCCCATCCACGGGTCGCCACAGGTCGCCGAGCGGTTCACCGGCAACCACCCAGCGTATGACCCGCTCGAGCGGCTCCGGCACCACGATGGCGATACCTCCCCCCGTGTGCCTCCTCGTGATCCGCTCAAGCGCGTCGGCGACTCGGTCGCAGCACTCGTCGAGCAGTTCCCCCTCGGGCGGCGCCACGGACCAGGGATTCTCCAGCCACTGCCGATGGAGCCGCGGCTGCCGCTCCTCGATCTCATCCACCCGCAGCCCCTGCCAAAGCCCGTGATCGAGATTTCCGAGATCGCGGCACGGCTGCGGCTTCAGGCCGAGTCGCCGACCCACGATCTGCGCGGTCTCGCGGGCGCATCGGGCGGGAGAGGCGAAAAGACGGTGGAGAGGCTTCGCGGTTGACGAATCGGCCTTCCCGCGCGATTCGAGCATCACGACGGCTCGATCGGCGAAACCGCGGGCCTCCTCGATGCCGGCCGGGCTCAAGGGAATGTCGAGCGTACCCTTGATGCGGCCGTCGTGGTCGTACTCGGTCTTTCCGGACCGGATCAGCAGCAGAAAATCTGTCATCGAGCGGCGTCGCTCCCCGGGGATCGCGGCGTCCATTCCGCGGCGGATGAACGCCGTTCTGCGGCGTCGGGGAGGAGCCTCATGCCGCCTCCCTTGCAAGGTGCTCGAGGTTTCGGATCGCGGCCTCGTAGTCGCCGGAGCGGATCACGGCGCTGCCGGCGACGAGCAGTTCGGCGCCTGCCTTCGCCGCGGCCGCGATCGTGGACGCGGAGATGCCTCCGTCGACGCCGATGCGGAACGGCAGACCGCTTTTGCGGCGGATGTCGGAGAGCCGCGAGAGCTTCTCAAGAGCGACCGGCAGGAACGCCTGACCGCCGAACCCGGGCTCGACGCTCATCACGAGCACACCGTCACAGTTTCCGAGGTGCGGCTCGACCCGGGAGAGGGGCGTGGAGGGGTTGAGGGAGAGGTGGGCGACCGCGCCTCCGCGACGGATGGCGGCGAGCACCGAGTCCACGTCGTCGACCGCCTCGACGTGCACTGTGATGCAGTCCGCTCCGAGGTCGAGGTAGTGGCCGACCGTCCTGGCCGGGTCCTCGATCATGAGGTGGACCTCGATCGGAACGCTCGCGGCACGGCGGACCGCCTCGCAGACCACCGGGCCGTAGGTCAACTGGGGGACGAATCTTCCGTCCATCACGTCGAGGTGAAGGGCCCTGGCGCCGGCCGCCTCGAGCCGCTCGATCTCGCGGGCAAGGTTGCCGAAGTCGCACAACAGCAGCGACGGCATGACGATCGGCCCGGGCGAGGGCAATTTCGCCGGTTCACGGGCTGAACCGGTCGTTCGAACCTTGTGGTCGTCCTGACGCGTCACTGATCGAAGGCCGAACGCCCCGGGCCAACGCGGCCGGCTGCGACGCCTCACTCGCTCCTCGAAACTTTGAAAACTGCAGATTCAAGTCTACCCTTCCCAGCCCCGAACGGGGCGATTTTCTGTTTTGCAGCCTGTTTTCCCTAAACCGACGGCCGCCCAGGCGGTCCGGGACCTTCACGAAATCCTCACTCGCCGCCGGTAGCCTCTTCGGACAAACCCTCGCAACAAACCATGGAGGTCGAAGTGCCGTTCTTCTCCCGGTCCTCTTTTGTTTCGCTCACGCTCGGCGTTGTCGCTGCCGTGGTCTCGTTGGTCGTGGTGGGTTGTCCGGCGGTCGGCAAGGAGCCCGACGCTCCGGCTGGTTCCATGGCGCCCTACACCCGCGCCACGGGGGAAGTCTCCGGCGCACTCAAGTGCGTCGGGTCGGACACGATGAACAACCTGGTCGCGCTCTGGGCGGAAGGGTTCAAGAAGCACTACCCGAGCGTCCGGGAGGCGGTCGAGGGAAAGGGTTCGGCGTCGGGCCCGCCGGCGCTCACCGAGGGCACGAGCACGTTCGGCCCGATGAGCCGCGACTGGAAGCCCTCGGAGATCGACACGTTCAAGGGACGCCACGGCTACCCTCCCACCGTCGTGCCCACGGCGATCGACATGCTCGCCGTCTTCGTCCACAAGGACAACCCGCTCGAGAGCCTCTCGATGGAACAGATCGACGCGATCTTCTCGAAGAACCGCGCCGGCGGACATCCGAAAGACATCCGCACCTGGGGCGACCTCGGCCTCACGGGCGAGTGGAAGGACAAGCCGATCAGCCTCTACGGCCGCAACGCCACGAGCGGCACGTACGGCTACTTCAAGGAGCACGCGCTTTTCAAGGGTGACTTCAAGCCGACCGTGACCGAGCAGCCCGGCAGTTCCGCCGTGGTGCAGGCGGTCGCGAGCGACAAGTTCGGGATCGGCTACAGCGGCATCGGTTACCGCACGGCCGACGTCAAGGCGGTGGCCATCGCACCGGTCGGGGGCAGCCCCATCAAGCCCGAGCCGCAATTCGCTTACAGCGGCGAGTATCCGCTCGCCCGGTTCCTCTACCTGAGCGTCAACTACCAGCCGGGGTCGAAGCTCGATCCGCTACGGCGGGAGTTCCTGCGATACGTGTTGAGCGGCGACGGCCAGGGAGACGTCAAGAAGGACGGCTACCTGCCGATCACCCCGCCGATCGCCAAGCGCGGGCTCGCGAGCGTCGGCATCGAATAGCAGGGAGGCGGTCCCGGGCCGGGAGTGCGAAATCGCCGGGGTGGACGCGTCCCCTTCGACGGCATTTTTCGGACGGGTACCCTGACGGGGCTTGGAAGCCGCGCATGAATGCTCCGGGAACCTTCACGGGCCGAACCCGCCGACGCACGACACACCCTTGGGTGCGTGCAGGCGACCTCGTGGCCCGTTTCGTGATCACGGCCGGCGGCATCGGCACGATCGTCGCGGTGCTGCTCGTCTGCGTGTTCCTCCTCGCGGTCGCGGTGCCGCTCTTCCAGCGGCCCTGGATCGAGCCGGTGCCGACCGTCACCGGCCACGACGAGCCCATCGCTCCCGGGAGGCTCGCCCACCTCGGCATGGACGAGTCGGGACGGATCGCCCTCGCCCTCAGGGGAGACGGCGGCATCGAGGTCTTCTCGGTGAAGACCGGCGGGAAGATTCTGACTCGCTCCGCGGAGGAGACGGGGCTGGCGGGCGTGTCGGCGGTCCGCGTCGCGCCGGGAGGCATGGACGCCGTGATCGGCTTCGACGACGGGAGCCACGCCACCGGCCGGCTCGGGCTCGAGTCGACCTTCCTCGCGGCCTCCGACGTGCCGGCGGAGATCGGCCGCCTGCCGCCAGGCGGCGCGGTGGCCTGGAAGGACGCCGTGCTCGTGCACGCCTCCCGCGACCTGTATGCGACGGTGAAGCTCGTGGTCGAGATCGAGGACAGGCAGACCGCCGCCTCGCCGTCGCCGATCGTCGACTGCGACCTCACCCGGACGGCGTCCGGACCGCTGGTGGCGCTGCTCGCCGAGGACGGCAGCGCGCGGATCGCATCGAAGTCGTCCCGCCGCAACTTTCTCACCGACGAGGTCGTCACGACGAGCGTCGTGGGAACGATTCCGGCGGGCGAAGGCAAGGAGCGGCCGGCTTCGTTCGTGCGGGTCTCGGAACTCGGCGACCAGGTCCTGCTCGTGGCGGCCGACGGCACCACCCGCCGCTACTCCACGAAGCCGATCGACGCGCCGCGGCTGCTCGAGACCTTGGACGTGGCCGACGGAGACAGGACGGTCACGGCGGTCGCGAGGCTCTATGGCGGAACCGCGATCGCCGTGGGGGATGATGCCGGTGGCGTGAACGTCTGGTTCACGACCCGGTCGGCTCGCGCGGGGGAATCGCTGCCCGAGGACGGTTCGACGCTCACCCGCACGAAGTCGTTCGATCCGCCGCCGGTCGCCGCGAAGTCGTCGCCCGACGCGGTCGTGGCGATCGCCCCCTCGCCGCGGTCGCGGCTCCTTGCGGCGGCCCATGCCTCGGGCGTCCTCCGCCTGCTGCACTCGACGACACGTTCCGAGGTCGCCTCGACGCGGGTCGCGAGGCCGGCGGGGGCTCCGCCGCTCGGTCCGCTCGCCATCTCGCTCCCCGACACCACGCTCCTTGCCGCGCGGGGCGACGCCGTCTCGGCCTGGCGGTTCGACGCCGGCTATCCGGAGGTGACGCTCGGCACCCTCTTCGGCCGCATCTGGTACGAGCAGTATCCGCAGCCCGTGCACGCGTGGGAGACGACCGGCCACGAGTCGTTCGAGCCGAAGTACGGTCTCGTACCGCTCGTGTTCGGCACGATCAAGGCGACCGTCTACTCGATGCTCTTCGCGGCCCCGATCGCCATCCTCGCGGCCATCTACTCGAGCCAGTTCATGCACCCGAGGTGGAAGGCGCGGGTGAAGCCGATGATCGAGATGATGGCGAGCCTGCCGAGCGTCGTGCTCGGATTCTTCGCCGGTCTCGTGCTCGCGCCGGCGGTCGAGGGATCGCTCATGGCGTTCGGGGCTTCGCTGTTCACCGTGCCGCTTTCGATCGCCCTCGCCGCACACCTCTGGCAACTCCTGCCTCGCGCCTGGACGGCCCGCCTCTCGGTTTTCAGGTTCGCACTCGTCTTGCTCGCGGCGATCCCGCTCGGCGTCGCCGCTGGCTGGGCCGTCGCGAAGCCCGCGGAGCGGTGGCTCTTCGCCGGGGACGTGCAGGCCTGGCTCGACGGTCACGGCGGCAGCGGCCTCGGCGGTTGGGTCGTGATGCTTCTGCCCGTTGCCGCCGTCGCCGTGATGGTCGCCATGGGACGGGTCGTCTCGCCGGCGCTACGGCAGGCGAGCGAGGGCTGGTCGACGTCGAAGGCGGCGGTTGTTTCGCTGGCGACGTTCACCGCCGGGGTGGCGGCGACGGTCGTGCTGGCCGTGGCGGCGGGCGTGATGATCGATGCGCTTCGGCTCGACGCCCGCGGCGGCCTCGTGGGGACCTACGGGCAGCGCAACGCCTTCATCGTCGCCATCGGCATGGGCTTCGCGATCATCCCGCTCATCTTCACGCTGGCCGACGACGCCCTTTCGAGCGTGCCGGAGCACCTGCGGAGCGCCTCGCTCGGCGCCGGAGCAACCCCCTGGCAGACGGCCATCCGCGTCACCGTGCCCGCCGCCGCGAGCGGGCTGTTCTCGGCGACGATGATCGGTCTCGGCCGCGCCGTCGGTGAGACCATGGTGGTGCTCATGGCGGCGGGCAACAAGCCGCTCATCGACTGGAACGTCTTCAACGGCTTCCAGACTCTCTCCGCCGCGATCGCCACCGAACTCCCCGAAGCGGCCAGGGGCTCCGCCCACTACCGCATCCTCTTCCTCGCCGCCCTCACGCTCTTCGCGATCACGTTCGTCGTCAACACGGTCGCGGAGTTCGTCCGCCAGCGGTTCCGCCGGAGGGCCCATGAGCTCTGAAAGTCCCTCCGTCGTCGGTCCGCCGGCCCGCTCCCGCCGCGTTCGTAGCGCCTACTCGAACCTCGCGGCCCATGGGGAGCCGTGGGTTTGGCTCACCGGCGGGGCGCTTGCCGTCGCGCTCCTCATGATCACCGGTCTCCTCGGGTTCATCGTCGTTCGCGGTGGATCGACGTTCTGGCCCCGGCCGCTCGAGCTCGCGGAGCTCGCCGATGGTCGGAAGGTGCTCGGCGAGGTCGCCGGCCGCGAACGCGTCAGGGCGGAGGGTGAAGAGGGCCGTCACCTCACCCGCCGACTTCTCCGGGTCGCGAATTTCGAGCTCACCGGGAAGCACTACGAGTGGTTCGACGACGACGCGATCGTCGCAACAACGCTGCCCGAGTGGGCCACGGCGGTCGAGCGGGTGGAGGGGGGGCGTTTCCACGGCACTCCGCGGCGGATCACCGATGGCGGAAAGGCGATCGCGGAGGGCCCCGCCGCGACCTGGAGGGAATACGAGCGAATCCATCCGGACGTCCGGAAGCGGGTGGCGGAGGTCCGGCGGATCGATCGGCACGATCGCGGCGTCGTCCAGCGCAGGCTCCGGGCCGCGAGGCTCGCGGTCGTGCAGGCCGATCTCGACGCCGGCAGCACGAGCGGCCGCTACCGCGACGCGATCGACCGCGAGCGGAAGGTCGTCGAGGAGGCCGATCGCGAGACGAGACGTTTCGACGCCGCCACCGACGACCTGCGCCGGGAAAACGACCGCTACGCCGTCGAGTTCGACACGTCCTCCGGCGAGACCGTGTCGATCCCGCTCGCCAACATCGTGCGGGGATGGCAGTCGAACCGTCTCGACTTCGCCGGGAAACTGGGCGTCTACGCGTCGCGATGGGGCGAGTTCCTCACCGACGACCCCCGGGAGGCGAACAGCGCCGGGGGCGTCTTCCCGGCGATCTGGGGAACGGTCGCCATGACGCTGATCATGGCGGTGTTCGTCGCGCCCTTCGGCGTGCTCGCCGCGCTCTACCTGCGGGAATACGCGTCGCAGGGAGCGGTGATGACCGCCGTCCGCATCGCGATCAACAACCTCGCTGGCGTGCCGAGCATCGTCTACGGTGCCTTCGGCCTCGGGTTCTTCTGCTACCTGCTCGGTGGCGGGATCGACGAACTCTTCTTCAAGGCCAGCCTCGTCGCCGACAACCAGCCGACCTTCGGCACCGGCGGCCTCCTCTGGGCGTCGCTCACGCTCGCGCTCCTCACGCTGCCGGTCGTGATCGTCGCCACGGAGGAGGCGCTCGCGTCGGTTCCCAACTCGATGCGGGAGGGCTCCTACGCCTGCGGCGCGGGCAAATGGCAGACCATCCGCAGGATCGTGCTGCCGCGGGCCCTGCCCGGCATCATGACAGGCCTGATCCTGGCGATGGCCCGCGGCGCCGGCGAGGTCGCCCCCCTCATGCTCGTCGGTGTCAAGAAACTCGCGGTCGACCTCCCGATCGACGGGACGTTTCCGTTCATCCACCCCGAGCGGGAGTTCATGCACCTGGCGTACCTCATCTACGACGTTGGCTTCCAGAGCCCCAACGCCCAGGCGGCCAAGCCGATGGTGTTCACGATCACCTTCCTGCTCGTGACGATCATCGCCCTCCTGAACGTGGCGGCGATCTGGATCCGGGCCAGGCTCCGCCGCCGCTACATATCGCAGCAGTTTTGAAATGCACGAAACTCTCTCCGGATGCTGGTGGACCTTCCCCGCTGCGGTATGCTTTCTCGCGAGGTCCGCATGAACTCCGCGATCGACTCCCCGTCCATCCCCGAAAGCCCCTCAGGCCCGTCGGCGTCCGACCGTCTCGTGGCGGTTGCCGCCGGCATCGACGTGCCGTCGGAGGTCCACGCCCAGGTCGGCCGCGAGACGCCGGTGCTCGAGATCGACCACTTCAACCTCTGGTATGGCCAGAAGCAGGCGTTGCACGGCATCACGATGCCGATCCCGCAGTCGAAGGTGACGGCGCTCGTGGGGCCGAGCGGCTGCGGCAAGTCGACGCTCCTGCGGAGCGTGAACCGCTTGAACGACCTGGTTCAGAACGTCCGCATCGTCGGCGACATGCGGCTCAGCGGCGACTCGATCTACGACCCGAGGACCGACGTCATCGAGCTGCGGAAGCGGATGGGCATGGTGTTCCAGAAGCCGAACCCGTTCCCGATGAGCATCTACGAGAACGTCGTCTATGCCCTCCGGATCGACGGTGAGACCAACCGGGGCGTGCTCGACGAGGTCTGCGAGAAGAGCCTGCGGGGAGCAGCCCTCTGGGACGAGGTGAAGGACCGGCTCATGGAGAGCGGCCTCGGGCTCTCGGGCGGGCAGCAGCAGCGGCTCTGCATCGCGCGGGCGATCGCCGCCGAGCCGGAGGTGCTCCTGCTCGACGAGCCCTGCAGCGCCCTCGATCCGATCGCCACCGGCAAGATCGAGGACCTCATCCAGGAGCTGCGAGGCCGCTACTCCGTCCTCATCGTGACCCACAACATGCAGCAGGCGAGCCGCACGAGCGACTACACGGCCTTCATGTACCTCGGGCGGCTCATCGAGTACGGCCCGACGACCGAGATCTTCACGAAGCCCATCCTCCGTGAGACGGAGGCCTACGTCACGGGCAGATTCGGCTGAACGACGGACGGACGCGATGACGAAACACATCGAACGGCAGATCGAGGGGCTCAAGGAGAAGATCCTGCGGGTCGGCACGCTCGTCGAGGAGGCGATCTCCAAGGCGATCACGGCGCTCATCAACAAGGACACGGCGCTCGCCCAGCGGGTCATGGCGAGCGACGAGGAGATCGACCGGATGGAGGTCGAGGTCGAGGAGGAGTGCCTCAAGATCCTCGCGCTCTACCAGCCCGTTGCGGCGGACCTGCGGTTCGTGGTGGCGGTGCTGAAGATCAACAACGACCTCGAGCGGATGGGGGACCTCGCCCGCAACATCGCCAAGCGGGTCGCCCAGCTCGCCCGGGCGGAGCCGGTCGACCTGCCGCCGGAGATCCGCACGATGGCGACGCTCACCCAGGAGATGGTGAAACAGTGCCTCGACGCGGTGGTGAACGCCGATCCGGCCCTGGCGAGGCAGGTCCGCGAGGAGGACGACGCGGTCGACGAGGCGCGGATGCAGATCCGCCAGAAGATCCTGCGGGGTATCAAGTCGAGCCCCGACCGGGTGGAGAGCCTGCTCCGGATCAACTCCGTGTCGAAGCACATCGAGCGACTGGCCGACATGGCCACGAGCATCGCCGAGGACGTCATCTACATGGTGGAGGGGGAGATCGTCCGCCACAGGGTTACCGACTAAACCCCCGCGGTCCCGACCGAGACCGCCCATTTCCCCCGGCTTGTCCGGATGGTAGTCTCTCCGGCCTATGGGAAGCCGGTTCGTCGCAGCGTTCGGGGTCGTCGCATCGTTCGTGGTCTCCGCCGCGATCGTCCGCGGAGAGGATCCGGTGGCGGTGCTCGTCACCGGGCCGCTCACCGCCACCGCCGGCGAGCGGGTCTCGTTCGAGGTGGAAATCGTGAACCGGTCGGGCAAGCCGCAGCAGAAGCTGCGGATCATCGACTACTTCGACAAGGGCTTTCGGCACGAGGCTTCGACGAGCCCGATCGAGCAGAAAGGCACGATCGACCTCGCGGCCGGCACCTCGAAGCGAATCACGCTCGACTTCATCGCGGCGGAGCCCGGCCGACAGTGCCACCGCGTCGAGATCCTCAATCCGACGGGCGTGTTCGTCGGCGGCGCGACGGCCTGCGTCGAGGTGACGCAGCCCCTTTCGGGATTCCAGCGAACGCCGCCTCCCACGACGCCAAGCCCATCGGCATCGACCTTCGGCTCCTCCTCGGCCACGCCGACCGTGCCTCTCCCGTCAGTCGTAGCGCCTGCCGTGGCGGTCGCCCCCGCGGCCTCCGCCGCGACGACGCCCGCGGTGCCGGTCACGCCGTCGCTCGAACTTGGGCTCAAGGGTCCTTCCGAGGTCGACGAGGGGGCGGTCGCCGAGTTCGTCGCCACCGTGAGAAACACCGGGGCGGTGGCATCGTCGCCGGGGAGCCTCGAGTTTTCCTGGGACACGGCGTTCGCGCCGATGGAGGCCTCCGACGGCTACAAACTGTCGAGCGGGAAGGTCGCGTGGAGCCTCCCTGCCATCGGCCCGGGCGAACAACTTCGCCGCCAGGTGAACCTGAGGGCCGAAACGGGGTCCACGTCATTCGGCCGTCTGGCGGGTCCCGCAAACCGGCCATGCGTCCGCAGCACGCTCGCCGGGACGGGCGGCGGCGTGATCGTCGCCGACGAGTCGTGCGTGCTCGTCCGATCGAGGCGGCCCGTGGCCCGCACCGCCCGCGAGGCGGGATTGCGTGTCTCGCTGGCCGACTGCGACGACCCCGTTCGGGTCGGCGCCGGAACGCTCCTCGTGTGCACCGTGACGAACGAGGGAACGAGCCCGATCGGCGGGCTCGACGTGTCGATCATGCTGCCGGACCAGGCCCTCGTGGTCGGGGATCCGGTTCCAAGCCGCACACGCATCGACCGCTCCACGGTCACCTTCGAATCGCTCCCGACCCTCGCCCCCGGCGCCCGGTCGACTTTTCAGGTGGCGTACCGGATGCCGGTCGCGGGGTCCTGGAGGACGAC
>JBBAVU010000063.1:0-14363 GCA_040397565.1 Pirellulales bacterium | reverse complement strand
AGATCCAGTTCCGCCACGCCTTCGTCTGCGACGCCGAGGGATTCAAGACGTTCGATGTCACCGACGTCGCAGCGCCCGTGCCGCTGGCGGTGGTGCCGCTCTCCACGGCCTACAAGGCGTACGTCGCGAGGACGTACGCCTACGTCGCGGCGGGCTCGCAGGGCCTCGCGATCATCGACGTCACGAATCCCGGTAGGCCCTTCATCGACCAGCTCTTCGACGGCGGCGGCTGCATGAACGACGTCCGCGACGTGAAGCTCGGGATCGCCTACGTCAGCCAGTTCGCCTACGTGGCCGACGGGGCCAACGGCCTGCGTGTCGTGCAGCTCACCGGCCCCGACACGCCGGGCAACGTGGGCTTCAGCCCCCGCCCCACGCCGCAGCTCGTGGCGAGCTACCCCGTGACGAAGGGGGGTGTCGCGCTGTCGATCTCGGAGGGGGTCGATCGCGACCGGGCCGTGGACGAATCGGGCAACCAGCTTTCCGTGTTCGGCCGCGTCGGCGCGAAGCCGCTCGATCTCGAGAGCCAGCGGCGGATGTACCTGCGCGGGGGGCGGCTCTGGAGGGCGAGCGACGACCCGTTCGACGCGTCGCTCTACCGGCCGCTCGGCCGCCCGTAGGGCACGGCCCTGCGGCCGCGGTTGAAGGCGGCCGGATCGAAGCCGTCGGGGCCCCAGGAGCCCGGCTTGAAACGCAGGCTTGCCCGCATGTCGTCGAGCGCCGCACGGGTGGTCGAGACCGGCCGCTCGTAGCCGGGGTAGGGCCAGCGGCCGAGGCGGGCCGGGCCGCCGTCGCCGGCGGCCTCCATGAGCAGGTAGGTCTGCGTCGCCGCATCCCAGAACCTCCACTCGCTCGGCGCCGACGCGACGGCGGCGTCGAGCCGGTCGTGCGAGGCATCGATCGTGATCGTGGGACGTGCTTCGATCGCGGCCGCGGCGGCCTCCGCCGCCCGCTCGAGCCTTCGTGCCCGCGCAACCGCGCGGTCGAGCCGCTCCCGGTCGCCGGCAGACCAGTCGGGGGCGAACAGGTCCCGCAGGTCCGTCGCGGCGGCTCCGACCTCCGCCGCCGCGGGCTCGTCGATCGCGGTGGCAAGCAGCCTCGCGGCCGCGACGCTCCAAGGCTGCCACGAAGGCGTGCCGGGAAACGGATTGCGAAACGCCCCGTCGGCTCCGGCCGCCACCCGCTCGGGCGACAGGGCTCGATGGCAGGAGTAGCAGTCGAACTCGGCGAACTCGGGCCAGCGTGAAGCCTGGCCCGAGGCGTCGGCATCGATCGCACGACGGGCCCGAACCTCGACGAGCCTCGCGACGGCCGCGAGCGTCTCCGCCTGTCCGGTCGCCCAGGATCGCTCGGCGAAGTCGTGCTCGGCCTCGACCGTTTTCCGCGGGCTCCAGTGCCGCGGCCAGAGCCGCTGGTAGGCGGCGAACTCGAAGGCCAGCCGCGGGTGGCCGGCGGCGACGAGGTCGTGATCGACCTCCCGCGACGCGTCGCCGACGTGGCATGGTATGCAGGTGCGGACCCGCGACGTGACGTCCTCCACGTCACGCCATCCCATCGCCGCCCGTGCCTCGGGGCTCACGTGCCGCCACTCGGGGAGATGGTGGATCGCGAGCCAGCCGGTCGCGTCGCCGTGGCACGATCCGCACGACACGCCATCCGCGAGAGCCTCGGGCGGAAGCGGCGCGTCCCGCTCCGCCTGTACCGAGTGGCAGGCGAGGCACTGCCGGGCCCGGTGCGGTTCGCCGATGCCGAGAGTTGCCGCCATCCGCAGGGACCGGGGCTCGAGGAGGGTTTCGTATGCGGACGCATGGGGATCCCGCTCCGCCCAGAGCGTGGCGGCGAACGACTGCACGTCGTGGTTGCCCGCCCCGGGACCCCCGTGGCAACTCGTCGACGCACAGCCGGCGGCGGTGAGCGCCGTCGCGGCGGGATCGGCGACCATGCCCGCATATCCGCCGTCGACCATGCCGTGCGATTGCTCGCCCCGAGGTGAAGGGCAGGGGATCGGCTCGGCATCCTCCGCGTTTGCCCGCAGCGGGACCTCGAGGGCGAGGGAGAGCAGGGCAAGGCAGGCCGCGGCCGGCATGGAGCTTCGGCGCGGCCCGCGACGGCGGCCAGCGAGGCTGTTTTTCGCGGATTCCATCGATTTGGCCGCTCGTCCCTCCCGGGATTCTTCGACGAATCAACGCGGCGGCGGCGAACGGCGGACCGTTTAAGAGGCCTGTTCGGAATGTCACGGTTTCGGAGCCCTCCCCGACCGGGATAGGCTGGACGCGTTCGGCGGTCCGGATTCGCGGTTCTGCCGATAGCCCGATAGGCGCCCCGGTACGTCGGGGGCCCCGCCCAGGAGTCGAACGTGATCATCGGAGGCAGGACCTGGCCCAGGGATCGGCCGTGGATCGCGGGCATCCTCGTCGCGACAGCCGCCGCGGTGGCCTGGTACGGCTTCGAGTGGGCGGCGTCGGGAAGGCTGCCGGGCGGGAGCAGCCGGCCCGGGCTCGTCTTCGGCATCGTCGGCGGGCTGATCATCGTGTTCGAACTTTTGCTCTGGCCCCGCAAGCGGGTGCGGAGCTGGCGGCTGGGATCGGCGCAGTCCTGGCTGCGGGCCCACGTGTGGCTCGGTTTGCTCTGCCTGCCGCTGGTGCTGATGCATGCGAGGCTGCTTTTCATCGGCGGCCTGCTCAACGTGGCGCTCATGGTGCTCTTCCTTGCCGTGATCGCCAGCGGCATCTGGGGCCTCGTGCTCCAGCAGTTCCTGCCGCGGATGCTCCTCGACGAGGTGCCGGCCGAGACGATCCGCGAGCAGATCGAGCACGTGGCGGCTCGGGAAGCCGCCGACGTGGGGCGGCTCGTCCGCGCCGTCTGCGAGCCGCCGACGGCCGCCGCGGTCGATGCAGAGGGACCCGAAGAGGAGGACGAGTTCACCGTCGTCACGGGCTTTCGGGCGATGACGGGCATCCAGGGCCGCGTGCTCGAGACGATTCCGGTCTACACCGTCATCCCCGGAACCCGGGAGATCGCGCGGCGGTTTCACGATGAGATCCGGCCCTACCTGCTCGCCGGACAGGCCGGGGGATCGCCGCTCGCGGGCCGGCGGGAAGCGGACTCGTTTTTTGCGCAGCTTCGCGCCACCTCTCCGCGCGAGGCCGACGACGTGATCTCGAGGCTCGAGCGGGCCTGCGAGCACCGCCGTCAGTTCGACCTCCAGGCGAGGCTGCACGACCGGCTCCACCGATGGCTTCTCGTCCACGTTCCACTGTCGGTCGCGCTCGGCGTGCTGCTGGCCGTCCACGTGCCGATCGCGATCTGGTATTGGTAGGCGAGCATGGAACCTTCCGACACGTTTCGCCGTGCGACGTCCCGCGAGCAGGTCTCGCGGATCGACCGCGGCTACTACGCGCGAACGAGCCCGATGCGTGCGTGGCGGACCTGGCTCACCGCCGCGGGGCTGCTCGCGGCGGTCGGGTGGTGCGCGTGGGGCGCCATCGATCCGCAGCGGCACCACTCGCCGGGCGCCGTGGCCGCCGTGCACGCGAAGTGGGAGCGGGACTGCGAGGCCTGCCACGTGCCGCTCTCACCGATCAAGGACGACACCTGGCTCTCGACCGACGCGACGCGGGCGGCGATGGACGCGAAGTGCGAGGCCTGCCATCGGGCCGCGGCCCACCACCCACTCCAGCTCGCTTCCGAGGTCGGCTCGTGCGCCTCCTGCCATGCCGACCATCGCGGCCGCGAGGCCGACCTCGCACGGGTCGCCGACCGGACGTGCACCGCCTGCCATGCCGACATCGCCTCGCACCGCATCGCCTCCGGCGCGGCCGCGCCTTCCGCCGTCACGATGCCGATCACGCGGTTCGACGACGAGCATCACCCGGCGTTCGAGTCGCTCGCGAAGGACCCCGGCCGGCTCAAGTTCTCCCACGGCAGGCACATGACGGCAGGGCTCGTCTTCGGCGGCCCGTCGAAGAGCCCGCCGATGACCTACGCGATGCTTGCCGAGGCGGATCGGCGGCGTCTCCTTCCGGCCGGGGCGGCCGAGGGGAATCTCGTGCAGCTCTCCTGCGAATCGTGCCACGAGTTCGCGACGTCGCTTCCGCCCGACGACGTCCGGCAGATGACGGCGCTGCTCACGGCGTCGAAGCCGGGGGCCTACGCGCTGCCGGTCTCCTACGAGCGGCACTGCGCGGCCTGCCACGCGCTCCCCTACGAGCCCGACGCGGCCGACCGGCTCATGCCACACGGCCTCGACGCGGAGGGCATGCGACGGTTTCTCGTGACGGCCGCCCTCGATGGGACGGCGTCGGGCAGGGCGGCGCTCGATGCGGCGGTGCCACCGAGGCCGCTGCCGGCGAACTCCCCGCCGACGACCCCCGCGGTCGAGACCCTCCGCGGCGAGATCCGCGCGACGCTCGAGGCCTCGCGGACGTTCACCCGCGGCGTCTGCGGGAAGTGCCACGAGGTCGAGGATGCGACGATCCCCGTCGCGGGGCTGCTCGAGGGAGGCGGGAAGAATCGTTCGGAGACCTGGTTTCGCGTGCCGCCGACCGGCGTGCCCGACGTCTGGCTCGTGAAGGCCCGGTTCAGCCACGTGCCCCACCGCGGCTTCGACTGCCGCGGGTGCCACGCGGCGGCCTACCCGTTGGCGACGGCCAGCACGGTGGAAGTTTCGGCCGCCGGCATGCCGGGTTCGCCGCTCGACAACGACCGCGTGATGATCGCCGGCCGCGAATCGTGCACGGCCTGTCACGCGCCCGCGGGCTTCGACGCATCCGGGAAGCCGGTCGGCGGCGTGCGGTTCGACTGCGTCGAGTGCCACGGCTACCACGGCCTCGGCCCGCACCATCCCGCGGGATCGCACGCGATCCTCGACGCCCTCGGCGGCCGCGACGCCACGGGGCCTCGGCGATGACATCCCGCCCGCTGCCGAGGTCGGCCGCCTTCGCGATCGCCGCCGTCGTCGCGATCACCTTGGGCGTCGGGTGCGGTCGACGCACGGTCTCTCCGCCGGCCCCGGCTGCCGTCGAGTCGCGGCCGGCGCCGCGGTCGCTCGTCGGCGCGGGAAGCTGCACCTCGTCGGGCTGCCATGCCGCGCCGGTCGCGGGGCACGCTCCCTGGCAGAGCGCCTACACCGTCTGGGCCACCCGCGATCCGCATGCCAGGGCCCATGCCGTGCTCCGCGAGCCGCTCGCCGAGCGGATCGTCGCGGCCGTCGCCGTCCGCGATCCCTCGCGGCCGCAGCCGCCGGCCCACGAGAACATGGCCTGCGTCGGCTGCCACGCGACGGCCCGCGGACCTACGGCGGGGGAGGGCGTGAGCTGCGAGTCGTGCCACGGCGCGGCGGGAGCATGGCTCGCGGCACACACCGCGAAGGGATGGCAGACCCGCGGCAACACCCTCGGCATGGTCGATCTCGCCGACCCGTTCACCTGTGCGTCGATGTGCGCCGACTGCCACGTGGGCGGAACGCCGACCGCCGACGGCGCGATCCGCGAGGTGACCCACGACCTCGTCGCGGCGGGACATCCGCGGCTGGCCTTCGAATTGCGAAGCTACAAGCGGGGCGAGCCGCCGCACTGGCGTGACCGCTTCGCCTCGCCGGAGGGCTCCGACTCGCCGGGGCCGGTCGACGAGTGGGCGCTCGGCCGGCTCGGCGCCCTTTCGAACTACCTGGGGCAACTCGCGTCGCAATCGAGGGCGGCGCGGTCGGGGAACCGCGGCATCACCTGCGGTGCGTGGCCCGAGTTCACGGCGTTCGACTGCCATGGCTGCCACCGGCCGGCGGCGGTCGTGTCGGCCCCGAACGTCGCGGTCCGTCGCGGGGGACCGCCGCCCGGCGGCCCGCGGCTCGAGCCGATGCAGTTCGCGCACATCGACGTCATCCTCCCCGGGGAGGCGGCGGAGTCGGTGGCGAAGGCCCGCGGATCCGTCGAGCGTTCGTGGACGCGGCCGCCCGATCCGGCCTCGCTCGAAGCGGCGGTGCGGGCCATCGAGCAGGCGGCTCCGCAGATGCGACAGCGACTCGCCGCGATGACAGCAGGGAATCTCGCGGGCCGGATCGCGGCCGACACGAACGCCGCCAACTGGGCGGAGGCCGCCGCCGCCCTCGCGGCGCTCGAAGCGATCGCCGACCGCGAGATCGCGGCTGGCCGCCTCGACGCCGCCGACGTGCGGGGATCGCTCGCGTCCCTGCGCGGCCTGCTCGAGTTCCCGGTCGAGCCGGTGGACGGCAGGACCGAACGGTTCTCAAGCCCCCGCGGTTACGACGCAACCGCCGTCGGGGAGCATCTCCGCCGCGTCGCGGAGGCGGTCACGGGGCCGCCGCCGGCCGCACCCGGTGCACGGTGACCGGGCCATCCTTCCCCTTCGCCGCGATCGCGGGCACGTCTTCGAACGCCACGCCCCGGCCGGAGTGCCCGCGTCGCGTCGCCTCCGACACGAGGGTTTCTCCAGGGCCCGCCGCCGAGCAGATGCGGGCGGCGACGTTGGTCGTGTCGCCGATCACGGCATACTGCACGTAGCGATCCGTGCCGATGTAGCCGGCCGCGGCGGGGCCGGAGGCGATCCCCACGTGAATCGCGATCGTCGGCCGTCCCGCGGCCTGCTGTTCGACGTTGAACCTCGCCACCGCCTCCTGCATCTCGGTCGCGGCCGCCACGGCCCGATCGACGTCGTCGTGGCTTTCGACCGGCGCCCCCCACACGGCGAGCAGGGCGTCGCCGATGAACTTCTCGAGCGTGCCGCCGTGGCGAAACACGATCTCCACCATCCTCGGGAAGTAGGCATTGAGCAGGCCGACCACCTCCTCCGGCGACATGCGCGACGACATGGCGGTGAATCCGCTGATGTCGCTGAAGAGCACCGTGACGCGACACTCGGCCGACCGCAGAGCGATCTCCGGTTCGTGGGCGATCGTGGAGGCGAGCTCGGGAGAAAAGAACCGGCTGAGCCGCTCGTTCGACACCGACTCGTCCGACATCGTGCGCATCTCCGAGACGATCCGGTAGGCGGCGGCGGTCACGGCGATGAACAACTGGACGGCGAAGATGCTGGCATGGAGGCTCGCGGGCCACGCGGGACCGAGCAGCGAGATGGCGGGATACAGGACGCAGGCGAGCGTTCCTGCCAGGATGACGGCGGCGCGGCTGTAGGAGAGCGCCGCGAGCACGATGGTGACGGCGAAGAGCGACGTCGGCCGAACGAGGCCGTACTCCGGCAAGGCGTGCCACCACTCCGCCCAGCAGAGGCACCCCAGGAGGGCCATCCGCATCACGACGATGGCGTACTTCCGCAGGGGCGAATACCCGCGTTGCAGGGAGATCGCCGCCACCACCCCCACGTGGGCCGTGACGATCGCCAGGCACACGAGCTTCACCCGCTCCGGGACCGGCACGAACGGGAATTCCACGTTCCAGATCATCTGCACGAGCAGCGTCGAACCCGTCAAGAACGCGATGATCAGAGACACCACCAGCTCGTTCGCCGTCTCGGCCTGCCGGCGCCGGCGTTCGTAGTCGTCGAGGTACGGCGAGGCTGGCGTCATGGCGCCCGGCCCCTGCGGCCAGCGACGATCTGGAGCAGGTCCTGGCCGCTCATGCGGAAGGCGGCGTCGTGGGGGCAGGCGTAGACGCAGCTCGGATCGTCGTCGGGGCCGACCAAGTCGCGGCAGAGGTCGCAGGTGGTGGCCACGCGGCGGCCGGCGGCGTCGGGCCCCTCGACCGCGTGCATCGAGATGTTGCCGTAGGGGCAGTTGGTCGAGCAGAGGCCGCAGCCGATGCAGTGGTCCTCGATCACGATCTCGACCGCGCCGGGATGGTTCTCCCGAGGCTTGCGGTGGATCGCGTCCACCGGGCAGCCGACGAGGCAGTAGGGGTCGAGGCACGAGCGGCAGGAGCTCGCCACGAGGAAGTTCTCGAACCGCAGGCCCTCGCGGATGAGCCGGGTGATCCCGTCGTGCGTGTCGGAGCAGGCGCGGGTGCATTCGTCGCAGCGGGTGCAGCTCTCGAGGTCGAGCACGAGCAGCTTCTGCGCGCTGTAGAGGCCGTTTTCGAGAAAGCCCTCGAGGTTCTCCTCCGCCTGCGACGCGCGGTCTCGGTCGCGGTCCAGCAGCCTTCGCGCCTCGGCAACGAGGTGGTCGCGGGCGGCCGGAAACTCGCGGACGAGCGAGCGGAAGTCCTCACCGCGGATCCGCACGAGCTCCACGTCGTCGAGCGCCGTGCAGGTGGCGGTGCGACGGGCCCGGACGTTGCCGGAACCCGAGAGCGCCTCCCCGAAGTCCTCCATCGCCGAGACGAGCCCGATCTCACCGAACGATCGGCCCGGGCCGAGGTAGTCGATCACGCGGTCCTGGTCGCCGAGCCGCTGCGACACCTTCACGAAGCCGAGCCGCACCTTGAAGAAGTCGTCGGCGACGTCTCCCTGCCGGAAGATCGTCTGCCCCCGGTCGACGCGGACGATCTCCGCTCGGTCGCGGAGCCGCTCGGCGCAGCGGGCCCGGTCGGCCTCGGAGAGCCCCTGGAACATCGAGAGCTGCCGCAGCTCCCGGGCGAGCGACCGGCTGCGGTAGGCGTCGTCGAGGATTCGCCGCGAGACCTCGTTCCGCTGGAGCATGTGGAGGACGTTGCGGTGGATCTCGAGCAGCTCGGTCTCCTCGATCGCCACGACCGTCGCCGACCGGGGATAGTGGTTGAGGCACGACATCTCGCCGAAGATGACGTCCTCGGGCGTCATCTCGTCGACCCACCTGCCGTCCCGCAGCGCGAGCGACCGGCCACCGTCGATGTTCACCGTCTCCCGCCGCGGCGCGACCGCGGCAGCGGCCGCCCCGCGGCTCCCCTGGAGCCAGCGGGTGGCGCCCCGGACGAACGCCCGCAGGCCTCCTTCCGTCGCCGCGGTCGTCTTCGTGCCGCCGACGGAGACGCCCACGCGGCCGCGCACGATCAGATAGGCGGTCGAGGCGTATTCCCCCTCGCGGCAGACGACCTCGCCGGGGGCGAAGCGGCGGCGGGTGACGGCGCCGCCGTTCCAGGCGAGGAACTTCGGCGGCACGCCCGCGAAGATCGGGTATCGCTCCAGATCCTGGGGCGACACGCGTTCCTCACCGGCGCCGGCGAGTTGGTCGGCGACGGTCCCCTTGAAGACGAGCGCGCCGGTCGGGCAGCTGATCATGCACTCGCCGCAGGAGACGCAGCTGGAGCTGCCCATGAGGTCGTCGAGGTCGAAGGCGATGCGGGTCGAGTAGCCCTTCCCCGAGCGGCCGATCACGAAGTTGTGCTTCACGTCGCTGCAGGCCCGCACGCAGCGGTCGCAGAGGATGCACTGGTCGTGGTCGACGTCGATCCGCGGCGACGAATGGTCCTGCCCCCGCTCGATCTTTCGCGGGGCGAAGGGCTGCCCCCCGGTGAGCGGCCACCTCGCCGCGATCGCCGCCTCGTCGATCCCGCCGGCCGGGCTCCCCGCCTCCGCGGCCGCCCGCTCGAGCCCACGGGCCTCGAGGGCGAACTCGTCGAGCCGTCCGGCGAGCCGGCCGAGCTCGTTCGAGGGGAGCCGCTCGTGCCAGTCGGCGGGCAGGTGGTCGCAGGCGAGCAGGTTCACGAGCGTCCGCACGTTCGCGTCGACGCGGCGACGGGCGGCGAGGTCGGGCGAGCGGATCGTCTGCACCTCCATCGTCTCCTCGACGCGGTGGTGGCAGGCCGGCAGGAGCTTCCGCTCCCGCTGCATCGACCCCCGCTTCACCTTCGCGATCTCGACGCAGCAGACGCGGCAGACGCCCACCGGCTCGAGGTGCTCGCGGTGGCAGAGGATCGGGATCGGGTTGCCGCCGGGATCGTCGGCGTAGGCCTTCGTGGCCGCGTCGTAGATCGTCGTGGCCCGCGGAATCGGCCGGCCCTCGGCGTCGCGGAGGATCTTGCCCTGGGAGTCGGTGAGCGGCACGGCCTTCGGCACGGTCACTTCGCGGCCGTCGATCTTGATCGTGATCCGCTTCTCGAAGTCCGCGGCGGTGACCTTGTCCATGCGGACGAGCTGGCCGTCGATGTCGCGGGCGAAGAGGCCGTCCTCCTCGGGCAGGACGAGGCGATCGTAGGATTCGTCGCTCATCGCCCGCCTCCCGCGATGTGCCGCCGCACGTCGTCGGAAAAGAACTGGATCGCCGACTGGAACGGCTTCGCGGCCACCATGCCGAGGCCACAGATGCTCGTCATCTCCATCGCTCGGGTGAGCTCGTTCACGACCGGCTCGCGGTCGGCGAACGCCGCGGCGTCGATCGCTCCGGTGAGCAGTTCCTCGCCGATCTCGACGATCTTCTGCGAACCGATCCGGCAGGGAACGCACTTGCCGCACGACTCGTCGCGGAAGAACTGCGAGCAGTTGACCGCCTCGGCCGCCATGTCGCGTGAATCGTCGTAGACGACGAGCCCCGACCCGATCGCGAGCCCCAGGTCCCGGAACCGCTGCAGGTCGAGCGGCAGGTCGAGGATGTCGAGGTGCGTTCCCCCGGAGGCGGCGACCTTCGCGACGAGATCCTCCGGCGCCCGCTTCTCCCAGCCGCGGGGAAGCGACGCCACAGGCAGCTTCGCGGGCAGGAATCCCCCGGACGGCCCCGACGGAGCGAAGGCCTTCAGCGGCTTCGGCGTGCCGCCGCAGAGATCCTCGACGAGCGTCCGCAGCGGCGTCCCGTTGGCCAACTCGTAGACGCCGGGCCTCGCGACGTCGCCGGAGATCGAGAAGAGCCGGCTTCCCTTGCAGCCGGCGGCGCCCGTGTCGGCGTACCACCGCCCCCCCTTGATCGCGATCGCCGTCGCCCAGGCGAAGGTCTCGACGTTGCTCACGAGCGTCGGTTTGTCGTGGAGGCCGTTGGTCTCGAGCTGCGGCGGTTTGTTCCGCGGCTGTGCCCGCCGGTCCTCCATCGCCTCGATGAGTGCGCTCTGCTCGCCGCAGATGTAGCCGCCGGGACTCGTGAAGACCTCGACGGGGAAGCTCGTGGCGGAGCCGGCGATCCGCGGACCGCAGGCCCCGAGCGACTCCGCCCGCCGGATCTCGGCCTTCATGATCGCGATCTGCTCGGCGTATTCGTGGCGGATGTAGATCCAGCCGCGGGTGGCGCCCGTGAGCAGACCCGCGAGGATCACCCCCTCGAGCACGAGGTGCGGGTGGCGGGTGAGCAGCTCGCGGTCCTTGAACGTGCCCGGCTCGCTCTCGTCGGCGTTGCAGACGACGTACTTCTCGTTCCCCTTGGCCCGCCAGACGTCGTTCCACTTCTGGTGGGCCGGCACGCCCGCGCCCCCCATGCCGCGAAGGTCGGCGGTCTTCAGCTCCTCGATGAGCCGCTCGCGTTCCGGCGCGGCGGCGAAGCTCCGCACGGCTTCGTAGGTGCCGGGGCCGTCGTACGGGTCGATCTTCCAGGGGCGGTTGGCGTGCGGCTCGTAGCGGCTGTCGGCGTCCGCCTCGGGCAGCCTGCCGGCGAGCGCGTCGCGGGCAATCGCCGCGAGCTGAGACGAGGATCTCGCCGCGAAGAACCGGTCGTTCACGACCGCGGCCACCGGCCGGTCGCAGCGGCCGAGGCAGGAGGCATACCGCACGGCGACGCGGCCGGCGGCGATCTCGGCGGAAAGACTTCGCTCGAGATCGGCCTTCACGCCGGCGCAGCCGTGCTGGTGGCAGGCCATGTCGTGGCAGACGGAGAGTTCGACCGCCGGCGGCGGCTCGAGGTGGAAGTGCGGGAAGAAGCTCGCCACCTCCTGGAGCCGGTGGAGCGGCGTACCCGTCCGCTCGGCGAGCTTCCGCAGTTCCGCCTGCGGAAGGTAGCGGTGCCGCGACTGGATGTGGTGGAGTTCCTGGACGATCATGAGAGCGTGGAAGCAGGGTACGCCGCGTGCAGTGGGCGTGCAAAGCCGGCGATCAGATCGTCCGCCACTCGTCGATGAGATTGGCGACGAGCGCCGTCCAGCCCGTCTGGTGGCTCGCCCCGAGGCCGGCGCCCGTGTCGCCGTGGAAGTACTCGAAAAAGAGCAGTTCGTCCCGCCAGGCGGGATCGGCGAACCGCGGGTCGTCGCCGAACACGGGTCGCCTGCCGGAGCCGTCGAGGAGGAAGATGCCGATGAGCCGGCGGGCGATGTCGCGTGCCATCGCCTTGAGCGGGATCGGCCGACCGAGCGATCCCGGCGTCTCGAGCGTGAAGCCGTCGCCGAAGGCGGTGCCGAGCTTCCGCAGCGACTCGACGACGAGGAAGGTCGTCGGAAACCAGATCGGACCCCGCCAGTTCGAGTTGCCCCCCTTGAGCTTCGTCTCCGACTCGGCGGGCTCGTAGCCGACGACGCGGCCGTCGAACACGAACGGCTCCCGCTCGTGGAACTTCGACATCGAGCGGATGCCGTGCTCCGAGAGGAACTCTTCGGCATCGTGCATTCGCGAAAGCATCCGGCGGAGCTGCGAGATGTCCATGATCGTCAGGAGGTGCGTCGTCGAGCCGTCGGCCGCCGGGATCTCGTGGATCACGCCGGAGGCGAGGTCGCTGCGGTTCTTCAAAAACCACTGCAGGTTCGCCGAGAACTCCCTGAAGGGCTCGATCCACGAGGCCTCGAGCCGCTCGACGGCGAAGAGGGGAATCAGCCCGACGAGCGACCGCACCTGGAACCGCTGGAAGCTGCCGTCGGGATGGCGGAGCACGTCGTGGAAGAAGCCGTCCTCGTCGTCGAAGAGCGAGTAGCCGCGGCAGCCCATGTTCTTCATCGCGTGCGCGATGTAGGCGTAGTGCTGGAGGAACTTCGAGGCGAGCCCCTCGTAGACGTGGTTTCCGCGGGCGAGCTCGAGCGACATCCGCATCATGACGAGGCAGAACATGCCCATCCAGCCGGTCGCGTCGGACTGCTCGAGCACCGTCCCGTCGGCGAGCCGCTCGCTCCGGTCGAACACGCTGATGTTGTCGAGCCCGAGGAATCCCCCCTCGAAGACGTTGTTCCCCTCGCGGTCGACCTTGTTGACCCAGCTGGTGAAGACGAGCAGGAGCTTGTGGAAGCAGCGTTCGAGCCAATCGCGGTCGTCGGTGCCGTGCCGACGCTTCTCCATGTTGTAGACCCGCCACACGGCCCAGGCGTGGACCGGCGGGTTGAGGTCGCCGAACTCCCACTCGTAGGCCGGCAGCTGGCCGCTCGGATGCTGGAACTGCTCGAAGAGCAGCATCCAGAGCTGGTCCTTCGCGAACCGGGGGTCCACGAGCGCGAACGGGACGGCCTGGAAGGCGAGGTCCCACGCGGCGAACCAGGGATACTCCCAGGCGTCGGGCATGCTCATGACCCGCAGGGAGTTGAGGTGCCGCCAGTGGGCGTTGCGGATCGTGCGGCGGCTCGCCGGCGGCGGCGCGGCCGGGTCGTCGCCGTCGAGCCATTTCGCGACGTCGAAGATGTAGTTCTGCTTCGACCACAGGAGGCCCGCGAGCGCCCGCCGCTGCACGTGCTTCTCGTCGGCGGTCGCTGCCGGCGGCGCGACACCCTCGTGGAAACGGTCGCTCTCCCGCCGCCGTGTCTCGATCACCCGGTCGATCGTCGCCTCGAGGCCGGCAGCGGACCCCTCCGGCGGCCGGTCGGAGAGCAAGAGCCGCACGCTCACCGAGCCGCCCGGCGGCACGACGAGCCGGTGGTGGAAGGCCGCCTTCGTGCCGATGCCCGCGGGATTGCAGGTGTCCTCGACGCCCCCGCAGATTCGTCGATGGAAGGCGTCCTTCGTGAATGACGAGCGGCTCGCGTGGCCCGGGCCGAACACGACCGGGCCGTTCGTCTCGTTGTCGGTGAAGAGCACGCCCTGCCCCGGGGGCGTCGCGGCGACGAGCCACCGCGGGCCGAGGCGGGCCGACCCGGGGATCCGCGGATCGATCTCGAGGCCCGTGTCGTCGGCGACGAGGCACGCCATGTCGCCGACGTCTTCACGACGGATCGACGGCGGCGCGGAGCCGCGGCCGTTCCACGACCAGGTGTTCCGGAACCAGAGCGTCGGCACGACGTGGAGCTCCGCCGGTTCGCCCCCGCGGTTGGTCGCCGTGATCCGGATCGCAATCTCCTCCGTCGTGAGCTTCGCGTATTCGACGAGGATGTCGAAGTAGCGACCGTCGTCGAAGATGCCGGTGTCGGCGAGCTCGTACTCGGGTCCGCGGCCCTCGCGGCGACGGTTCTCCGCAATGAGCTCGGCGTAGGGAAAGGCCCGCTGCGGATACCGGTACAAGAGCGACATGAACGAGTGCGACGGCGTGTTGTCGACGTGGTAGTAGCACTCCTTCACGTCCTCGCCGTGGTTGCCTTCGTAGGGCGTCAGGCCGAAGAGCCGCTCCTTGAGGTGGTCGTCGCGGCCGTTCCAGAACGCCGGCGCGAAGCAGA
>JBBAVU010000062.1:0-14426 GCA_040397565.1 Pirellulales bacterium | reverse complement strand
TCACCTTCCGCTACCAGGGCCGCCAGTTCCGCCTCACCGACGTGCACGGCCACGTCGTGAAGGGCATCCTGGCCTGACGGGTTCCCATGGAGAGAGCGAACTCGAACTGGTGGCGTGACGATCGCGCGCGATCGCTCGCGGCCGTCGGGATCGCGCTCGTGGCAAGCGGCGTGGCGCACCTGGTCGCCTGGGCGTTCTTGGGCGGGCCGTGGGAGGGGCCCGTCACCTGGCGGAAGCCGATCCTGTTCGGACTCTCCGGCGGGCTCACGAGCCTTTCGCTCGGCTGGGCATGGTCGAAGCTGCCGCGGCGGTGGGGCGATCGCGGGCTCGCCGTGGCGACCGCCTGGGCGCTCCTCGTCGAAATCGCGCTCATCGACCTGCAGCGGTGGCGTGGCGTGGCGAGCCACTTCAACCGGCAGACGCGGTTCGATTCGCTCGCGTACGACGCGATGGGCCTTCTCATCCTCTTCGTCACGGCGGTGATCCTCGATCTTGCGGCGCGATTCCTGCTGCAGCGGACCGACCTTGCGGCCGACGTGCTCTTGGCCGCCCGGGCGGGACTCGTGTTTCTCGCGGTCTCCTGCGGCCTCGGGATCTGGGCGAGCGTGCACGGCGACATCCGTTCTGCCGCGGGGCTCCCGCCGGAGACGTTCGGCGCGGCGGGTGTCACGAAGTTTCCGCACGGCATGGCGATCCATGCGATCCAGTGGCTACCCCTCCTCGCGTGGGCCGCACGGCGGGCGAGGCTCGATGAGAATCGGCGGTGGCGGCTCGTCGCCGCATCGACCGTCGGCACCGGACTCGTGCTCGGCTATGCCCTCGTCCAGACGCTCTCCGGCCGAGGCCGGTTCGACGCCCAGCCGGGCATGACCGCCGTCCTCGTGCTCGGCGTCGCCTGCCTCGCCCTGCCGGTGGTCGTCGTGGCGGCCGCGATGATCAAGGCCCGTCGTCGATCGCCACCGCACGCTTGAGCAGAAGGCGGCAGGCGAGGTGGATGAGAAACCCGACCGGCCCGGCGAGGAACGTGAGCAGGAGGGAGAGCGAGCGGAGCGGCCACGGGATGCCGAGCCGCACGGCGTCGCGGGCGATCCAGGCGCCGACCACCATGTCGAAGACGAGGTAGTGGGTCCAGGCCGCGGCGAGGACCCAGTCGTCGCCGAAGACGGTTCGCAGACCCGCGATCGTCGTCAGATCCTCTTTCGGCAGGCCGTTCTCCGCGAGCTTCCAGGCGATCACGGCAAAGTAGCAGACGGCGAGCAATGCCGGCACGACGATCGCGCAGGCGACTCCCGAGACCATCCGCCGCGCGGGGAAGAGCAAAAGCGCGATCCACGCGAGGAGCGCGACGGTGTTGGTGATCTGGAAGAACGACTGCGACATGGAACAACTCCGGTCGTTCGAGGGTCCGTCACCAGCGGTCGTGCACGAGCGGCCGGATCTTCTCGTCGTACACCCCGCGGACGGCCTCGAGCACATCGGTGGAGAGCGGCGGCAGATCCGCGGCACGGGCATTGTCGACGACCTGGCCCGGCCGCCGCGCGCCGGGGATGACGCAGCTGACGGCCTCGTGCGAGAGGATCCATGCCAGGGCGAACTGCGCGAGCGTGACTCCCGCGGGCACGAGCGGCCGCAGCTGCTCGACCGCCGAAAGCCCCGTCGCGTAGTCGACCCCGGAGAACGTTTCGCCGCGGTCGAACATGGCGCCCTCGCGGTTGAAGGTGCGATGATCGTCCGCCGGAAACGTCGTGGCGGCGGTCATCGTGCCGGAGAGCAGGCCGCTGGCGAGCGGCACGCGGGCGATCACGGCCACCCGTCGGCGGACCGCCTCGCGGAAGAAAAGCTCGGCCGGCCGCTGGCGGAAGGCGTTGAAGATGATCTGCACGCTCCGGACGTTCGGATACTCGATCGCCTTGAGGGCCTCCTCCACCTTCTCGACGCTCACGCCGTAGAAGCGGATCTTGCCCGCGGCGACGAGGTCGTCGAGCATGCCGAACACCTCCGGCCGGTCGTAGACGTCCGTGGGCGGGCAGTGGAGTTGGAGCAGGTCGATCCGCTCGACGGTGAGGTTTGCCAGGCTGCGATCGACGAAGGCGGCGAGGTTCTCGCGGGAGTAGCCGGCCACCGTCTGGGCCGGCAGCCGCCGGCCCGCCTTCGTGGCGACGTGGAAGGGCTCGCTCCGCTCGCGGCGCAGCCTGGCGATGAGCCGCTCGGAGAGGCCGTCGCCGTAGACGTCGGCCGTGTCGAAGAAGTTGATCCCGGCATCGAGGGCCGCGTGGAGCGTCCGCATCGATTCCGACTCGTCGGCGCCTCCCCACTGTCCGCCGCCGATGCCCCAGGCCCCGAAGCCGATTTCGCCGACCTGCCAGCCCGTCCGTCCGAAGGAGCGTGTCTTCATGCGGAGAAGTCTGACCGATCGGCCGCCATTCCGCCAGCGAGCGATTCCCGTGGCCCGGTCGTCGCGGCGGTGCCGTAAGTCCTCGGTTGAAGTGACTCGCGCGGAGCCTCCATACTGCTGAAGGCAGGCTTACTCGTGAGCCTCCCGGCATGAGTTCCTCGAGGAGAGCAGCATGAGACGAACGCTCGCAGCGGCGATGGTGGCTGGAATCGTCCTGGTTCAAGCAGGCCCTTACACGTCGGCCGCGACGGTCCTCGTCGAGGCCGAGAGCTTTTCGGATCACGGCGGCTGGAGTCTCGACACGCAGTTCATCCACGAGATGGGCTCGCCCTATCTCCTCGCTCACGGCCTCGGCAGGCCGGTGGCGGATGCGACGACGAAGGTCGTGTTCCCGGCCGCGGGGACGTACCGGGTGTTCGTGCGGACGAAGGACTGGGTCGCCCGGTGGAACGCACCGGGCTCGCCCGGGAAGTTTCGGCTGCTCGTCAACGGCACGCCGCTCGCGGAGACCTTCGGCACGAAGGGGGCCGGGTGGGACTGGCAGGATGGCGGCACGGTGACGGTTCCTGCCGGAGCGGTGTCGGTGGCGATCCACGATCTTGCGGGCTTCGACGGCCGCTGCGACTGCATCGCGTTCACGACCGAATCGAGCCCACCGCCCAACGACTCCGCGGTGCTCGCCGCCTGGCGGCGAAAGACTCTCGGACTGCCGGAGAGGCCCGAGACGAAGGGGCCGTACGACCTCGTCGTGATCGGCGGCGGCTATGCCGGCATGGGGGCTGCGATCTCCGCGTCCCGCATGGGGTTGAAGGTGGCGCTCGTCCAAGACCGGCCCGTGCTCGGCGGCAACGGCTCGAGCGAGGTCCGCGTCTGGGCACAGGGGCTCATCAAGCGGGGCAAATACCCGCACATCGGCGAGATCGTGGAGGAGTTCGCCGACAGGGCGAAGAAGAGCCCGGGCACGGCGGAGGAGTTCGGTGATGCCTTGAAGGAGAGCGTCGTGCGGGCGGAGCCGAACATCGAGCTCTTCTTGAACACGCACGCGTTCGCCGTGGCGCGAGATGGCGACCGGATCACGGGCGTGAACTGCCTCGACACGAAGACGAGCCGGGAAATGGTGTTCACCGGCAGGTTCTTCTGCGACGCCACCGGCCACGCCACGATCGGCCACCTCGCCGGTGCCGAAACGGTGATGGAGCCGAAGGGCCGGATGGGCATGAGCAACATGTGGACGTGGGCCGAGGAGGCCGCGCCGCAGTCGTTCCCCGAGACGCCCTGGGCGCTGGCGCTCACGATGGCCGATTTTCCGTATCCTCGGAACTTTCACGCTGAGTGGTTCTGGGAGAGCGGGTTCGACAAGGATCCGCTCGGCGACGCCGAGGGCATCCGCGACTGGAACCTGCGGGCCGTCTTCGGCGCCTGGAATGCGATGAAGAATGGCGACGGGGCCGCGAAGCACGAAAACGCGGTCCTCACGTGGGTGGCCTACGTGGGGGGGCCGCGGGAGAGCCGGCGGATCCTCGGCGACGTGGTGCTCACGCAGGACGACATCGTTTCGAAGAAGGAGTTCTCCGACGGCTGCGTGCCGAGCACGTGGTCGATCGACCTCCACTACCCGAAGCAGGAATACGCGAAGAAGTTTCCCGACAATCCGTTCATCTCGATCGCGGTGCACGACAATCGGGTGGATCGCACATACGGCTACCCGGTTCCCTACCGCTGCTTCTATTCGAAGGACGTCGAGAACCTCTTCATGGCGGGCCGCTGCATCTCCGTCACCCACGAGGCCCTCGGCACCGTCCGGGTGATGAAGACCTGCGGGATGATGGGCGAGGTCGTCGGCAAGGCGGCGAGCGTTGCGATCAAGCACGGCACGACGCCCCGCGGCGTCTACGAAAAGCACTGGGCGGAGATGGACGAGCTCTTGAAGCTCCCCGGCACGACGCGGCGTTCCGAATGAACGCGGGAAGCCGCGGTGAGCAGCTCACTTGCGGTCCGTCGCGGGCCGCGACGATCTGCGGGCGTGCTTGACCATCACGATCGGCACCTCGTTGGGCTGATCGGGGCCGGCCGTGGTGCGGCCACGGGCAATCGCCTGCTCCAGCATTTCCCTCATCGCCGCGACCCGCTCCGGATGGGCGGCCTCGAGGTTGCGCTGCTCTCCGGGGTCAGTCGAGAGATCGTAGAGTTGCATGTCGGGCAGTCCGGACGTGTCGTCGGATGGCTTGGGCGGGCTCCAGCCGCCGGACCCGGGACACAGGCAGAGCTTCCATGACCCGTCGCGGATGGCGAAACTCCCGTTTCCTGATTGGGCGATGAGGCTCGTGCGGATCGCGGCCGATGCCGTGCCGTCAAGGGCCGGAAGAAAACTCACGCTGTCCTCGCCAGCGTCGGCCGGCAGCGTGCCGCCGACCATTGCGGCGAACGTGGCCATGAAGTCGATTTGGCCGACGAGCTGACCGCACACACTGGCCGGCTTGACCCGTGCCGGCCAGCGGACCAGAAACGGCACGCGGTGGCCTCCTTCGTAGAGGTCGGCCTTGTGGCCCCGGTAGATGAAACTTGGGCGGTGACCGGCAGCGACGAGGGCCGGGATGTCCGCCAGCGGTGAGCAGCCATTGTCGGCCGTGAAGATCACGAGCGTGTCGTGCGACAGGCCATGGACATCGAGGGCGTCGAGGAGGCGTCCCACGCCGGCGTCGACCTGCTTCACGAAGTCGGCGTAGTCGTTGATGCCGCTCGTGCCCCGCCATTCCGCCGTCGGCAGAATCGGCGTGTGCGGTGCGGCCAGTGGAACGTAGGCGAAGAAGGGCTTGCCCGCCTTCGCATCGGCGGCCCGCGAACCGATCCATTCGACCGCGTGGTCGATGATCTTCTCCTGCACGTCGACGGCCTCGAAGTGAGGGCCGGCGGGGCCCGGCCGGGCGGGGCTGGCGAACTGTTTGGTGACGGAGGCGATCTCCGTGGGCAAGCGGTCGTTGATCCACACGTAAGGGAACATGTCCAGCGACGCACTGATGCCGTAGAAGTGGTCGAAGCCGCGGTCGACGGGGCCGTCCGAGATGGGTGCGGCATAGTCGACCCGCCCGATCTCGGGGAACGGCTGGGAGAAGTTTCCACGATCGTCCGCCGTGCCCCCGCCGCGAAGCGGCCAGTGCATCCCCAGGTGCCATTTGCCGATGCAGGCGGTGTGGTAGCCGTGCTCGGCGAGCACGGCGGGCAGCGTCAGCCGCTCGGCGGCGATGAGCGGCGTCGAGAATCCTCCGAGAACACCGTGCTGCAGTCGTGTACGCCAGTGGTAACGGCCGGTCAGCAGGCTGTAACGCGTCGGAGTGCAGACGCCCGACGAGGTGTGGGCGTCGGTGAATCGCATGCCCTCCTTCGCGAGCCGGTCGATGTGCGGCGTGGCAATCCTGCCCTCGGGGTTGTTGGCCGAGACGTCGCCGAAGCCGAGGTCGTCGGCGAGCACGATGATGACGTTGGGCCGGGCCGGCGATCGGCCTTCAGCCGACCTGGCAATCGACGACATCGCCAGGATGCACACGGCGGTCGCCCCCAAGCAGACTCCGGCAGCACGGATGGAGAGAAGCATTGCAGACCTTCTTGCGAGTCCGGTCACTGGATGCGACTCCTTTTACTTTACAATCCCGTTCCCTTGGAAGCCCGACCAACGGGTCTGACTCCGTGAGGCTCTCGGCATGAAGACGAACGCCGCCACCCTTCGACGCGCGATCATCCACGCATGTCGCGTGGCCGTCGTGGCGGCGCTGGTGTGGCTCGTCGGTGTCGAGCACGTCTCTTTCCTCGGCCGCCGGCAGGCGGCGGCGCTCGACACGGTGCCGATCGCGAGGCTGCGGCGGCATCTTCCCGAGGTGGCGGCGATCGGCGGACCGTCGCCGGGCGTCGCCGGGGCACTCGACCTGCTCGATGCCGGGGGCGAGCGGGTCGGCACGTTCTTCAAGACGTCGCCGGCAGGAGATGAAGCGATCGGATTTTCCGGCCCGACGGATCTGCTCGTCGTGTGCGACTCCGGCTCGAGGGTGGCCGGCGTCGAGATCCTCGCGAGCCGCGACACCCGCGACCACGTCTCGGCGATCGAGCGGGATGCCCGATTCCTGAAGGCCTTCGCCGGCCGATCGCTCGACGATCTTGCCGAGTTCGCCGACAAGGGGCCTGCAGCCGGAATCGACGCCGTCGCCGGCTCGACGCTCACCTGCATGGCGATCGCCGACGCTCTCGCCCTGCGGCTCGGCGGCGAGGCGGGCCGAAGCCGGTTCCCGACACCGCCCACGCTCGAAGACCTCGGCAAAATCTTCGCCGGAGCCGTCGCGATCGAACCGGACGCAGGCGATCCTTCCGTGATCCGCGTTCTCGGGGCCGATCGGATTCCGCTCGGCTGGGCGCTGCGGACCAGTCCCGCGGCGGATCGCACGATCGGCTACCAGGGCCCCACCGACTCCGTGATCGGGTTCGACCACGAGGGCCGCGTGGCGGGCGTGGTCGTGCTCGCAAGCTTCGACAACGAGCCGTACGTCGGCTATGTCCGCGACGACGAGGCGTTTCGCGGTGTCTACCGTGGCATGACGTTCGAGGAACTTGCCGGCATCGATCCGCTCGCGACGGGAGTGGAGGGCGTGAGCGGCGCGACGATGACGAGCCAGGCCGTGGCGCGAGGCATCGTTGAGGCAGCGGGCCGGCGGGCCGCGTGGGGCCGTGGCGGGGCGGGAGCGAACTTCATGGCGGGGCTCGTTCGCGATCTCGACGGCCCTCGGCTCGGGGCGCTCGGCGTGATCGTGGCGGGCATCGTCACGGCGTTCACGCGACTCCGCGGGATGTGGTTCGGCCGTCTGGCCCTGCCGATCGCCGTGCTCCTCTACCTCGGGTTCGGCGCCGGTGCGCTGCTCTCGCAGGCGCAAGTCTGGGGATGGGCACAGGCGGGCGTGCCGCGGTCCGCGTTGGTGCTCATGGCGCTCACGCTCGCCGCCGTCGTGCTGCCGGTCACGACCCGCCGCAACGTCTACTGCTCGCATCTGTGCGCTCACGGGGCCGCGCAGCAGCTTCTCGTGAGGGTCGTAAGGCCGAAACGGAGGATTCCCGCGAGGCTTCTGTCATGGCTCGCTCCCCTGCCCTGGGCCCTGCTCGCGCTGGCGATCCTCACGGCTGTCCTCCACCTGCCGCTTTCACTCGTCGATATCGAGCCCTTCGACGGCTACCTGCCGATGGTGGCTGGGACCGCGGCTCTCGTGATCTTCGTCGTGAGCCTGGTGGCCGGTGCGGCGGTGCCGATGGCGTATTGTCGTCACGGGTGTCCGACCGGCGCCCTCCTCGATCATCTGCGATTTCACGGCCGTTCCGACCTGCTCACGTGGCGGGACGGTGTCATGGTCGCCTGTCTTATCCTCGCCGCGGCGGTGCACTGGTGGCCACGATGAACCGCATCGCGTTGTTCCTGGTGGCGGTGGGTGTCGCCTGCGAGGTCTCGGCAGGCGAAGCCGCGGTCACGTTCGCCGGACCGGCGATGGGTACGACCTACCGCGTGACGCTCGCCCACTGCCTGCCGAACATGTCGGACGGCGAAATCCACCGGGACGTGGAGCGGCTGCTCGAGCGGATCGATCGGGCGATGAGCACGTGGCGGGAGGATTCCGACGCGAGCCGGTTCAACAGGGCTCCGGCGGGCGAATGGATCGAGGTTTCCCCGGATCTCGTCGCCGTCGTTGGGATCGCCCGGCAGGTCCATGCCGATTCCCGCGGGGCGTTCGACATCACGGCCGCGCCTGCGGGCAGCGGCCGGCCCGTGGGCATGCGGCATCTCGAAGCGAGGGACTCGCCGCCGGCGATCCGCAAGCGGCTCGACGGACTCGCGATCGACCTCGGCGGCATCGGACCGGGCTACGCCGTGGACGAGATCGGCGGCAGGCTCGCGCGGCTCGGGTCCACCGACCATCTGGTGGAACTCGGCGGCGAGGTTCGTGCCTGGGGTCGCCGCGCCGATGGCGTCGCCTGGCGGCTGCGACTGCGGCGCGAAGCGGCTGCGGACCGGCCAGACGCCGTGATCGAACTGGCCGACGGAGAGGCGATCGCCACGTCTTCGGTCAAGCCGGGCAGGTCGCCCGTGGACCCGCGGACGGGTCGCGTGGTCGCCGCGACCGTCGGCTTGGCCACGGTGCGTGCCTCATCCTGCGCCGTCGCCGACGCCTGCGCCGTGGCCGCTCTCGTGCTCGGGATCCCGCCGGGCCCCGGTGGAACGATCGATGCGGAGTCTCAGAGCTCGCCCTTCACGGCGAGTTCGTGGAAGTAGTGCGGCACCTTCGCCTGGTTGGCGAGCAGCCAGTCGATCGACGGCTCGTGGTGCATCGCCTTGTGGATCGCCTTTGCGGTCGCCTCGCGGTTGGTATCGAAGAGGATCGCGGGATCGTATTCGACCTCGGTGATCGAGGGGTCGAGCCAGACCGACACGATGATGCCGAGGTCGTTGGCCTTCTTCTTCGGGATGTCGCCCGCCCGCACGGCGTCGAGCACGCCGTGGGCGATCGCCGCCTGTACGGTGCCCATGAGGATGTTCGTGTACTTCGAGTTGTTGACCGTGACCTTGCTCACCATGAGCGTGGCCGGCCGGACCTGCACGTCGGAGTTGAGGATCGCGAAGACCCGCGAGTGCCCCTTCGTCTGGTCGCCGATGAGGTTCGCGATGGCGTAGCCGACGGGGCCGTCGAGCTCGCCGATGACGACTTCCGGCTCCGCGGCGCTCCAGGCCGGATCGGCTTCCACGAGCGCCTCGCCCGTCCGCAGGACGATGCGACCGGCCTTCGGCGGCTTCGACTTGTCCTTCGCTTTTTTCTTGGCCATGGACGATTCTCCTTGGATTCGAGGCTGACGGGAAGGCATGATAGCGACAGTCGAGACCACGCGGGAGCGTGCCACCCCGAAAGGATTCCATGAGCCTGCTTGTCATCCTCGTTCCCTGCGGCCTCGTGCTCGCGATCGCCTACCGCGTCTACGGGAGCATCCTCGCGAGGCTCTTCCGGCTCGATGCCGGCGCGACGACGCCGGCGGTCTCCCTCCGTGACGACGTCGACTACGCGCCGATTCCGCCGCAGCTTCTGCTCGGTCAGCACTTCTCGGCCATCGCGGCCGCCGGTCCGATCGTCGGGCCGATCCTCGCGGGCGTGGCGTTCGGCTGGCTGCCGGCGCTTGCGTGGATCATGCTCGGCAGCATCTTCGTCGGCGGCGTCCACGACTTCTCCGCCCTCGTCGCCTCGGTTCGCCATGGGGCCCGCTCGATCGCCGAGGTGGTCCGCGAGCACATGACCCGCCGCAGCTACGTGCTCTTTCTCTCGTTCGTGTGGATCGCGCTGGTGTACATCGTCGTGGCCTTCACCGATATCACCGCATCGAGCTTCATCGGCAGGCAGGTGCTCGAGAACGGCGAGAGCGTGTCGGGTGGCGGCATCGCGACCTCGAGCCTGCTCTACCTCGCGTTGCCGCTGATCATGGGCCTTGCGATGCGGTTCGCCCGGATGCCGCTCTGGCTCGCGACGGTCGTGTTCCTGCCGCTCGTGGGGGTCGCGATCTGGGGCGGGCAGAAGATCCCGTTCGACCTCGGGGCGACGCTCGGCCTCGCGGACGCTTCGGCGCAGAAACTCTGGGGGGTACTGCTGCTCGGCTACTGCCTCGTCGCGGCGATGCTGCCGATGTGGCTGCTCCTGCAGCCCCGCGGGCACCTCGGCGGCTGCTTCCTCTACGTCGCGCTCGCGGGGGCCGCGATCGGTCTCGTCGCGAGCGACAAGCTCGTCGCCGGCGACGCCTCGGTCGTCTACCCCGCCTTCCTCGGCTGGCAGACGGCGAAGGGGGGCAGCCTCGTTCCGATGCTCTTCATCACGATCGCCTGCGGCGCCTGTTCCGGATTCCATTCACTCATCGCCTCCGGCACGACGAGCAAGCAACTCCGCCGCGAGACCGACGCCAGGACGATCGGCTACGGCACGATGCTCCTCGAGGCGATGGTGGCGATCGTGAGCCTCGCCTGCGTCATGACGCTCCCGGCCGACAGCTCGCTCGTTTCGCAGCCGCCGAACTTCGTCTACGCCCTCGGCATGGGACGTTTTCTCGAGATCCTGGGCATCCCGGCGGCGGTCGGCGTGTCGTTCGCCCTCATGGCCTTCACGACGTTCGTCTACGACACGCTCGACGTCTGCACCCGGCTTGGCCGCTACATCGTCCAGGAGCTCACCGGCATGACCGGCCGTGCCGGAGCGTGGCTGGGCACGGCGATCACCGCCGGGGCGCCGCTCGTCTTCCTCCTGCGGCCGCAGTCGGCTTCCGACGGCAGCCCCGTGCCGGCATGGCGGATGTTCTGGGGGCTCTTCGGCGCGAGCAACCAGCTCCTCGCCGCGCTCACGCTCCTCGGCGTGCTCGTCTGGCTCGTGCGGACGCGGAAGAACGCGGCCTGGATCTGGCCGGTCGTCGGGCTGCCGACGGCGCTCATGTACGTCATGAGCACATGGGCGCTCGTGTCGATGACGTGGCCGCGGTTCGTGACCGCATCCGGCTTCGCCCTTCCGGCCGACCCCGTGCCGTGGGCGGGGCTCGTGCTGCTCGGGCTTGCGGCGATGATGCTCGTCGAGGCGATCCGCGCCCTTCAGTTCCCCCAGAATCCCCGGCCTTCCATCGGCCCGCTCGTCGCGAGCCCGACCGCTTGAGCCGGCCGTCAAAGTCCGCCTGCCTCCCGGTGCCGCGTTCCGTGCATGGCCCCGGGGGGAAACGGACGATAAAGGGTGCGGAAGGATTCCGCGGTCAGGGAGGAACGAGGCATGGATGCGGTACGGCGTGGTGGACGGGGCTTGATCGGCGCCGAGCCGCTCGAGGCGAGGCTCGCGATGGCCGGCGACGTCGCCCTCTTTATCTCCGACGGCAACCTGCGGATCGTCGGCGACACGGCCGCCAACGACATCTCCATCGTGCAGACAGCGGTCGGGGAGTTTTCCATCGTCGGCAACGCCGGTGAGTCGTTCAGGCTCGACGACATCCCGGTGACCGGGCCGGTGACGCTCGAGGGCATCACGAAGACGATCACGATGCAGCTCGGCCGTGGCAACGACGCCGTGTCGGTCACGGGCCTCGCCGACGTGGTGACCGCTTCGCGGCTCTTCGTGTTCTCCGGGCCGGGAGCCGATCGGGTCTCGGTGTCGTCGGCCCGGATCGGCGGGCAGCTCTCGATCTCGACCGGCAACGGCGACTCGAACGCCGACGGCGACATCGTGTCGATCACCGACGTGACCGTGGCCGGGCCGCTCATCGTGGAGACCGGCGCCGGCAACGACGCGGTCGCGATCGACGGCGTGACTGCCCGGCGGGCCGGCGTGAACACGGCGCTGGGCGCAGACACCGTCACGATCGCAGCGACCGCCGCGGTCTCCTTCGACAGTCTGCTGCTCTCGCTCGGCCTCGGCGCCGACTCGCTCACGATCGGCACGGGGACGCTCTCGCTTTCGAAGGGCCGCAGCCGCGTCGTTGGCGGCCCGGGCGACGACTCCTTCTCGGGCCAGGCGAACCTCACCGAGGGCTCGCTCGATCGCCTCGCCATCGACGGCTTCGAAATCATCTCGTGACCACCGGCGTGGATGGTCAGGGGACCATCCACTTGAGCGGCCCGGCCTGCAGCCAGACGAGCAGGCCCATGAGCGCCGCGAGCGCAAGCGAATGCGGGAAGACCCGGCGAAGGATGATCCCCTCCTGGCGGTGCGTGCCCGTCGCGGTGGCCGAGACGACGATGCTCTGGGCGTCGATCATCTTGCCCATCACGCCGCCGGTGCTGTTGGCCGTGCAGAGGAGGAGCGGGTCGAGGCCGAGCTGCTCGGCCGTGACCCGCTGGAGGCTGCCGAACATGGCGTTGCTCGAGGTGTCGCTGCCGGTGAGCGCGACCCCGAGCCAGCCGAGCATCGCCGAGAAGAACGGGTAGGCGGGGCCGGTGCGGGTCATCGCGAGGCCGAGCGTGACGTCCGTGCCGGAATAGCGGGTCACGAAGGCGACCGCGAGCATCGCGGCGATCGTGACGAGCGACCCCGAGAGGCCCCGCAGCGTCTCCCACCAGATCGACCAGGCCCGCTTCCAGCGGATGCCGAGCCACGGGATTGAAGCAATCGCCGCGGTGAGGATCCCGGTGCCCGCCGCAGAGAGCCAGTTGAGCCGATAGACCGCCCGCTCGATTTCGATCGATTCCCGGCTCGCGGGCGGCACCTTCGCGATCCTCCCGTCGAGCCTCGGCACGGGATACTCCGGTGCCACGAGTCCCTGCGGCAGCAGCGATGCCACGGCGAGTCCCGGCGGTGAGCGGCCCTCGAGCATCGCCTTCACCGGCGGCAGGCCCCAGAGGAACACCGCGAGCGAGAGCGTCGCCCACGGGGCCCACGCCCAGGCCACCGTGCGGAGCGGGTCGGACGCCGTCGGTCGCGGGTCGGTCGCATCGACGGAGTGGCCGTGCCGCCAGATTCGCCGGGGCTTCCAGACGTGCAGGAACGCCGCGAGCGATAGCAGGCTCGCGATCCCACCCACCACGTCCACGAGCGCCGCGCCGACGAAGTTCGCCATCGCGAACTGGGCGATCGCGAACGACCCGCCGCAGACAAGCACCGCCGGCCAGACATCGACGAGCCCCCGCCAGCCGGCCATCGCCACGATCATCCAGGCGGGGATGACGAGCGAGAAGAACGGCAGCTGCCTGCCCGCCATCATCGAGATCGCGTGTTCGTCGAGGCCGGTGACCTTCGCGAGCGTCACGATCGGCGTGCCGAGGGCGCCGAAGGCGACCGGTGCCGTGTTCGCAAGCAGGGCGATGCACGCGCTCTCGACCGCCGGGAATCCAGCCGCGGCCAGGAGCGCGGCGGAAATCGCCACCGGAGCCCCGAACCCCGCGGCTCCTTCGAGAAACGCTCCGAAGGAAAAAGCGATGAGGAGCGCCTGCAGGCGATGGTCGGCGGAGAGCCCGGTGACCGACCGCTTCATCACCTCGAGCGCCCCCGCTTCGATGCAGAGCCGGTAGAGGAACATCGCCGCCACGACGATCCAGCCGATCGGGAAGAGCCCGAAGGCGGCACCGTGGATCGCCGCGGCGACCGCGGCATCTCCCGGCATGCCGAAGACGGCGACGGCGATCGCCATCGCCGCCGCGAGGCCGGCCGCTGCGGCGGCGTGGGCCGACCAGCCGCGGAAGGCGAGCAGGCCGAGGAGCACGACCAGCGGGACGACCGCGGCGAGCGTGGAGGCGAGCGGCGAGCCGAGCGGATCGTAGGAGTGCTGCCAGACGTCCACGCCGGTCACCCGCCGAAAATCCTGGGCTGGCCGGTCGCCTCCAGCACCGAAAGCCAGAGGTCGCCGTCGGGAGCGACCTGGTTGCGGTGGCTCACGGTCAGTGGCATCGGGACGTGGACGTAGCGGCCCCGCCAGCGGCCGATGACCATCTCCGTGCGGCCCGCCATCGCGGCATGCACCGCGTTCTGCGCGAGCCGGAGGCAGTAGACGCTGTCGTAGGGGTTGGCCTCGACGGAGCGGATCAGGTAGCTCGGGTCGATGTACTTGAGGTTGATCTCGGTGCCGCTGGCGGAAAAGTGGCGGGAGATCCGATCCTTGAGAAACAGCCCGATGTCGCCGAGCTTCCGGTTGCCCGAGGCGTCCCGCTCGTCGCCCGCCGGCGCCATGAGCTCCTGCCCCGCCCCCTCCGCCACGACGATCACGGCGTGGCCGCGGCGGCGGACCCGGTCGAGCAGGTGGTCGAGCAGGCCGCCGGTCCCGTCGAGCGAGAAGGGAACCTCCGGGATGAGCACGTAGTTGGCGTCGGGCTCGGCGAGCGACGCGTAGCAGGCGATGAAGCCCGAGTGCCTCCCCATCAGCTTCACGAGGCCGACGCCGTTCGGGGCCGCCTTCGCCTCGACGTGCGCCGCGCGGATCGCGGCGGTCGCCTGGCCGAAGGCGGTCTGGAAGCCGAAGCTCTGGTCGATGTAGGGGATGTCGTTGTCGATCGTCTTCGGCACGC
>JBBAVU010000061.1:0-14447 GCA_040397565.1 Pirellulales bacterium | reverse complement strand
GCAGACGCTCTTGCCCGTGCCGGTGCGGCCGGCGATGAGCAGGTGGGGCAGGCTCGCCATGTCGAAGACCATCGGGTTGCCGGCGACGTCCTTGCCGAAGTAGAGCGGGATCTTCATCGTCCGGCTCTTCGACTGCGTCTCCTCGATCACCTCGCGGAGGCGGACCATCTGCCGCTCGGTGTTGGGCACCTCGATGCCCACGGAGTTCTTGCCGGGGATCGGGGCGACGATGCGGACGCTCGGCACCCGCAGCGCGATCGCCAGGTCGTCGGCGAGGTTCGAGATCTTCGCAAGCCGCAGCCCGGCCTCCAGCTCGATCTCGTACTGCGAGATGACCGGGCCGGTTTCGATCTCGACCACGCGGACCTTGAAGCCGAAGTCGGCGAACGTCTTCTCGAGCACCCTCGCCCGATCGCGGACCTCCTGCTCCTGGGCCTCGAGGGCCAGCTGCTCGGTCGGCAGCAGCAGGTCGATCGCTGGGAGCTGGTAGTCGGTGCCGGGATCGAGCTCGGGGCCGAGCACCGGCGCCGCGGGCTTGCGGCGGCTGGCGAGCGAGCGGATCGGGACGGGCTTGGCGGGCGGCTCGTCGGGCTCCGCGGTCTCGTTGGCCGCGTCGGCGGCGACCTCGTCGTCCTCGTCGTCGATCGAATCGTCCTCATCGTCGCGAGCCCGGAGGCGGCTCTTAACCCGGATCGTCGGCTCGAAGCCCTCCTCGTCCGCATCGTCGTCCTCATCCTCTTCGTCTGCGTCGTCACCTTCGTCACCCGCGTCGATGGACCGCACGGCGCCGACGTCGCGGTCGTCTTCGGTATTGCGGGACCTTCGATCGAGGGTCGGCAGCCGCAGCCTGCCGAGGAGCGACCGGCTGCCGGCGACGATGGCGAGGCCGGCGATGCAACCGGCGCCGATGAGCTTCAGGACGATTGCATCGGCGGCGACAAAGAGCCCGGCGGCGGTCGCCGCCGCGACGAGGATCGCGCCACCCATGCGGGCGAGGTTCGCCTCGGCGAAAAACTGCCCGGCGGCGCCGACATAGCCGCCGGCGCCCCAGAGCGGCCGCGGCACCCAGTCGGCGAGGAACATGGAAAGGAGCGTGCAGACGCCGGCCGTGGCGACCACGGCTCCGGCCATCCGCAGGGGGAGGTCGGGCAGCGGTCTGCGACGCAGAAGCGACCCAATGAAGACCGCGAGGAGGCCGACGATGAACCAGGCGCCGATGCCGAACGACTGGTAGAGGAACGACGCGATCGTCGAGCCGATGAGCCCGCAGGCATTCACGGCCTTCGCGTTCGGTGGAAAAACGCGGGCCGCAGGGGGGTCGGCCGGGCTGAAGGTGGCCAGCGCCGCGACCACGAAGAGACCCGCCGCGAGCAGCGCGAGCGCCGAGAGGTCGCGGAGTCTATCCCGAGGCCGCTCGACATCGTTTGGTTCGACAGTCTTCTCGAGGCCGCCGAGCGGCGAGGGCCTTCCGAAGGCCGACGACGGGTAGGGTCGCTGCCTCGACGGTGAGAAAGAATCCTGGCGGCCAAACGGCGCCGGTCGATCCATGACGGCCATGGCAGAGACACTCCTTGGGCTCTGGGGCTCGAGCTGTAAACGGTATTCCCGAGGCAACTCTACAAGCCGTCCGGTGGGCCGGATGTCCACAGCGCAGGGGCATCGGGGGCAGGTGGCCCAAGGCGGGGCGGATCGTGCGGGTCGCACCGGTCGTGCGGACGGCCTCCTGGGCGGTGCCTGCTACCATGAAGGCAGCGGGTTCCTCCACACGCCTTCCGGGAGACGAGGCCATGACCGTGTTCCAGTCGGATTCCAACGGTGCCATCGTGCACCTGATTCTCATCGCGACGCTCGGCCTGCCGATCGGGCTGGCGGCGCTCGCCCGCGCGGCCGAGCCGGCGGGCCGTGAGACCGCGATCCTGGCCGGGGGCTGCTTCTGGGGGATGGAGGAGATCCTGCGGAAGATTCCCGGCGTGGTGTCGACCGAGGTCGGCTACACCGGGGGCAAGGGCGCCGATCCGACCTACAAGCAGGTCTGCACCGGCCTGACGGGCCATGCCGAGGCGGTCGAGATCGTCTTCGACCCGGCGGTGCTGCCGTACGAGAAACTGCTCGACTTCTTCTTCCGGATGCACGACCCGACGACGCCGAACCGTCAGCACAACGACATCGGCACCCAGTACCGATCGGCGATCTTCTACACGTCGCCTGAGCAGAAGGAGACGGCCGAACGGTTGATCAAGGAGCTGACGGCGGCCCGCAAGTTCAAGCGGCCGATCGTGACGGAGGTGACCAAGGCGACCGAGTTCTATCCGGCCGAGGGATACCACCAGGACTACCTCGTGAAGAATCCCGGCGGCTACAACTGCCACGTGCTCCACGAGTGGTGAGCACGACTTCATTAGCCAGCGTTCGGGCTCACTGGCCGAGGAAGCCAGCGGTCACTCGCCCAGGAAATTCGGGCGGAGGCGGTGGCCGCCCCTCTCGTGCGGCCGGAGGATGCCGACGAGCGAGCCGTCGGGGGCGATCGCCGCGGCGGCGGCGTGCCCGCGGGCTTCCGCAATCTCGACGATGATGCCGCGGGCGAGCCGGCCGAGCCGGTCGTCGTCGAGTTCGACCTGCAACAGGTGTGGCACGGCCGCGGCCGCCGGCAGCAACGCGGCCTCCGCCTCGACAGACCGCTCGAGCGGCAGCGATAAACCGCGGGTGAACGGCCCGACCGACTCGCGGGAGAGCGACTCCATGAGCCCGCGAGTTCCCAGGTGAATCGCGAGGTCGCGGCCGAGGGCGCGGATGAACGTGCCGGATGAGCAGCTCACGTCGAGGACGAGCCGCGGCCAGGCGTATTCCACGACGGTGAGCCGATCGATCCGGATCGGCTTGGGCTGGATCTCGACCGCGCGGCCCTTGCGGGCAAGCTCGTAGGCCCGCTTTCCATCGACATGCACCGCGGAGTAGTCGCACGGCCGCTGGAGGAGGTCGCCCGTGAACGCGGGCACCGCACGCTCGAGGTCGTGGGCCGACGGCACGACCGGATCGGGCTCGATCTCGGCCGGCGTCTCGAGGTCGTCCGATGGGCTCGACCGGCCCAGGAGAAAACCGCCGACGTACCGCTTCGGGAGCTCCTGCACGAACTCCACGAGCCGGGTCGCGTGCCCCACAAGCACGACCACGACACCCTCGGCGAGCGGGTCGAGCGTGCCCGCGTGGCCGACCGCCTTCGTGCGCAGCGTCTTCGCGACCGCATCCACGACGCGGCGGGACGTAACGCCCTTCGGCTTGTCAACCGGGATCACACCCGTGAATGGGAAACGCATAGAGCTCCGCGATCTCCTCCGCCGACTTGCCGCCGACTCTCATCCGCTCCGCGAGCCTTTCGGGATCGTCGACGGCCGGGGCGACGAGCCTGCGGAACTTGAGGTCCACGAGCCGGGCCGTCTCGTCGGCCGGAGAGCGGGCATGACCGAGGGGATACCGCACGAGGCCGCGGGAGAGCGTGCCGAGCGAGGCGTGGTCGATCGTGACGGAGGTCGGGATGCCGTCGGGGTAGAGGGCGTCGTACTCCGGGCCACCGTGCTCGATGACGATCGAATCGATGAGGGAGCGGACCCGGGGATCGGCAATCGCCGCATCATCGTAATCCTCGGGGAGAAGCATGAGCCCGTCCCAGTCGGGATGCGAGGCGGTGGCAGCCTTGAGGATCGTCCGGGCGAGGATGTAGGGGAGCGAGTGGTCCGCCGACTGCCGCGTCGTCGGCCGCCGCTTCGCCGGGTCGGCGATGATCCGGTATGCGGGCTCGTAGATCGTGACGCGGACCGCACGAATGCCCTCAACGTTGCGGGCGACCTCGGGCGACGCGTCGAAGAGATCCACGAGCGACTGGATCGCCCCCGCCGACTGGTGCTCGTAGAGGCCGAGCTTGAAGTGCATGCCATGGATCGCGAAGGCGTCGCCGTCGCAGCCGAGTTCGAGATCGAACGGGCTCTCGCCGTCGCCGCAGGGTTCGTTCAGCCGGTAGATCGCCTGCGGATTGCGGAAGATGTCGGCCGGGCCGACGAATCCGTCGAGCGCCCGAAGGCCGCTCGTGACGGCCGTCTCGGCCGCGAGCGCGGCAGAAGCCCCCTTCGAGTCGGAGAGCTGCTCGCCCGCGCGGATCGCCCGGAAAGGGACGTAGTGCGCCGCGACGACGCCGATCGCCGACTCGACCTGGTCGACCGTGCCGCCGAGGGCGGCCGTGAATGCCGCGGCGGTCGCGACGGCCCCGTGGTGGACGTGGTCGATCGAATACCGCCGCAGCGCGAACACCTCCGCGAGCCTGCCGCGAATCTCGTCGATGAGCAGCATCAGCCGCAGCGTCCGGTCGCCGTCGAGCCGGGCGAGGCGGGCGGCGGCGATCGCCGCGGGGTAGTAGTCGTTGTGGCCGAACTCGCCGGCCGTCCTTCCCTTCGCCGGGTCGTAGCCGAAGTTCGTGCCATTGGAATCCCACTCCCGCACGGCCGAGGCGTTGGCCGCGACCGCCGCGGCGACGGCCACCGGCCGCCTCGAGCCGAAGCAGATGCCGCCGGCCGATCCCGCGGCGGGCGGCTGACGGAGCGCCATCCGCCGCAGCACCGTCGGTGCCCGGGCGGCCGCCGCAATCGCCGACACGCCGCAGCCGACGCTGTCGACGTGGAATCGCTCGAGCAGCTCGAGCGTCGCGGCCGAGGGGCTTCCGAGACGGCCGGCGAGGAAGTCGATGGCGTACTCCGCGAGACCGCGGGCCTGGTTCGTCGATCGCGGCAGGAGGATGGTTCGAGCAGATGGCATCGGCGAAGTCTCGGGGCCTCGTGACCGCTGCCGATTCTGCCCGCTCGGGCTCCGGAGGGGGAGAGGTCCGCCGGCAGCCCGGGGTCGACTACACTCGATGGGCATGAGACAGGAGCAGTTCGGCCCCTACCGCGTCGTGAAGCTCATCGGCCGCGGCGGCATGGGTTCGGTGTACGAGGCGGTCGATCCCGACAGCGGCCAGGAGGTCGCCCTCAAGACGCTCGCCTCCCACCTTGCCGACGACGCCGGCCTCCGGCGTCGGTTCTTCGCGGAGATCGAGACGCTCAAGGGGCTCGTGCATCCGGGGATCGTCCGGCTGCTCGCGTTCGGCGAGCAGGAGGGAATGCCCTACTTCGCGATGGAACTCGTACGGGGAAAGAGCGTGGAGGACGTGCTGCGTCGCGAGGGTCCGCTCGACTGGAGGCGAACCCTCCGGATCGCGACGTCGATCAGCCGCTCGCTCAAGGTGGCGCACGACCACGGGGTCGTGCACCGCGATCTCAAGCCCGCCAACATCCTCCTCGGCGATGACGGCTCGACGAAGCTCGCCGACTTCGGCATCGCGAAGCTCTTTGGGAACGCCTCCCTGACCGCGCACGGCAGCGTCGTCGGCACGGCGCAGTACATGGCGCCGGAGCAGGCGGCGGGCCGGCCGACGGACCACCGGGTGGACTTCTACGCGCTCGGGGCGTCGATGTTCGCGATGCTCGCCGGTCATCCGCCGTTCCGCGGAAACTCCATGATCGAAGTCATCGAGCAGCACCAGACTGCGCCGGCGCCGCGGGTCGCCACGGTGGCCAAGGACGTTCCGCCCGCGCTCGACGAACTGATCGACCGCCTGCTAGCCAAAGATCCCTCAGGCCGACCGGCGACGGCACTGGTGCTCACGCGGCTCCTGGAGGCGATCGACACGGTCTCGGCGGTCGGCGGCGTCGATGCGGCCTCCGAAAACGGCGACGGGGGCGGCTCAGTGACGGTCGGGGCCAGGGGATCGACGGCCGACCGCACGGCGAGCACCGTTCCGGAGCAGGGTGGGCGGGACGTCGACCTCCTCGCCGCGACGATCGGCATGGCGACGAGCGTGGCCGCCCGCGGGGCGGTGACCGACGTCCCGAGCCCGACGGATGCGGCGACGACGCGGGTGGAGCCGGCGCGTCAAACGCGGTTCACGACCGTCGAGAATCTCGCCCGCATCGAGGAACAGCGGCGCCGCAGGATCGGCCGGTCGCAGGCGATCCTCCGATCGCTCGCCACGCTCGGAATGGTCGCCGCGGCGGCCGTGGCGGCCTATGCCGTTCTGCGTCCGCCGACGGCCGACGAGTCGTACTCGCGGATCATGGAGGTGGTCGACGGGGGAGGAGATCTCCGCGACGCCGAGCCGGCGATCAGGAGGTTCCTCGCGAAGCACGGTGACGACCCGAGGGCCGAGAAGGTGGAAGGCCTCGCGGAGCGACTCGAGATCGACGACCTCGAACGCGAACTGCGCAGGCCCCAGCGGCGGTCCGGCGGGAAGGTCGACCCGCTGCAGCGGGATTACGTCGCCGCGATGGAGCGGGCCGAGGAGAGCCCGTCCGCGGGCATCGCCTCGCTTCGTGCGTGGCTCGTGCTCCACTCCAATGACGACACCTTGCAGGGGGCCGACGGCGACATCTGGCAGGCGCTCGTCGAGCGGCAGATCGAGCGGCTTTCGGCCGCGGCCGAGGCGGAGCGGGTGGACGACTCAAAGCGGCTCGCGGCCGCGCTCGACGAGGCACGCCTGCTCGCGAAGGAGGCTGCCGCCGAGGCCGATGCGAGTCGCGCGGCGGAACTCGCTTCGCGGCGGACGGCGATCCTCGAGGCGGTGGTGCAACTTTTCGCGGACCGTCCTCATGCCCGCGATGCCGTGCGGCAGGCCGCCCGGCTGCTCGACCAGGACGATCCGGCCGACCCCCAGCCACGAGAGGCTCCATGAGCGATCCAACACCTACCCGCCGCCGCAGCCACGAGGCCTTCGCCCGGGCCAAGAGCCTCATTCCCGGCGGCGTGAACTCGCCGGCCCGCGCCTTCGGGGCGGTCGGCGGCGAGCCGATCTTCTTCGCGTCGGCCACCGGCCAGTGGCTCACCGACATCGACGGCAACCGCTACCTCGACTACATCGGCTCCTGGGGCCCGATGATCCTCGGCCACAGGCATCCGCGGGTCGTCGCGGCGATCCAGTCGACGCTCGAACGTGGCACGAGCTACGGCGCGCCGACGGAGGCGGAGAGCGGGCTGGCCGAGCGGATCGTCGAGGCCGTGCCCTCGGTCGAGAAGGTGCGGATGGTGTCGAGCGGCACCGAGGCGGCGATGAGCGCGGTGAGGCTTGCGCGGGGCTTCACGGGCCGGGAACGGATCGTGAAGTTCGCCGGCAACTACCACGGCCACGTCGATTCGCTGCTCGTCGCCGCGGGCTCGTCGGCGGCGACGCTCGGCGTTCCCGACTCGCCCGGCATCACGTCGGGCACGGCGAAGGACACGCTCGTGCTCGAGTACAACGAGCCCGGGCGGCTCGAAGAATGCTTCCGCGAGGAGGGAGACCGCATCGCCGCCGTGCTCCTCGAGCCGATCGTCGGCAACATGGGTCTTGTGAAGCCGTCGCGGGAGTTCCTCGACGCGGCCCGCCGGCTCACCGAACGGCACGGCGCACTGCTCGTCTTCGACGAGGTGATGACCGGCTTCCGTCTGGCGTACGGTGGGGCGCAGGAGGTTCTCGGCGTGACGCCCGATCTCACGACGCTCGGCAAGATCGTCGGCGGAGGGCTGCCACTGGGCGCCTACGGGGGCCGGCGGGACGTAATGGATCACGTGCTGCCGTCGGGAAAGGTCTTCCAGGCCGGCACGCTCTCGGGCAACCCGCTCGCAGTCGCCGCCGGCACCGCCACGCTCGACGAGCTGCGGGAGCACCCGCCCTACGACCGGCTCGAACGGCACGGCGCGAGGCTCGAGCAGGGCTTCCGGGAAGCCGCCGCCCGGGCCGGCATCCCGGTCTGGATCGCGCGGCAGGGGAGCATGATGACGATGTTCTTCCAGCGGGGGCCGACGGCCATTCCCGTCACCGGCTGGAAGACCGCCTCGACGAGCGACACGGCCCGCTACGGCCGCTTTTTCTGGGGCCTGATCGACCGCGGCGTCTATTTTCCCTGCAGCCAGTACGAGGCGCTCTTCTTCTCGTCGGCCCACACCGACACTGACATCGAGCGCACGATCGCCGCGGCTGAAGAGTCGCTTCATTCGCTCGGCTGAACCAAGCAACTATCTCAGGTGAAAATCGACGACCAGCGGCAGATGGTCGCTCGCCGCCTTCGACAGGCTCGTCTTCACGATCCGGGCGTGACGCACGTCGAGCGGTCCCCGCACGAACGCCTTGTCGAGCGAGCCGATCGCGAGCCACGCGGGGAACGAGCGAAACCGGCTCACGGGGCTCGTGACCTGGGAGAAGCCGCTCGCGGCGAGCAGCCCCTCGGAGAGCGTGTTGCGCCAGTCGTTGAAGTCGCCGACGATCATCGTCGGCAGCCGGTCGGCAGCGCGAAAGAGCATGTGGCCGAGCAGCCGCGTGATCTGCCAGTGCCGCTCGTGCTCCGCGAGGCCGAGGTGGGTGTTCACGAGATGGAGCGGCCCCTCGGGCGTGTCGACGAGGACGAGCTGCGCCCCGCGGGACTTCCGCGAGCCGAGCCGGAGCGTGACACGGTGACGGCTCTGTACGGGCCAGCGGGAGAGCACGAGATTGCCGTAGGTGCCGTCACCCACGTGCACGTTGGCCTGGAAAACGGAGTGGCAGCGGAAGTAGCCCGCGAGCAAACGCGGCTGGTCGTCGAGCCGGCTGCGGCGGACGAGCCGGTCGACTTCCTGGAGGCAGACGAGATCGGGGTTCTCCGCCTCGATGCAGTCGATGATCCGCGCGAGCGAGTAGCGGCGGTCGCGGCCGCCGATGCCCTTGTGGATGTTCCAGCTCAAAAGCCTCATGGATCGTATTCTGCCAGAGTCGTGCGTGGTACGCTTCCCACATGACGTCCCACGACGACATCCGCATCGGCACGCTCGTCCCGGCGCACGACCGCACGGCCGATCTTGTCGCGCAGCTCATGCCGCACGGATTCGAATCGTTCCAGGTCTCCTTCGGCCGGTCGGTCGGGGAGTTTCCGCTCGAGCGGCTCGCGGAGTCGCTCCGCCGCACGCTCGATGCGTGCGAAACGCCGGCGGGATCACCGCGGCCGGTCGTGAGCTCGATCGGCGTCTACGGCAACCCCCTCACGAGCCCGGAGACCGTGCGGGACTGGGAGCGGCTCATCGACGCCGCAGGCTCGTTCGGCTGCGACGTCGTCTCCGGGTTCGCTGGCCGGATTCCCGACCGGCCCGTGCCGGAGTCGATGCCGAGATTTCGCGAGGTGTTCACCTCGCTCGCCCGGCGGGCGGAGGATGCGGGCGTGCGGATCGCCTTCGAGAACTGTGACAAGCGGGGCACCTGGGATCGCGGCGACTGGAACATCTCCCATGCCCCACGGGCCTGGGAGATGATGTTCACCGAGGTGGAAAGCCCGGTGCTCGGCCTCGAGTGGGAACCCTGCCACCAGCTCGTGAGCTTCGCCGATCCGTTGCCGCAAATGCGACGCTGGGCCCACCGCATCTGGCACGTCCACGGGAAGGATGCGACCGTGCTCTGGGACGTGATCCGGGAGCACGGAATCCGAGGCGGCGTCCCCTACGTACACCACCGCACGCCCGGGTTCGGCGACACGAACTGGACCGATCTCATCGGCATGCTGCGGCTGGCAGGCTGGCGGGGCGCGATCGACATCGAGGGGTTCCACGACCCGGTCTACCGCGACGCGCTCGAGACGACCGGGCAGGTGGCGGCCCTCGAGTATCTCAAGCGGTGCCGCGGCGGCCGGTTCATCCCGAATGTGTACTGAAAACAACGCGTACTGAATCCATGGAGCCATTCCTCGAGGAAGCGTGGCGATGGTGGCTGCAGTTGTGGCCGCACGTGGTCGCCGTCACGCTCCTCGCGGTGAACGTCTTCTCGTCGGCCCACGCGATCCTCACGAAACGCGACACGCGCAGCACGATCGGCTGGGTGGGACTCATCTGGCTCTCTCCCTTCTTCGGCGACGTCGCCTACTGGTTGCTCGGTGTGAACCGCATCCGCTCGCGGGCGACCCATCTGCGGTCCGGCGGCTTCCGCGTCGAACGGGAGCTCGCGGAGGCGGCGGCCGCGCCGGGGCGGCTCGACACCGCGCTCGGACCGGACGGCTCGCCGATGCGTTCGCTCGCGGAGCTCGTCGGCCGCACGACCGGCCGTCCGCTCCTCGACGGCAACCTCGTCGAGCCGCTCGTGGGAGGCGACGAGGCCTATCCCCGGATGCTTGCGGCGATCGACGCGGCGACCGAGAGCGTCGCGGTCGCGAGCTACATCTTCGACAACGACCCGACCGGCCGGATCTTCGCCGACTCGCTCGCCCGGGCGGCGGCACGGGGAGTGGCGGTGCGGGTGCTCATCGACGGAATCGGGTCGAGCTACACCTTCCCGTCGATCGTCGGCAGGCTCACCAAAAGCGGGGTCCGCGTGGAGCGATTCCTGCCGGCCGCGGTGCCTATCTACTTCCCGTACTCGAACCTCCGCAACCACCGAAAGATCACGGTGATCGACGGACGCCTCGGCTTCACCGGCGGCCTCAACATCCGCGACGGCTGCTGGCTCTCGCGGAAACCCCGCCATCCGGTCCGCGACATGCACTTCCAGCTCCGCGGCCCCGTCGTGGCACAGCTGCTCGAGGTGTTCGTCGAGGACTGGGCATTCGCCTGTGGCGAACAGCTCACGGGCGCGGCCTGGGACCAGGAGCTCGACGCCGCGGCCGCCCCCCCCGAAGCGATGCTCGCCCGCGGCATCCGCTTCGGCCCCGACGACCCCGACATCGGCCGCATCAAGCTCGTGATCGTGGGCGCGCTCGCGGCGGCGCAGGAGTCGGTGCGGATCATGACTCCGTATTTCCTGCCCGACGACGCGGTCTGCCAGGCGCTCGACGTGGCGGCGATGCGGGGCGTGAAGGTGGAGATCGTGCTTCCGGAGGAGAACAATCTCGCGCTCGTGAGCTGGGCCTCGACGGCGATGCTCTGGCAGGTGCTCGGCCGCGGCTGCACCGTCTGGATGTCGCCCCCACCGTTCGACCACTCGAAGCTGATGGTCGTGGACCGGTCCTGGGCGATGGTGGGCAGCGGCAACTGGGACGAGCGGAGCATGCGGCTCAATTTCGAGTTCAACGTCGAGGTGCACGACCGCGGCTTCGCAAGCCGGCTCGACGACCTCATCGCGTCGCGGATCGCCGTCTCGCGGCGCAAGACGCTCGAGGAGGTCGACTCCCGCGGCCTGCCGGTCCGGCTGAGGGACGGCATCGCCCGGCTGTTTTCCCCGTATCTGTGAATGGCGTCTGCGAATGCGCGACGGGGTTTGCCGTGGTTTGGGAGGGGGCGTACATTCTCGCGTCATGAAGGACCTGCAGGCTTTGACCGGGCGGCTTCGGGAGATCGGGCGGGAGTTTCACGCGCGGGGCTGGTCGCGTGGAACGAGCAGCAACTACTCGGTCGTGGCCTCGCGGGACCCGCTCGAACTCGTCATCACGGCCAGCGGCCTCGACAAGTCGGCGCTCGGCGAGAACGACTTCGTCCGCGTGGACCGCGAGGGCCGCGTCATCGACGGTTCCGGCCGGCCCTCGAGCGCCGAAACGCTCCTGCACTGCCTCATCGCGGAAATGATCCCGTCGGTCGGAGCCGTGCTCCACACACATTCGGTCTGGGCGACGGTCCTCTCGCGGAAGCATCTTCCGGCCGGAAGGCTGCGGATCGAGGGCTACGAGATGCTCAAAGGGCTCGAGGGAATCAAGACCCACGACACGTTCGAGGACGTGCCGATCTTTGAAAACAGCCAGGACATGCGGGAGCTTTCGGGCCGGGTGCGGAAGCGGATCGAGGCCGCCGGTTTTGACGGCGGCCCGCGGCATCCCTTCCACGGCTTTCTGCTCGCCGGCCACGGGCTCTACACTTGGGGCTCGTCGCTCGAGGAGGCCCGCCGCCACATCGAGATCTACGAATTCTTGTTCGAGGTCGTTCGTCGCTCGGAGACCACCTGATGGCTATCGTCACCGTTCCCTCCCAAGGCCGCCGGATCACCGAGGCGGCCGAGATCACGAGCTTTCTTGCGGACCACGGCATCCAGTTCGACCGCTGGCCGCTCGAGGACCGGGTCGATCCCTCCGCACCGCCCGAGGCGATTCTCGCGGCCTATGGCCCGGAGATCGAGGAACTCAAGGCCCGAGGCGGGTTCGTGACGGCCGACGTCATCGACGTCCGCCCCGAGACGCCGAACCTCGACGCCATGCTCGCGAAATTCGCGAAGGAGCACACCCACACCGAGGACGAGATCCGGTTCATCCTCGTGGGAAGCGGCGTGTTTCACATCAACCCGGTCACGGCGCCCGTGTTCGCGATCGAGGTTCACGCAGGCGACCTCATCAGCGTGCCGATGGGCACGCGTCACTGGTTCGACCTCTGCAAGGACAAGCGGATCCGCGCGATCCGCCTCTTCCAGGACATGAGCGGCTGGACGCCCCACTACGCCGAGGATGGCGTGCACGCGGCCTACGAGCCGCTCTGCCTCGGCCCCGCGTACCTCGCGGGGAGCGAGAGGCCGTGATCGTCTTCGGCGGCGAAGGGATCGTGCTCGACGTCGAGGGGACCACCTCCTCGATCTCGTTCGTCTACGACGTGCTTTTCGAGTTCGCGAAGAAGCACATGGCGGGATTCCTGTCGGCGCACGCCGCCGACCAGCACGTGCAGAATCTCGCCCGCCAGCTCGCCGACGACGCCGGCGTGTCGGCGACGGCCCTCGACGACCCACGGGGCGTGACCCAGGCCACCCTCGCCGCCATCGACCTCATGAACCGCGACGTGAAGAGCACGCCCTTGAAGGCCATCCAGGGGATGATCTGGAAGGCGGGATTCGACAGCGGCGAACTCGTCTCGCACGTGTTCGACGATGTCGCCGCAGCGATCCGCTCATGGAGCGAGGAGGGGCTCGACGTGCGGATCTACTCGTCGGGGTCGGTGCAGGCGCAGAAGCTCTTTTTCGCGCACACTTCGGCGGGAGACCTGACGCCCTACCTCCGCGGCCACTACGACACGACGACCGGCCCGAAGCGGAACACCGACAGCTACCGCGCGATCGCCGCCGACATGGGGCTCGAGCCCCGGTCGATCCTGTTCGTCAGCGACGTGGGCGAGGAGCTCGACGCCGCCCGTGCCGCCGGCATGGCGACGGCGCTGGCCGTGCGGCCCGGCAACAGGCCTCCGGGCGGAATGCTCGAGCACGAGCCGATCGAGTCGTTCGCCGAGATCGTGATCTGACATGTCTTCCACACCGGAACATGGCGGGGTTGGTGCGGCGCCGCCCGCGTGCGGCGTGGGCCTGTCGAAGGCCGCCGACATCCGGCAGGCGGTGCGGGAGGCCGCGGCCGCGGCCACGGCGATGCTCGGCGGCGATGGCGACGTCGGCGTCGTCTTCCTCTCGAACATCGACCGGCGGACGGCCCGATCGGCGATGGAGACGATGCGGGAGGCCGTCGCCGCCCCCTGCCTCGTCGGCGGCACCGTCGACGGGGTGATCGCCTGCGGACTGGAGGAGGAGACCGGTCCGGCGGTCGCCGTCTGGCTGGGCCGGTTTCCCGGCGCGACGCTCACGCCGTTCGCGATCGAGCACGCCCGCACGCCTGACGGCGGCCTGTTCTCGGGCTGGCCACCGAAGCTCGGGAATGCCTGGCCGCCGGATGCCGCGGTGATCCTGCTGGCCGACCCGTTCTCGTTTCCGGTTGAGCCATTCATCGAGCGGCTGGCCGAAGACCACCCGGGCGTGCCGGTCGTGGGTGGCATGCTCAGCGGGGCGACTTCCCCCGGTGGCAACACGCTCCTGCTCGGCGGTGCGACGTACGACTCCGGCGCGGTCGGCTTCGTCGTGTCCGGAAGCGTTCGCGTGCGGCCGGTCGTCTCCCAGGGCTGCCGGCCGATCGGGCGAACGCTGCTGGTCACGAAGGCGGAGGAGAACGTGATCTTCCAGCTCGGCGGCCGGCCCGCGCTCGAGCGGTTGCAGGAGATCTACGAAGGGCTCGACGCGGATGAGAAAAACCTCGTCCGCTCGTCGCTCCACGTCGGCAGGGTCGCCAGCGAGTACCAGGACAGCTTTTCCCACGGCGACTTTCTCGTTCGCAACGTCGTCGGCGCCGATCCCAGTTCCGGCGTGATCGCGATCGGCGACCATGTCCGCGTGGGCCAGACGATCCAGTTTCACGTCCGTGACGCTGCGAGCGCCGACGCCGACTTGCGGGAACTGCTGGATCGGGCCCGGCACGCCTCGCCGGAAGCGGGAGCAGCCGGCGCGCTCGTGTTCACCTGCAACGGTCGTGGCAGCCGACTCTTCGAGGAGCCTCACCACGACGCCCGTGCCATCGAGGCCTGCTACGGCCCCATCCCCACCGCGGGGTTTTTCGCCCAGGGAGAGATCGGCCCGATCGGCCGCCGCAACTGCCTGCACGGGTTCACGGCGAGCATCGCGGTGTTCGAGCCGGCGGGCTAGTCGAGAG
>JBBAVU010000060.1:0-14600 GCA_040397565.1 Pirellulales bacterium | reverse complement strand
CGGACGTTGAGGAGCATCAGGTGTATCCTCACCGTAGCGACGATGCGTCCGCTCCTCCGGCGGCAATGCGGCATCCTTCAGGTGGGCTGCCGGAACTCAGACCCGAAGCGTTTCTGCCGCTGCACGGCGGGGGCAGGATGCGAGTGCCTCGGCAACCGGGCCCGCGAGAAACTCGTCGACCTGCTCGGGGGCACGGCCGGCAAGGTCGAGGCCGTTCATGGCTTTTGCGAGGTCGATCGACGCGAAGAGCGGGTCGGCGGCGAGCCGCTCGGCGAGGTCGTTGGGCTTCCCCTCACGCAGGCCGGCGGTCGCAGCGTGGCTGTGGCGGCGGATCGCCTCGTGGAGCTCCTGCCGGTCGCCCCCGGCCGTCGTCGCCGCCATGAGGATCTTCTCGCTCGCGAGGAAGGGGAGATAGGGCCGGAGGTTGGCCGCGATGATGCCCGGCATCGTCACGAGGCCTCCGGCGATGTTCGCGTAGATCACGAGCACGGCGTCGGTCGCGAGGAAGGCCTGCGGGAGCACGAGCCTGCGCGGCGCCGAGTCGTCGAGCGTGCGTTCCATCCACTGCACGGCCGTCGTCTGGGCGGCCGTCGCGACGAGCCCCATCACGAACCGGCCGAGGCCGCACATCCGCTCGGCCCGCATCGGGTTCCGCTTGTAGGGCATCGCCGACGAGCCGACCTGCTCCTGCTCGAAGGGCTCCTCGAGCTCGCCCCAGGCGGCCGCGAGCCGAAGATCGTTGCCCGCCTTGTGGGCCGATTCGCAGATCCCGGCCGCGGCCGAGAGCACCTGGGTATCGACCTTGCGGGAATAGGTCTGGCCGGTGACGTCGTACGATGCGTCGAAGCCGAGGGCCTTCGAGACCATGCGGTCGAGCCGGCGAACCTTCTCGTGATCGCCCTGAAAGAGCTCGAGGAAGCTCGCCTGCGTGCCGGTCGTGCCCTTGACCCCGCGGGCCCGAAGCAGCCGGCGACGGTGCTGAAGCTCCTCGAGATCGAGCAGCAGGTCCTGGATCCAGAGGCAGATCCGCTTGCCGACCGTCGTCGGCTGGGCCGGCTGGAGGTGCGTGCGACCGAGGCAGACGATCGCGCGGGTCTCCCGGGCGCGGTCCGCAAGCCGTTCGATCACGGTGGCCAGCCTCGCGATCAACAGATCGAGCGACTCCCGCAGCAGGATCAGGTCGGCGTTGTCGGTGACGTACGCGCTCGTCGCGCCCAGGTGCATGATGCCGCGGGCCTTCGGGCAGGCGTCGCCGAAGGTGTGAAGGTGGGCGAAGACGTCGTGCCGCACCCGCCGCTCGTACTCCGCGGCCTTCGCGAAATCGATCGGCTCGAGGTTCGCCCGCATCTCCGCGACCTGCTCGGGCGTGATCGGCAGGCCAAGCGCCGCCTCGCACTCCGCGAGCGCCAGCCACACTTCCCGCCACAGCCGGTAGCGATGCCGGTTGCTCCAGATCGACGCCATCTCCGCCGACGCGTAGCGGGCGGCGAGGGGGTTGTCCCAGTGGTCGTTGGCCGCGTTGGGCTGGGTGGGGCTGGAGGCGGTCACGCTCGATTTTTCTCCTGGCGGTTGGGGGTCGAGGACGGATCCACCATCTTGCAGAACAGCCGCTCGATTGCCAGCTGCGCCCGCAGGCCCCGGGAGGCCTCCCCCTTGAGGGCCCGGTCGGTCTCCAGGATCCAGACGGGAAGCGATCGGGCCCGCTTGGGCCCCAGTTGCCGCAGCGCCGCGGCCGCCTGATCCATCGCCTTCGGCCACGCGGCCACCCCGGCAGCCTTGAGGGCGTCGTTGATGCCCGCCGGGCGGCCCGCTCCGGCAGGCAGGCCGAGCAGCCTGGCCGCCGCGGAAACCCGCTTCAGCACCGACGCCGCCTGGGCCGCAATGCCGATCGGGCTCTCGCCCGATTCGATCAGGTCGGCAAGGTGCGCGATCGCGGCCGCCGCCCGGCCGCTCGCCGCCAGATCGACCATTTCCCACGCTGATCGCTCCTTCGGCCCCATCGCGATCTCGTCCACCGCCTCCGGAGCAATCGCCCCCGTTCCGCCAGCCGCCGCGAGCCTCGCGATCGCCTGGTCGATCTGGCCGAGATCGCCGTCGAGCCGGTCGAGGAGCCGCTCGGCCGTCGCCTTCTGGATCGCCCGTCCGTGGTGCGACTTCGCCCAGGCCACGAGCCACGACGCGAGATTCGCCCGCGGCGGGATCGCCGTGTCGACGATGACACCCGCGTTCGCGATCGCCTTCGCGAGCTTCGTGTTCGATGGAAGGCTCTTCACCTCGAGGATCACGACCCCGCGGCGGCCCCGCGGCGTGCCGGCGAGCTTCTCGAGCGGCTCGCGAAACCGCGTCACGAATCCGTCGGCCGCCCGCACGACCGCCGCCCGAGTCGCGGTGGCGAACATCGGGATCGTCGCCGCCTCGTCAAACACGTCGCGGCCATCCTCGAGCTCATCGCCGACGAACTCCCGCCACGCCCACGCGCGATCCTCCTCGTCGGGGCAGAGCCGGTCGCGGAGGAGCGACAGCACATGATGGACGAAAAACGGCTCGGTCGAGGTGACGGCTACAACCGCTGCCGTCGCGGTCCACTCCGCTCCCGGCGGATCGGCGAGCAGGTCGAGGGCGGTGCAGGAATTCGACACGAAATAGGCTCCGGCTTTCCAGGAGTCCGTGAGTCTACCGAGTCGCCGCCGAACCGCGTCGGCCGCGGGAAACGCCATGGTCGCGGCCGAACTGCCGCCGCTACCGTCCCGTCCCCACCTCGGAGATCGTGACATGGTCGGTTCCCACGTGCGTCCGCCGCTTCTGGCCGCGGTCTGCGGCTGTCTGTTCGGCGGTGTTTACGTCGCCCGCGCCGAACCCATGGGCGATCTCGGCGGCGAGGTTCAAGGTCTTCCGAGTGAGGCGGCCTGCCTGGATGCGGTGATGGGCTTCGAGAAGCGCCCGCCGGTGCATGCCGCTGAACAGCACCCACTCGAGCCGACGGTCGAACGATTCATCACGCCGGCACGCTGCGGGATGACGAAGCGGGAATGCGACAGCAGCAGCCGGCCGCGCGGCGAGCGGATGCGACGCATCGCGGGTGTGCGTCGCACCGGCACCGAATCCGATATTCCGGACGAGGTTCACCCTTGACCGAATCGCAGCGGCCTGATGCAGCCAATGGGTAAACACCCACGCGTGGTCCCACGTGTCGGTGCCGGCAGCGGCCTGGTCAAACGTTCGTTGCCAATACGTGACGGCGGTGGCGTCGCCGAGAATCGCCGCCAGCCAGCCCGTCGAGCGGAGATCTGACCAGCGGGCAAGGTGTGGGTCATGGAGCCGCCAGGCCCGCCGCCACGTAGCCCAGCCCCACGATGATGGATAGCGGGAAAAGACATAACTCGGCTCATTGTGTTCGTCGGGGCCGTCGCAGCGATGGCCGCAGATCGACATCACGGCGGGATCGTCGCAATGCCGCGCGAGCAAGTCTGCACAGAAGTGGAAAAAAGACGGATCGGGCAGACAGTCATCCTCGACGATCACGGCTTCGGCAACCCGCGTGAACGCCCAGTCGAGGCCGCTCGCCACCCGCTCGCGGCAGCCCAGATTCGTCGCCGAAGCGTGCCATTCGACCGCGCACGGCCAGTCCACCTCATGTGCGGCGGCCCGCGCGGCGGCACAGGCCCGGATGTCTTCGGCGTTCCCGACCCGGGGCCCATCAGCCACGATCAACAGGCGGCTCGGCCGGACCTCGCGGATCGCCGCCAATGCGGCCGCCGTCTCGGCGGGCCGATTGAAGATCAGGAGAACTACCGGTGTCTCGAACGGCTGTGCCATCGTGGGGGAGGTCGGTTCCGACCGTGATCAGCCCGCGCGCCGCCGGTCGAGCGAATCGCGAAGCAGCTGCAGGAGTTCGCGGCGATACACGGGTGTCTGGGCGGTGACATAGGAAAGATTTGCATCGTGCACCCGCTTCTCGAGCACGAGCGTGTCGTGTGTTTCGAGCAGGAGCCCGGACTCGCGGAGTTTTGCGAACCAGACGATGTCGGCAGCGATCTTCCAGTTCGTCTCGAAGAGGCCGACGATGTCGAATACCCGCCGCCACCCCGCAAAACAGCCGGGCATGAATGCGACGCGGTCCCCCTCGAGCAGCGACGGCTTGAAGCCGGGGGGTGGCTGACGGCCAGGATCGAGAAAGAACCGCATACGGCCCACGCTCGCATCGGCGCCGGATGCGAGTCGCTCGGCATGGGCCGCGAGCGCCTGCGGGCTCCAGCGGTCGTCGCTATCGAGGAACGCGATGCAGTCGCCACGGGCGGCGGCGATCCCCTCGTTCCAGGCGTTGGCGAACCCGCTGCTCTGTTGCCGGATGACGCGGGCACGCGGGAATCCAGCGAGAATCTCGCACGTGCCATCGGTGGAGCCGCCATCCACGACCACCAGTTCGTGGTGGTCATACGTTTGTGCGGTGATGCTTGCGAGCGACTCGGGCAGATACTCGGCGGCGTCAAGTGTCGCCATCACGACCGTGACGAAGGGGAGTGTCATGGGATCAGCCTCGTAAAAAAAGTCGCGGCACCGGAGCCGCCTTGAACTGCCGAACGAGAAAACCGACGAGCGTCAGGCTGGTGCCAGACTGGGAGCCGGGATCAGAGTTGCCGCATGCGCCGCGGCTTGCCGAGCTGGCGGCTGTCATCATTACCTGAACGGAAACGCCGGCCGGGCATGGCCTGTCGAGGATCACGACCTGGAGCCGTTCACGGTCGCACCAGCCGTCCCACAGTTGCACCCGAGTGATCACACCGTCGACGGCGACCTGGATCACGCCGCTCTCCGGCCCGACCACGACAAGCAGCCCAAAAATCTCTCCCGTGGACGTGTTCCATTGACACGCGTTGCCGATGCCGAGCGAAAGGCACGGAACAGCGAGTTTGAACAGCCTTTCTCCGACCGCGCCGGCATCGTCACACATGGCGGCGCGGGCGGGTACGATTTCCGCATGACGCAGGTGGGCTGAATGCAGCGGCGGCGGCGTGGCTCTTCGTGGCTCCGGGCTGCGGATCAGCAGGGCGGCGAGGCGTTCGGCCACGAGCCCGGCGATGAGTTCCGCACCTTCCGTCGACGTGTGGACGCCGTCGTAGAGGATGTCGGGGACGAGCAGCTCCTCTCCACGCTCGGCAGCCACGAGCATTCCAGCGTCGATCGAGAGCACCCCGTAGTGGTGGGCGACCTGCTCGTAGGCTTCGAGTACGCCGGGGGCTATGCCCGCCTCGGCCGCGCGGGGCATATGGAGCAGGCAGACCGAGACCCCGGCGTCGCTGAGCCTTCCGACGATGCCGTCGATGGCCTGTCCCACCGCCCAGATTGGCGTCGCACCGCCCATGTCGGCCGACGTGCACTCGACGACACACAGGTTCGGCCGGTGTCGCAGCACCATCTCGGGAAGCAGAAATCCACAGCCGAGCGATCCAACTCCACCGATGCCGGCATTGATGGTGCGGTGCCGTCGGCCAGTCAGGGACTCGAGTCTGGCATGCAACGCGGGGCGGTATCCCGCCTTCTGCGCCGTGAGGCTGTTGCCGAGGTAGGCGATCGTGGCCTCGCCGGCGGCCGACGGATCGACCGCCGCGCCGGTTGAATGACAGGAGGGCAGGTTCGTGATCACGATGCCAGCCTCCTTCCTCCCGCAGATGACGTGCGGGCAGCCGCGATGGCAGCGTCGAGATGACGTCGCACCCGCGCAGGATCGAGACCGAGACGAAGGGCAGCCTGAAAATCCATCGCCGCGAAGGCAGGACGCCCCTGGCCCATCCAGACGAGGCCCGACCACAGCCGCAGCCACGCGTCGTCGGGATGGAAGCCGCGGTAGTGCAGCACGCCGCCTCCGCCCGCCCCCGCCAGCAGAGGCCCCACGCCACTGATCGCCGCATCGCACGCATCAAGATCCCCCGCGGACGCCGTCGCGTTGGTCGAGAGCGCCGTAGCGAAGGGCTCGGCAAGCGGGCCGAGCGACCGCACGAAGCGGGCCGCACCGCTCTCCGGATCGGCCAGCCAGCCAGAGCCGGCCGGCGGCAGCGGGTCACACGGAGAGCATTTGGGCCGCTCGCAGACGTCGGCGAAGACCGTGTGCATGCGGGTCGCCATCTGTCGTGGAGCGTGATGCTCACGGCCGCGTCGTGCGGCCGCGACGGCCAGCCGGGCGCGGAGCGAATCATCCGCATGGAGTCGTTCGACCGCGGCGGCGCATGTGGCGACCGATTCGGCCACGAGCCCGGTTGCCTCGTGCTCGACGAGATCGGCCGCGCCCCCGTGCGGCATGACGACCGCCGGCACACCCGCGAGCAACGCCTCCTGCAGGGCGAGATCGCAGGTGGTCGTGTTGTCGGGGCAGAGCGGATAGAGGAAGACATCGAGGCCCGCGAGCACCGCGCCGACATCTTCCACGTGGCCGCGAAACTCGATCCGGTCGCCAAGCCCTGCCCGGACCGCCTCCGCCATGAGCGTCTGCCGGGCCCGCCCGTCACCGCAGACGACGAACCGCGCGGCCGGAACACGCACGGCCGCGCAGATCGCGATGAAGTCGCGGTGGAGCTTGGTGAAGTCGAGCCCGCAGACGGTGCCGACCGTGAATCCGGAGCGGTGCATCGGGGCCGCGGCCTCGAGCCGCGCGGCATCGGCGACGGCGGGAATGACGCTGCCGCGGCCGGCATCGATGGCGGCACGTACGGCCGGTATGAGGAGCGATCTCGACGTCGTGGCGACGACCGCATCGCAGTGGTCGACGAGCGCTGGCGTGACGATATGCGGCGCGACGAGACCGTTGACGTGCAGCCAGGCGACCGTCCGCCGCGGAGGTCCCGGCCGGCAAAGAAACTCGTACAACTCCGGTGAATTCCAGAAATGAACGAGCACGAGATCGGCATCGTCCACGACGCGATCGACCGTGGCCGCGTCGGCCGCCGCCACGATCGGCACGCCCGCCGCGGCGGCCAGCCCGACTGCGGCCCGCGGGGGAGGCTGGAGCGAGATCAGCGTGTGGCGATAGCCGCCGAGCGACGTCGATTCCCGGGCGAGCGACATCGCGGCCCGACCCGCCCCGCCAAGCGAGAGTTGCTGAGTGACGTGAACGACATGCCGCGGCGTGGCGTGCATCAGGCGGCCCGTGAGGAAGCGTCGGCGGCCCGGGCCGCGAGAAAGTCGGCGACCGCCGCCGGGATCCGCCTCGGGTCGGTGCCAAGGTGAAACCGATAGCAGGGCACGCGGCGGACGATCGCGCCGAGTCCCGCGAGGATCTCGCCACCGGCGGAGGTGAGCAGCGCCGTCGTACTCGCAGCGATCGGCGCGATTGCCTCTGCGGCAGCGACGGGCTCGAAGCCGAGCCGCCCGGTCGAGTGATCGGGAATCACGACCGCCCGAACCGGCCGCGAGAGCGGCAACTGGGCCGCGAACCGCCTGGCAAGGAAGTAATGCTCCTTGTCGGCGGCGTGGTGCCGGGGCTCGGCGAACTGCTCGAGTTCGGGAAGCATGGCCCAGTCACGGCGATGGGTCTTTCCCGACGAAAAAATGCCGTGCACGAAGGGGCCATCGGCTGGATCGCACGATAGGCAGCAGATGTCGTCGCCGAGGTAGTCGAGGCCCGCCAGGAGGCAGCGGATGGCCGTGGTCGATTTGCCGGCGCCGCTGCGACCACCGAAGACGACGGCGCCATCGGGCGTCGCCACTGCCGCGGCATGCACGAGCATTCGGCCGTGACGGCGCAGGAACCAGCCCAGAATCGCCCGAAACGGGTTTGTCCGTTCGAAGGCGGCAAGCCTCGTGGCATCGACCACCCCCAAGAAGGCGAGGCGCTCTACGGCATCGTAGTGGCACAGCAGGCGGGCCTGCGTGAAATACGCCGCGTAGAACCGCTCGTCCGACAGGCTCACGATCTCACCCCGCAGCCCGATGGCTTCTTCGCTGCAGAACGCGGGAGGCAGGCCGACGCCAGTGGCCCGCGCGTCCCAGGCGACGATCGTCAGGTCGGGCGTGGCTGTCCTACCCGCCGCCCGCTCTGGGGGTGATTCGGCATGTGCTACCGCGGGCAGCATGACGGAGATTAGCGGTTGCCCACACAACACGACTCGCACCACGAGCCCGGCGAATTCGAACGTGTGAACAATGGCGGCGTCACCGACACGCGTTTGTGCCGCTTCGGCCGCAGCCCGAGTGCAGGCAAAGGCTCGTGACTGGGCGGAGATGACACTCGTTCGGGTCATGGCAGAGGGCCAGTCACGGTCGGCCTCATCAGGCAACGCGGGGTGTCTGCTCCGGATCGGCGGCCAGCGGCCAGCCGGCCTCGTCGACGTCGTGAACCGGATCGAGCAGGAGGATGTCCTGCATGTCGGAGTGCACGTCCATGGTAGGCGCGGAATACGGTTGCCGCTCACCGGTCGGCAGCGAAAGCGCAGGGGCGACGGCTGGCGATGCGGTGCCGACGATGAGCTTCTCGTCGGCCAGCCTGTCGAGGAAGGCGTCGACGTCGGCGGCAATCGTCGCAGGCGCGGCATCATGCGCGGCGGCGAGCGCGGCGGCGATGTGATCGACCGCCTGTCCCTCGTGGAGAAGTTTCCAGATCGTGGCGGCGGACCCGTGCATGCTGTAGTAGACGCCCGTATCGAGATTGACCGCGACGATCTCGTCGCCGAAGTTCTCGGCGACGACATTGGGTTCATTGATCCGATAGTGGGGATGCCGAGTCATGCCGGAGCTCCAAAAAAGTGTGGGGCGACGAATCGCAGGCGAAGTGCCGCGGATGCTAGGGAGTGCCATCGCCGCGGTCGAGGGGGATTTGGGCTGTTTTTTGTGACCGTTTCGGCGTTGTGTCGCGGCCGCGGCCCGCAACCATGGCGATCGACTGGCCCGCGGGACAGGGAACGAGCGCCGGGCGGCGGCCGATCAGCACCCGCTCGCCGGCCGCCGCGAAAACGCGGTCGTATCGAGACGCGACTGCATGGCGAACATCGGGGGGAGGGTAAACGTGCCGCTGCGACGACACCGTGAACGGAGGGGTTCATAGCAGACGGGCCCGTCCCTCGCAGCACTGGCCTGACAGCCGGGAAGTGACGGTCCGACTCACCAGTAGGCGCCGCCATCAGTGAGCTTGCGGGTGTCGCGCGGCCGATACTCGGCGGGCAGGTCTATCCAGGAGTCGTTCATGACATGGTCTCGATAGAACGGGTCGTCATGCCACCGCCGGCCGCCGACACCGAAGATCACCTGGAGGTGGCCGCCGAGCGACAGGCCGATGCGTCCCAGTCCCTTCACGAACGCGGCCAGGGGAATACCGAGAGCCCCGGCTGCGATCAGCGCCACATCGCACTCGTGGCGGGCGACGTCGGCACACACATGCTCGTAGAGCCGCAGCACGTCACCGAATCGTGCGTGGGTCTCGGTCTCCGTGACGTAGCCATAAGGAAATTCAACGGCTGCCACGGATGCCGGCGCGAACCAGCGTTTGCCCGTCTTCGCCCATGCGGCCTCGAAAGTCGCCTGGTCGGCGCGGGAGGCGAGGAGCCGGGCAAACGGCGCCACGATCAGCAGACGCTTCCCCGCCAGCATCGGCAGATAGCACTGCTCCGGGCGGTCGGGCGTCGAGCTGTCGGGCTCCGTCAGCCGGTACGGAATGCCCCTGCCGGGAAGGTGATGCCACGCGCGGATGAGCGGCTCCTGCGGCCCGCCGAACAGCCCGATCACGTCGAGGGCGCGGACGTGCTCCGCATACGCGGTGGCGAACCGTTTTAGAAAGTCGCGATCGGTGGGAAAAATTCCCGTCTGTCGTTCGCAGTGGAATCGCAGTGCGGCCTCGTAGCAGACGATGCGGCGGGGATCCCGTTCCCGCTCCAGGAATGGTGCGTAGCCGAGCACGCACTGCTCGGAAAACCCGAGCTTGCCAACGGCGAAGCCACGACCGGCTGCCAGTGCGTCGGCGAGATCGTGTCGCCAGCCGCGTTGGAATTCCGGATTCATTGTCGTCTCACCGTCGCTGCTGGTCGGGTGGAATAACGCCGTGGTAGAAGCCCCCCGTGAAAGAGGGACGGCCGAGCGTCTGCTCGGAACCACAATTTACCGCACGAAAGGTCGCCACTGCATTTTGACGTCGCAGAAGAAGGGAGCCTTGCTGCGGGATCAGCCGAGACGGAGTCGGTTGAAGGTGTGAAGCCGCGATCGTTATGTTCCACCCCGGATCCGATCCTCGGTCATAGAGGGCCATGCCGGTGCTTGATCTCTCGCCGCAGCAATTGCCGATCTACCGCACACTCCTGCGTCTCTGGCAGCGCATGCGCGCGATAGAGGCAGACCCCACACATCCGGACCGGCCGCGTCCCGTGTTTAAGAAGGCACCCAAGCTGCCGCAAGCGGCGCTCGACGACTGCCGCCTTCTGGCCGATCGCGAAGCGTTGCTCGATCGTCTCCCCAAACAGGCTGTCTGCGCCGAAATCGGCACCCAGGAAGGCCGGTTTGCCGATGCCATTCGGCGCATCGCCCGACCGCGCGAATTCCACATCGTCGATATCGACCTGTCGCAACTGCAGTCAGCGTCAGCACTCGCCGCCGACCCGGCGGTGGTCCTGCACGAACAGAATTCGGCGGCCTGCCTGGGGGAGTTCCCCGACCGCTACTTCGATTGGATCTATATCGACGCCGACCACAGCTATCCCGCCGTCCGGCGCGATGCCGACATCGCCCTGCGCAAGATCAAAGAGGACGGCTACCTCGTGTTCAACGACTACATTTTCTGGTCGCATGAGCAGATGCTGCCCTATGGCGTCGTTACCGCCGTCAATGAGATCTGCATCGAACACGATCTGTCCTTCGTCTATTTCGCATTGCACAGGTCGATGTATTGCGATGTCGCGCTGCGCCGCCGATCCACCCTGGGCGGCGGCTGAGCGACGCTCTACCGGCGGGAAAGTAGGGATCGCCGGCTCGCCGGTCGATGGGGATTTGTGAGGCCCGCGGTCGTTTCGGCGTTGTGCCGGCCGCGGCGGCGGCGGTACCCTCCGACCCATGACAACCAGCCGAAATCCGCTCGTCAGCGTCGTCATTCCTGTTCGTGACGGCGAGGCATTCGTCGCCGCCGCGATCGACAGCGTCTGCGGGCAGTTGCTCGACGATCTCGAGGTGATCGTGGTCGATGATGGCTCGACGGACGGTTCGTTCGCCGTCGCGGCCGGCCACTCCGACGGCAGGGTCAGGGCCGTGCGGCAGGCTGCCAGCGGTGCGGCCGCGGCCCGCAACCACGGTGCGCGGCTGGCCCGCGGCGAGTGGCTCGCGTTTCTCGACGCCGACGATCTCTGGGTGCCCGACAAGCTCCGCCTGCAACTCGAGGCGTTTGCGGCGACGCCTTCCGCGACGATGGCGTTTGGCCACGTGCAGGAATTCCTCAGCCCGGAGTTCGCGGCCGCAGGCGCCCAGCGGGCGATCCCCAGGCTCCTGCCTGGCTACAGCGTGAACACGCTGCTGCTGCGGACGCGCGACTTCGCCGCGACGGGGGGCTTCGACGAGCGGCTCGTGACGGGTGAATTCGCCGACTGGTACGACCGCGGCCGCACCGCCAGATTCGAACCACTGCTCCTGCCCGACACGCTCTCGCTCCGCCGCATCCATGCCGGCAACCTGCACCGCCGCCGGCGGGCCGATTCGCAGGGGTATCCCGCCATGCTCAAGGCGATGCTCGACCGGCGCCGGCGACTAGGCGGCGCGGCGTGAGAGTTCGACGGTGGCGAGGGAAATGCCCAGGGGCCGCCGATCCCCGGTCGCCGCTCCCCAGGCCGCGCACCGGATCGACATCCGTTGTGTGCCCGGCGGTCCGAACATATCGCGGTCGATAACGGTTCTGACGCGGTCGCCGTCGCCGCTGAGAATCCGGAGGGCATGCCCGTTGAGATCAAGCCGCAGCGAATGCTCGAGGTCGCCGCTCCACGCGCGGGCTGGCAGCAGCGTCAGCACGGCGTCGTAGTCGCCGGGCTGGCAGTCGAAGACGACGACCGCCTTCGGTGACGACCAGCGGAAGAGTGTGCCGTCCGACCAGCGCTCCGGCATGTGAAATCCCTCGAGACGGTCAGGGGTCAGGCTGCCAAGCGAGACGACCTGGCCGCGCCGGGCACGAATGGGCGCGAGCAAGAGCCCCGCGAGGCCGTCGCGGAGATCGCGAGCCGCGGAGCGGACGGCCGCGGCCCAGTGCGGAGCGAACGGCGGCCCGAGAAAGACGACGAGGGGGAAAAACGCACGCCATGGCAGCCGCACGCCGGCGCGCCGCAGACGGCGGTGGAGGAGCGCCTTGGGAAGCAGGTTATGCCACAGCACGTGCGTGGCCCGTGGCCGCGACGTGACGAAGGCGAATTCGGTACGGTCGAGCATGCTCGCGGGCGGCGACGCGGCCCACTGAAGCACGTCATGCGGCACGCGCATATGCAGGTCATCGGCCAGAAAACGAATCGTGGCCGCGACGGGGAGTGCGAGCCGATGGAGCATGGCGCGCTCCCGGAGCCGATCCCAGTCGAAGCGATCGGCATGCCGGCGGAGCAGCAGGCAGGCGTCGACGAGCCAGCGGAACGGGGCGACATCGGCATGCCGCATGCCGTGCGCGCAGGTGAAGAGGAATTGGTCCGCGGGACAGGGAACGAGCGCCGGGCGGCGACCGATAAGCACCCGCTCGGCGGCCGCCGCGATTGTGTGAAATCCGCTCGGTGTCAGGGGCCGCTCGTGAAAGGGCGAAACGTGAAGGTCGAGTTCGATGCCGCTGGGGTGCCCGAAGCAACAGGCGTGGACGACCCGCATGAACCGCCCCGGATCCGGAAATCGTGGTGCCCAGCCTGTGGCGACGAGGGCCTCGATCGCGGCATCGGCCTGATCCCTCCGCACGAGGATATCGAGATCGTTCATTGGCCGGTGGCCGTCGCGATATGTGCCGGCGGCAAGCGCGGCCCCTTTGAGCAGCAGCGCGTCGACGCCCGCAGCGGCGAGCGTGTCGAGTGCCGACTCGAGACCGCGTTTCAACAGTTGCTGATAGAGCCAGTAGTAGCGAAGAAGACCCACGATCTGACGCCGCTCGGCCTCGAACCCACCCCAGGTCTCCAGCCGCGCAAGCATCAGAGGCAGCAGGTGGTTGGATGCGGCATCGCTCCCAAAGAGCGGTTCCGCGGCCAGCCAGGCATCCCAGGCGCTCCGCGCGTCGCGGTCGTCGGCGAGGAGGCAGGCGGCCATCAACAGCCGCTGCCTGTCGGTTGGCCAGCAGCCGCGAGGCCACTCTGAAAACACGGTCGTATCGAGACGCGACTGCATGGCGGAAGTTCGAGGGGGGACGGGCCGTCGTGACGCCACGGCGAACCGAGGGGGTGATAGCAGACCCGTCCCGCTCTCGCAGCGCCAGCTCTGCGGCCGGGCTACCCTCGCGCCAGGGCATACCGCCAGACCGTTCCGTTGCCGACGCCCGTGCCCGCCCCGCCGAAAGCCGTCGTTCCGTAAAGATGATCGCCGAATTCGAGCAGCGATCGCATGGGCGTGTTTCCGTGGGCCATCGAGTCGAAGGTGTGCAGCACCTTGAAATCCGATCCGTTCGGCTGCAGGCGGTAAAGCGTGCCGAATTCGTACCCTGGGCCCCCCCAGATTTCAGTGCCGTGTGCGATCCCATAGAGAAGCCCATCCGAGCCGACCAGCATGGCACTGTTCGGCTTGGCTCCATCCCCTACGCACCGGCTGAAGTCGTGAATCACCTCGTATACCCCAGAGTCTGCATCCAGTCGGAAGATGACTCCTTGATCGTCGAGCGGGAGAGTTTCTCCGGTGAACGGGTAGTACCCGAGCGTCGTGCCGTAGAGAAACCGTCCGCCGTCCCATGTCAACGAGTCGTATGGGTATCCGCCGCGTGATCCTCCTGCGAAGGCATGCACGATCTCATACGTCTCGTTGGCAGGACGATAGCGGAAAATCAGTCCGTGGTCGGTGGTGCTGCGGTGGTCACTGACCATCCCATACAGCCATTCGCCGACCACCGTGAGCGATCCGAAGGGCATTCCACCCGGAACGGAGAACGAGTGGCGGACGCTGTAGGCGCCTGCGGTGCGTTCATACCCATAGAGCACGCCGGCGGCGTGGTCACCGCCAAGAAACGTCATCCCATAGAGCGTGTCTTCGAAGAGGACGGGGCTGCTGTAGGGATGTCGACCGTCCAGGCCGTTTCCGAAGTGGTGCAGTACCCTGAAATCAGCCCCGGACACGTTGACGCTGAACAGCGTACCGTAGCCGTAGTGGCCGCCGTTCCGGGTTACGCCGGTGATCGCTTGGCCATCGAATGACAGCCCGTGGAACAGATTGTGGCCATCGGTCGATGTCTTGAACGACTTGACGACCTCGAAATCGTTGCCATCGGGCCGGATGCGGTAGACGGCGCCGCCGCCGGTGCCGGTGGGGGGGCAAGATCCAGCCGAGGCATTCCATTGAGTCGTGCCATAGAGCCAGCCGTCGTTTTCAAAGACGGATCCGAACGGGACAGCAGCGCCGTCGGCATCGGCGAATGCGTGGATCAGCTCGAACGGAGTGGCGGAGGACCGTTTCATGGAGCGACATCGGTTCCTTGGCTG
>JBBAVU010000059.1:0-14625 GCA_040397565.1 Pirellulales bacterium | reverse complement strand
TACGGCGAGGAGTTTTTCCGGGAATCGCGTCCGGAGGCCCGCCGCCTCGCCGGTTTTCCGGGGACGGTGCGGACCCCATTTCGCGAAGGCTCGAACGAGACGCTCAAGACCCTCGCCTTCGACCGGCCTGAGCAGCTGAGATTATGGGGGATCGTGGCGTCGAGGTAGACACTGTCTCCTTCCCCGAGGTCGATCCAGTCCGGGCCGTACTCGAGCTTCACCTCGCCCGAGATCACGAGCAGGAAGCGTTCGCCGTCGAGGCTGGAGGCCGCCGTGCGTCCGCCGGACTGTTGGGCCGGGGCGAGGTGGAGGATGACCGGGTTCATTCCCCGTCCTCGCCACGTGGAGGCCAGCTGTTCGAGCCGGATGTCGCCGGAGCGATCGCGGGACGTATCGACCCGGCCCTCACCCTTGCGGATGACGACGTGCCGCGGCCGCACCGAAAGCCCCTCGACGAGCTCATCCACGCCGCATTCAAGGACATCCGAGAGCTTCACGAGCCCTTCGAGCGACGGCGACAAGAGGCCGTTCTCGAGCTTCGAAAGCCAGCTGACCGTGAACTCCGCCCGCGACACGACCTCTTCGAGGGTCAGTCCGCGGGCAATCCTGATCGCCCTCGCACGTCGACCAAGATCAGCGAGGTTGATCGGCATCGGCATGAGCGGGCATTACCAGGCTGGGCACAATCAAGCTGTGACCGCCGAGTATGCTAACGGCGCGATTCGCCCGCAAGAGGGGCCTTCCCCTGCCGAAGCGTGGACCAACGGCACGGCGATTCAGGCGCCGGGCCGCCGAAAGTGGCGATACGCCTGGAGCACGTCGTAGAGGTCGCTCGAGATGGTGACCTCGTCCTGCTCGAAATCGGTCAGCCAGGTGCGATTGCTCGCCACGGCATCGGCCAGCAGTGGGAGGATGTCTCCCAGCGGCAGTTTCACGCAGTTCGCTTCCGCTTCGCCGTGAAGGAGCGAGACGGCCTGCGCGTCGGATTCGGGGCCCGTGTAAACCTTCAGTTTCCGGATCGCCATGTGGCACACTCCCTTGCCAAGAAGGCTCGTTCATGACGGACCTGGCTTGCCGGCTTTCCCTGCCGGCCGTCGTCATGACGTGCCTTCGATACCTTCCGTCAAAACTTGGTATCGGCACGGCGGGCCGCCAGAGTTTCGCCGGACTCCCCGTCTTCGGTTCGATCGAGTGAAAACGCGGAAAACATCGGGAATTCTGGCCACTTTATCGGGACTTTGACGCGAACTAGGATCGAGGGGACCCGCCGTTCTGGACCGATTGCACAAACTGGGAAAACGTTCATGCCCCTCCTCCTGACCGCCGAGGTCCTTTTGGCCCAGGTCGACCGCACCCTGGCGGTTCCGATTTTCATCGCGGTCGGGATCGTGCTCGCGCTCGTCGGGCTCGTGATGCTGCTGCTGGTATTCAACTACGGGCAGCTCTGGTTCCAGGCGTACTGGTCGAAGGCCCCGGTCACGTTCTTCGAACTGCTCGGCATGAGCCTGCGGAAGGTAAACGCCCGCACCATCGTCCAGGCGAAGATCATGGCCACGCAGGCCGGGCTCGGCCGCGACATCCAGGCCCGCCGGCTCGAGGCCCACTATCTCGCCGGTGGCGACGTGCCACGGGTGATCCGTGCCCTCATCGCCGCCCAGCGGGCCGGCCTCGATCTCGACTTCGACAAGGCCTGTGCCATCGACCTCGCCGGCCGTGACGTTCTCGACGCCGTGCAGACGAGCGTGAATCCCAAGGTGATCGACTGCCCCGACTCCGCCAGCGGCAAGACGACGCTCTCAGCCGTCGCGAAGAACGGCGTCGAGCTGAAGATCCGCGCCCGCGTCACCGTCCGCACGAATCTCCAGCAGCTCATCGGCGGCGCCACCGAGGAGACGATCATCGCGAGGGTCGGCGAGGGCATCATCACGTCGATCGGCTCGTCCGAGAGCCACTTCGTCGTGATGGAACACCCCGACCAGATCTCCAAGGCCGTGCTTCAACGCGGGCTCGACGCGCAGACAGCGTTCCAGATCGTCTCGATCGACATCGCCGACATCGACGTCGGTGAGAACATCGGCGCCCGGCTCCAGGCGGACCAGGCCGAGGCCGACACCCGCGTCGCCCGCGCGAAGGCGGAGGAGCGGCGGAGCTTCGCGATCGCGAAGGAGCAGGAGATGAAGGCCGCCACCGCGGAGAACCGGGCCCGGCTGCTGCAGGCCGAGGCCCTCGTGCCGAAGTCGATCGGCGATGCGTTCCGGGCCGGCAAGTTCGAAACCGCGAAGCGTTAGACCGCGTCGGTCAGTCGATCCATCCGCCGCCGACGAGCCGGTCGTCGACGTAGCAGACGGCCGCCTGCCCCGGAGAGATCGCCCCCGGCCGCAGGTCGGATTCCCGGAAGAACTCGGCGGCGAAGCGGCCCCCCTCGAGCGGCGTGACGACGGCCGGCGCCGCCGGCCGCCCCGACCGCACCTGCACGAACGCCTCGAACGGCCCTGCGGGCGGCGGCACGAGCCAGCGGGCCTGCGAGGCGACGAGCCTCTCCTGCGGTACCTCATCGACCGTGCCGACGACGATGCGGTTGACATCGGCGTCGATCCGCACGACGTAGAGCGGTCGACCGACGGCGATCCCGAGTCCCTGTCGCTGCCCCACCGTGAAGTGCTCGATGCCGTCGTGGGTCCCGAGCAGCCGATTCGCCGTGTCGACGATCTCCCCGGCCCGCGAGCCGCCGAGGCGATGGGACACGAGCCGCGCATGGTCTCCCGGTGACACGAAGCAGATTTCCTGGCTGTCGGGCTTGTCGGCGACGGCCAGCCCGAGCTCGGCGGCCCTCGCCCGAACCTCGTCCTTCAGGAGCTCTCCAACCGGCAGGAGCATCCGGGAGAGCGCTGCCGGCTCGACGTCGAAGAGCACGTACGACTGGTCCTTGCCCCGGTCGCGGCCACGGCGGAGCACCGGCGGCCCGCCGCCGGCTCCGCCTTCGAGCCGCGCGTGGTGGCCCGTGGCGACGAAGTCGGCACGAATCGAGTCGGCGTAGTCGAAGAGCCGGCCGAACTTGAGCCACGTGTTGCAGCGGACACACGGGTTCGGCGTCCGGCCACGGCCGTATTCATCGACGAAATAGTCGACGATGCGACCAAAATCCTCGGAGAGATCGACCGCGTAGAGCGGGATGCCGAGTCGATCGGCGACGCGGCGTGCGTCGATCGCGTCGGCCACGCTGCAGCAGCCCTGGTGCCCTCCGTCGATCACCGGAAGCGGCCCCGGCAGGGCCGGCTGCCCGTGCCGCATGAATACCCCCACCACGTCGTGCCCCGCCTCGACGAGCAGGGCTGCCGCCACGCTCGAGTCGACGCCGCCGCTCATTCCCACGAGGACCCGCGTCATGGAGTCTCGCGTCAGTAGCGGAGCACCGTCTCGATGCGGCACGGCGAAAGCCGTTCGCGGCCCCCGAGCCCGCCGATCTCGAGCAGGAACGCGGTCCCGACGACGACCGAGCCGATCGCCTCGCACAGCCGCGCGCAGGCCGCCGCGGTGCCGCCGGTCGCGAGCACGTCGTCCACGACGAGCACGCGGGCCGCCGGGGGGAGGATCCCGCGATGGATCTCCAGCCGGTCACGGCCGTACTCGAGGTCGTACTCATGCGCGATCGTATCGGCCGGAAGCTTGCCCGGCTTTCGCACGGGCACGACGCCGGTGGCAAGTGCGATCGCCATGGGGGCGGCGAAGAGGAAGCCGCGGGCCTCGACCGCCACGATCGCATCGAGACGTTCGCCGCGCCAGGGCTCCACGAGCAGGTCGATGGCCGTTCGGAACGCCGCCGCGTCCGCTAGGAGCGGCGTGATGTCGCGAAACAGGATTCCCGGCTTCGGAAAGTCGGGAACGGGGCGTATGAAACGCCCGAGGTCGAGTGTCGGCATGGGCCCGCGGTCGAATGTCGTTCTGGGGTCGTGGTCGGGTGGTTCGGGCTTCAGGCCCCGCGACGCAATTCGATCGTCGCGCGACCCACGCCGTCAAGCTCCGCCGCGAGATTTGCCAACGTTTCCGACTCGATCTGCCTGACCCGCTCTCGGGTCAGCCCGAGAACGCCGCCGATTTCCTTGAGCGTCATCGGTTCGCCGCCACCGAGCCCGAACCGCAGGCGGATGATGGTGGCGGCGCGGGTGTCGAGCTGCTCCACCCGCTTCATCATGTGCCGCATCGTGTCCTCGTCGAGGAGGATCTGCGCCGGGCACTTCGTGTTCTCGTCCCGCACGATGTCGCCGAGCGACCATCCGCCCTCGGTGTTCTCGGTCTGCGGGGCCGACTGGTGGATGTGGATCGCCTTCTTGATGATCGGCAGCTTCTTGCGGGCCAGCCCGAGCATCCGGGCGATCTCCTCGTGCGAGGGCGTGCGGCCGAGGGTCTCGGAGAGCCTCGCCGCCGCGCGGCGCCACTTCGAGAGCAGCTCCACCATGTAGGCCGGAATCCGGATGGTCTTGCCGGAGTTGATGAGGGCCCTCTTGATCGACTGCTTGATCCAGTAGCTGGCGTAGGTGCTGAAGCGGGTGCCGACCTTCGGGTCGAAGCCCTCGACCGCTCGGAGCAAGCCCAGATTGCCCTCCTCGATGAGGTCTGGCAGCGGCAGGCCCCTGTTGGCATAGCCGCGGGCGATGTTCACCACGAGCCGCAGGTTCGCCCGGATCATGTGGTCACGTGCCTCCGCGCTCCCCCTTCCGATCGACTCGGCGAGACGCTTCTCCTCGTCGGCCGTCAGCAGCGACGTCTGGTTGATCTCTCGCAGGTACGTTTCGAGCGGGTTCTGGGCGGCTGTTCCGGCCTGCGTGCGCCGGGGACGGGGCGATGAGGGCAAGAAAGACTCTCCGATCGGCGGTCGGCGGAATGGTGCTGGCGGCGGCGATCCCCGAGTGGGTCGCCGAACGACCAATGTGATATCGGCCGGGAAGCCGGAGAAATGCACAGGCGGGGAGGCGAGGGCGGTCCGCATCGATCGAGCGGATCATGACGGCTGAGCCGCCTAGCGACCGCCGGCTCAACGTCCGCCGGAACGGTCGAACGACCGCCTGAGGAATTCCACGAGCGGCTCGGCCACGCGCGAATCGGAAACGAGCGGCGACTTCGCGGCTTGCTTGTCGATCACGACGAGGGTGCTTTTTCCGCCGGCGGCCCGCAGCGCCTCGTCGAACTGGCGGCTCTGTTCGATCGGAACGGCCGGTTCACCATCGCGTCCCCTGGCATGGATGATGAGAAAGGGTGGCGCATCGGACGAGACGTGCGTCAGCGGGCTCGCCCGCTGGGCTGCCTCGCGGAACTCCGGCAGCGGCCCGCCGACGAGCAGGCTCGCGGGGGAGCCAGCGCGGTCCTGCGCGGGCCCAAGCGATGTAAGAAGCGTCGGCGCCGAGACCACGCAGACCCCGCACACCCGCGGCCGCGCCGGATCAGCTACGCGTTCTTCCGTGAGGCCGACGAGTGCGGCGAGGTGGCCGCCCGCTGCGGCGCCGGCGATCGCGAACCGCGACGGGTCGAGATTCCACGTCGCGGCGGCGGCCTGCAGATGGTCGACCGCCTCGAGGCAATCGTCGAGCTGCGCGGGGAAGACGGCGGTGTCGGTGAGCCGGTATCCGACCGATGCGACGGCGTACCCCTCGTCCACGAGCCAGGTGACCGGGCAGTCATCCTTCGACCCGTCCCGCCAGGTGGTGCCGTGGATCCAGATCACCAGGGGCAGCGGTTCGGAGGCCTGTCCGCCGGGAAGGAACAGGTCGAAGCGTTGCCTCGGATGACCCTCCGCGACGTATGGAAGGTCGCGGATTCGACGGATGCGGGGATGGTCGACGGTGGATTCGGAAACCGGTTCGGAAACGTCGGAAGCATCGACGAGGCTGTCCGCGGCCGCGACGGGGACCGGCTCCGCAGCGGGCGACCTCCGCCAGCCGCGGGCCGCTCGCCTGGCACGCCTGGCGGCTCGCCGGCTCACCGGCCGCCCGCCATCGCCCTGCTCCTCCGCCGAGGCCCGTGGCTCGCCTTGCAATTCGAGGTCGAGGCCGGAAAGGTCGCGCGGGCAGTCGTCCGGCTCCGCGGCGAACGCGGCGGCTGCTGCGACGAGTAGGACGGCGATGACGGGCGTTTGGAAGCGCATGACGGCGAATTGAAGACCCGGGCCTTCAACCCTACCCCACGAAACGGTCTTCAGGCCGATCCGGCCGATCACCGGCGGCCCGGCATCTGCCCGCCCGGCGTCAGCTCGTTGATGATCTGCGGGATGTACTTGGCGAGCACTTCGGCCAGCCGATCGCGGTCAATGTTCTTCGACTGGGCCATCCGGTCGAGCTCCCTTTGACCGAAGACGTCTTCGATCTGACGGCGATCGACCGGCTTGTTGGAGCCGGTGCCGATCCATGACTCGACCTGCTCCCGCATTCCCTTCTCCTCGAACTGCTTGACGACGTCGGGCAGCTTCTGGGCTCCACCGCCGCCGAAGATCTGGCCGAGGATATCGCCCAGATCACCCGGCGAGGGCATTTCGGCCGGTGGCTGGGGAGCCCGCCGCTGCTGCTGCTGCTGCGGGGGGGCTTGGGCGGCGCTTTCGAGCATCTGCTTGAGAATTTGGCCGAGGATGTCCATGGGTCACTTTCGTGGTTCGGGGTGTAGATCCGCCAAGATCGCGGGCGAAGGACCCGCGGGCGGAGAAAGAGTCTATGGCCGGGGCGGGGTGGGCGAAAGCGGCGGGTTTCAGTCGGGTGAAACCGCCTCGCCGCCGGCACGGGTGCCCATGCCCCGCCAGATGCCGTTGGCGACGTTGTCGTCGATCGAGCGGACCGATCCGTCCATCATGGCGACGGCGACGAGACCGTTGTGGTGGCTCCTCGACGTGATCGCGGCGAAGGTCTTCACCGTCGTGCTGCTCCCCTCCTGACGGGAGTTGTAGTCGATGTCGTGCTCGATGCCGCCGGCGACGTGCGGAACCCTCGTGTTGGGGCTGAAGACGGTCGTGAAGCCGGAGTGGTGGACGCGGCCATCGGGCCACTCGGTGTGGCCCGTGCAGTCGTTCGGCGTCGCCCCGAGCTTCGGATCGGACGGGCTGCCGCCGGCGAGCGCGGCCACCTGCGCGGGCGTATCGGGCGGAGTGGATGGAGGGTAGGTCGAGCCGGGATCGGACGTGTTGCGGACGTAGGGGGTGAACGCCTTCACCTCGGCCACGCAGAGCGTCTTGCTCAAGCCGTCGCTGAACATGCCGGCCTTGAACTTGGAGTTGGGGTGAAAGGAACCGTTGCCGCCGCCGCCGGTCTGTCCGTCGTAGACGAACCAGGTTCCGAAGTTGAAGCCGTAGTTGAAGGGGTAGACGTAGTTGACGCCGCTCTTCGTGCGGAACACCTGGTTCTTCTCGCTCGGGCAGACGAAGATCTGGATCTTCGCATGGCGCACGGCGGCCCAGTTTTTGGTCGGATCGGGGGTGCCGGTCGAAACGAAGCCTTCGTCCCAGGCTTTCTCGAGGTTGACCTTCACGGCCGTGACGCCCTCCTCGACGTAGGCGAGGATGCGGCCGTGGATCGACCATGAGCCGTTGTTGCTCGTGAAAGTCGTGCCCGGCGCATGGATCATGCTCGGTGGAAAGTGCCGCTGCGCATTCTCGAAGTTGTGCACGGCGAGCACGAGTTGCCGGATGTTGCTTTGGCAGCTGGTTCGCCGCGCCGACTCCCGTGCGCCCTGCACGGCAGGCAGGAGCAGGCCTATGAGCGTGCCGATGATCGCGATCACGACAAGAAGCTCCACGAGGGTGAACCCGTGACGCCCGGATCGCCCCCGGGAGAGCCTCGATTGCGTCCTTCGGTCAGGGGGCGTCCACATGGAGGAATTCCCGTGCAAACCGGGTGCCGAACGCCCGTTGTCGGTTCGCCGCAGGCTCGACGGCCTGCCGCCGCTCGGACCGCGGCCCACCACAGCCGTCATCCGGCGAACCGGTCGCCGCGCGCGGCGAATGGTTCGCCGCACGTCAGCCGGCGTCAAGGCCTTCACCGTCGGCGAGCCTGCCGCGGAGCGTCGCCCGGTCGAGCCCGAGCAGCCGCGCCGCCGCGGTGCGATTTCCCGAAGCGTGCCGCATCGCCTCGCGGACCAGGGTTCGTTCGACACGATCGACGAGCCGGTCCCGAAGATGGGCGGCATCGTCCGATTCGTCGCAGATTGCCGCAGCGAACCATTCTCGCACGGCACGGTCGAGGAGTTCGTTTGCCGCCTCGTCGGTCTGTCCTCCGGCCACCGCCGCGACGGTGCTTGCCGGAGGCAGGTGCTCCGACCGCAGGGAACCTCCCCTCGCCATCACGGCCGCGTAGTGGATCGCGTGTCGCAGCTCGCGCACGTTGCCGGGCCACGGCCTTCGCCGCAGGCCTTCGAGGAAATCGCTGCCGGCGGCCGATGGATCGATGCCCATGCAGTCGAGGAACGCCTGCACGAGCAGAGGCAGGTCGTCGAGCCGGTCGGCGAGGGAGGGCATCTCGAGCGGAAACGCCCTCAGCCGGTGGTAGAGATCGACCCTGAAATCCCCGGCGGCGACCGCCGCTTCAAGCTCGCGGTTGGTCGCCGCGATGACGCGGACGTCGACCCGCTTCGGTGATGCCGAGCCCACCGGCCAGATCTCGCCGGTTTCGATCGCCCGCAGGAGTTTCGCCTGCACCTCGGGGGTGGCTTCGGCGATCTCGTCGAGGAAGATCGTTCCGCCGTCGGCCAGTTCGAAGAGGCCCTTGCGGTCGGACGTGGCACCGGTGAAGCCGCCGCGGACATGGCCAAAGAGCTCGCTCTCGCTCACCGAGGCGGAGATCGCCGCGAGGTTCACCGCCACGATTCCGCGGTCGCGGCGGCGGGAGTGGGCGTGAATGGCGCGGGCCGCCAGCTCCTTCCCCGTGCCCGTCCGGCCGGTGATGAGCACCGGCAGATCGGTCGGCGCGGCCAGCGCGATCTTCCGGAACACCGACTGCATCGGCGGCGAGCCGCCCACGAGCGCGTCGGCCCGCCGCGGTGTCGGCCCGGCGCCCGCGGGTCGTGGCTCGTGCCGATGAACCGCCCGCTGCATCACCTGCGAAACGCGGTCGAGGTCGAACGGCTTCACGAGGTAGTCGAAGGCGCCCGCATCGACCGCCCGCACCGCCGTGTCGAGGTCGCCGAAGGCGGTCATCACGATGATCGCGGCATCGGGAGCGAGCCCACGAATCGCCGGCATCGCCGAGATGCCGTCCCTTCCCGGCAGTCGGACGTCGAGGAGGATCGCGTCGGGCACGAACCTTCCGCACGTCTCGAGAGCCGAGTCGACGTTCGCGGCGACCTCGACGGCATGCCCCTCCCCGCCGAGGAGCTCGCGGAGGCTCCAGCCGATCGACGGCTCGTCGTCGACGATGAGGATGCGGCTCATGCCTCGTCGGCCTCTCCGTGGTGGTTCAAGCCATTCAGTGTGGTCTGCGGCAGCCGCATTTCAAACACGGTCATGCCATCCTCCCGCCGCCAGTCGAGCGTGCCCCCGTGCATCCCGGCGACTGCATCGGCCACGGCGAGGCCGAGCCCGATGCCCTCCGGCTTTCCGGTCACGAACGGTTCCCGGATCGTTTCGCGGATCGCATCGGGTGGTCCCGGCCCCGAATCGCTCACCGACAGGACGATTCCATCGGGCGACCGCGAGGCCGAAAGCCGCACGACCCCGCCGGCCCCGGCCGCGTCGATGCCGTTGAGGGCGAGGTTGAGCAACGCCGCGCGAAGGGCCTTGGGGCGGCCGACGATCGACGCTTCGCGGTCCGGCGAGGTCTCGAGCCGCACTCCCACGTGGTCGCACCGCGGCCCGAGGAGGCGACGAACCTCCTCGAGCAGCGTTTCCGCCCGCACCAACTCCGGCTCTGCCTGTGAAGGTTTTCCCACGGCAAGCAGGCCGTTGACCTCCTCCTCGAGGATTTCGAGCTGCCTGCGGGCGACCGCGAGGCTCTCGTCGCCTTCCGCCGCGTCGAGCGGGCATCGACGGCGGTGCAGATCGATCGCGAGGACGGCGCCGGTGACCGCGTTTCGCAGTTCGTGGGCGAAGCCGGACGCGACCTGGCCGAGCAGTCGCTGCCGTTCGCCGGCCACGAGCGACGATTCGAGCTTTCGAAGCGTCGAGCTCATGCCGTTGACACCCGCCACGAGCCGGCGGATCTCCTCCGGCTGCGACTCGTCGATCGGCATCGCGTGGCCGAACTCGCCCCGGGAGATCCGCCCGACGTGGCGGTCGACCTCGCCGAGCGTCGCGGCGAGCCTGCGGGCCGTGACGATGCCGAGCGGCACGAGCACGCCGAGCGTCGCGGCGGCCATCAGGAAGAAGGGCCACGCGATGGCGACCGCGTCGGCGACCGGCTGCCTCGGCGCGAGCACGACGAGCGTCGAAGGCCGGGAGTCTGGGAGCCGGATTTCCCCGAGACGGTACGGTCGGCCTCCGAGCGTCGCCTCCCCGGTCACGAGTCCTCGCTTGATCGCGCGGTCGTCGATGGCCGACTCCGGAAGGGTCGAGAGGCCGGCCCGGCCCAGGGCGGCATCCCAGACGACAAACTCGTCGCCGGTGCGCTGCTGGAGCGCCCGCAGCACCGTCGTCGTGGGGGCCGCCTTCGAGTAGCGGAGGACCGCGGCGACCTGGCGTTCCCGTTCGCTCGCCGACGCGGTGGCCCTCCGGGCCGAAAGCCACGCCGCGAAGGCCATGTTGGCCGCGACGGCGATCGTCACGAGCGCCACGGTGGGGCCGATCAGCCGTCCAGCGAGCGTTCTAGGACGAAAGCGGATCCGGAGCGGGGCGTGCCGGGAGGGATTCCGCATGGCGAAGTTCAGAATCGCATGCCGCCGGCGAGGTCGCCAGTGGCTGCGGCGGGCGAGGGTCGGGGAAAAGGGATTTTTCCTGAGAAACAGGCTGTAACGGCATCTGTAAATATGGGAGGCATGGGCAGTGTGGACAAGCAATATGACATGGGTAATATTTGCCGACAGGCGGACTGGCCCCTCATCGGTGGGAGAAATTCGATGTCCTTCACCCGCGAAGAAACCTCCATCTTCTATGGCCGTAGCCTCGTCAGGGGCATCGGCATGTTCCTCGTCGACTGCGTGTTGCTCGCCCTCTGCACGTGGCTGGCCCTGACGGTGAGCCCGTGGCCGCTCCAGGTGGTCTTCTCCTTTCTCATGGGCACGGTGATCGCCTCGCTCTTCGCGATCGGTCACGACGCCGCCCACGACTCGCTCACGCCGCACCGCGGGCTCAACAGGGTCATCGGCACGATCGCCTTCCTGCCGTCGATGCACCCCTACAGCCTTTGGGTGAAACTCCACAACCTGCGTCACCACATGTGGACGAACCTCCGTGGCAAAGACGACGTCTGGGTGCCCCTCTCCCCAGAGGAGTACGAGGCGCTCCCGCCGGTGTCGCGGGGCCTCTACCGCTTCTACCGCTCGGTGTATGGTCCGCTGCTCTACTACTTGGTTGAATTCTGGTGGAAGAAGTTCTCCTGGCCGACGCGGAAGCACTACGACGGCGTCGTGAAGACGGAGTACGTCGTCGACACGCTCGTCACGTGGGTCTTCGCGATCGGCTGGATCGCGACGCTCGTGCACGGCGCCGGTGCCGGGTGGTTCGGCGAGGGTCGTCCCTGGTGGAATGCCGTGCTCTACGGCGCCCTGCTTCCGTTCTTCGTTTGGAACGTCTATTCGGGCGTCTCGATCTACCTCCACCACACGCACCCCAAGATCGTCTGGTACCGCGACGAGGCGGAATGGCGTCAGGTGTCGAAGGCGAACACCGCGGTCCACGCGGTCTTCCCGCGGTGGATTCAGCGGACGTTCCACTTCATCCAGGAGCACACCGCCCACCACCTGCGGCCGAGCATCCCGATCTACCACCTCGCCGAGGCGCAGGCCTGCCTGGAGGAGAAGGAGGACGTGGACGTCGTCGTCTACGAGTGGTCTGCCGCCCGCCACTCCGACATCGCCCGCCGCTGCAAGCTCTACGACTACGAAGCGAAGCGGTGGCTCGACTTCAGCGGCCGCTACACGTCGCCGTCGCCGTCACGCAAGCGGGTCGCGACGCCCTTCTCGCCCGACGTGCTCGAGGTGGTCTCGACCTGAAGGCCGGCGGTTCGCCTCAACGGCAGCCGGTCTCCCGCATGATCCTCGACGTTTGGTCGTGAGCCTCGGCCACCCACTCCACGATCCGTTCGGGCACGGGTGAGAATTCGAGTTCGATGCTGACGACGCCGTCGTAGCCGGTGTCCCGAATCGCGGCGAGATACTCGGCGATCGGCGTCACACCCCGGCCCGGCGGCAGGTCACCGTGCACGCGGCCGTCGCAGTCGCTCAGGTGGACGTGCTCGATCCGGCCGGCGAGCCGCGCCAGGTCGGAGGGTGGTGCACCGACGAGGTGGAGGTGGGAGATGTCGCAGTTCGCCCGCACGATTTCGGGCAGGCCCACGTCGTGGAGGAATGCCAGCATCGTGTCGATCGAGTTGACGAGCGACAGCTCGAACGGCTCGAGCTCGATCGCGATCTTCAGGCCGCGGTCGGCGGCGTGGCGGCCGAGTTCCCGGACGGCATCGACGCCCGCCCGCCACTGCTCGGCGGGGGGAATGATCTCCTTCTGCCAGACATACTCCCCGAGCACGAGGAGCAGGTTCGAGCAGCCCAGCTCGGCCGCCAGGTCGAGGAACGCCCGGCAGCGATCGAGATGGAATCGTCGCACCGACGGGTTGAAGTCGACGAGGCCCAGCGCCACGCAGCACAGGCTCACGATCGGCAGATCGAGCTCGCGGCAGGTGTCCTTGATGAGGGCCCGCTCGGCGGCATCGATGTCGAGCGGGTCGGTGAGGATGTCGACCGTGTCGAAGCCGAGTTCCTTCGTCTTCTCCAGGCCGAAGCGGGTTCCCTTGCCGGCCTGCGCGAACGCCGAGTTGATGAGGCCGAGTTTCATGCCGGTCGCTCCCATGTCGGGGAAAAGCACTGTTCCGCCCGCCCCGGTTGCGGACGGAGCGGCTGTGCGGTTTTCCTGGCAGGACGATAGCACGAAGGAACTCGCCATGCCCACCCGTTCGGAACCTGCCGCCGCACCCTGGATGGCCCGCTGGCTCGTGGCGGCGGGAATCTACAACCTGATCTGGGGTGCGGTCACCGTGCTGTATCCGGGCTGGCTCTTCGACCTGACCGGCCTCGAGCCACCGAACTACCCGTTCATCTGGCAGTGCGTCGGCATGATCGTCGGCGTGTACGGGATCGGGTATCTCGCCGCCTCGGCCGACCCGATCCGGCACTGGCCGATCGTGCTCGTCGGGTTTCTCGGCAAGATCTTCGGCCCGATCGGGTACGCGATGGGCGTGTTGCAGGGAGACGTGCCGCCGGCCTTCGGCGTCACGCTCCCGACGAACGATCTCGTCTGGTGGGTACCGTTCGGGATGATGCTCTACCATGCCGCCAAGGCCCGCGGATTCGGCGGCATCGGCGCCGCCGGCGCGAGCTCTGGTAACCAACGGGCATCCGCCTCGTGACGCTCGACCAGATCCTTCTCTCGGTCCAGGCCGTCGCCTCGTCCGCCATGTGCGGCCTGATCTGGTTCGTGCAAGTCGTTCACTATCCGCTCTTCGGTCTCGTCGGGGGTGAGCCGTCGAAGGCGTTCGCCCACGATCACCAGGATCGCACCGCCCGCGTCGTGATCCCGTTCATGCTCGCCGAGGGGGCGGCCGCGTTCTTCCTCGCGGCTTGGACGCCCGTCGGCGTTCCCAGGCCGGTCGCGGTCCTCGGGGCGGCGGTCGTCGTGGCGATCTGGCTCTCCACGGCGCTGGTCCAGATGCCGCTGCACCGGCGGCTGGCGAGGGAGGGGCATGCGGCCGAAGCCGTGGCGACCCTCGTGCGGTCGAACTGGCTGCGAACGGTGTTGTGGTCGCTCCGGGCCGCTCTCTCGGTCTGGATGCTCCGGGCGGCGTGCTGATTTGCCCGGCGGCGAACGCCGTGCGAAGCTTTTCCCGCTGCTGAAATCCCGGGCTGTAACGGATTCGCCCGACCGCCGTTTTTTTGGTGGACCGATCGACGACCTCCTCGTATGTGCCCGGAGACCGAACCCATGATTCGCAGGAGTTTCCCCGTAAACGCGGCCGTCGCCGCGACCTTCCTGGCAGCGGCCTGCGTGGCCGCCGAGCCCACGCTACCGCTCACGAAGGTCGTCCTCTTCACCTCGGGCGTGGGATTCTTCCAGCACGCCGGCAAGGTGACCGACGACGCGTCGGTGGAGATGAAGTTCGCGGCGGACGACGTCAACGACCTGCTCAAGAGCATGGTGCTCGAGGATCTCGGCGGCGGCACGGTCACGACCGTGAGCTATGCCTCTCGCGACCCGATCACGAAGACGCTCGGCACGTTCGCGGTGAACCTCACCGACAACCCGTCGCTCGGCGAGATCCTCGGCCGCCTGCGCGGAGAGAAGATCGAGGTGGACGCGGCGGCGCCGACGACGGGCACGATCGTGGGCGTGGAGAAGCGGACGGTGCCGGCGGGCGAGAACAAGACGGTCGAGAAGGAGTTCATCACGCTCCTTGCGGCCGACGGCCTGAAGACGCTCGCCCTCGACACGATCACGCGGATCAAGCTCGT
>JBBAVU010000058.1:11506-14750 GCA_040397565.1 Pirellulales bacterium | reverse complement strand
AGCAAGGATTGCGCAGCGAAGTCTGCATCCGAGCGAGCGGAGCACAGGATGTGCGAAGCGAGCGTCCGGCGAGGGCATACGGGCAGCCCCGAACCCAGCACGTTCGACGTACCGTAAAACGCTTTGCAGCAAAAAAACCGTAACGGTCTGGAGCCTCACCGGCCCTTCACGTCGGCGAGGCCGCCGTCGACGCCGATCACCTGCGCCGTCACGAATCCCTGCGCGGGATCGAGCAGCCAGAGAATCGCGGCGGCCACTTCTTCAGGCTCGCCGAGCCGGCCGAGCGGGTGCATGCCGATGGAGGCCTTCTCGGCGAGTTCGCTCGCCACGAGCCCCTTCGTGAGCGGCGTCCGCGTGAGGCCGGGCGCGACCGCGTTGAAGCGGATCCGCTGCCGGGCGTAGGTCGCCGCGGCCGAACGGACGAGGCCGATGATGCCCGCCTTCGCGGCGGCGATCGCCTCGTGGTTGGCAAGGCCGATCCGGGCCGCCGCGCTCGAGACGAGCACGACCGATCCTCCGTCGGTCTTCATGAGCCGGCCCGCCGCCCGTACGCACCCGAAGGCGGAATCGAGATTGGCCGAGAGCGTGCCCCGCCATTCCGCGGTGGTCGTCAGGTGCGCGGGCTTGAGCAAAAGCGACCCCACGCAGCAGGCGATTCCCGTCAGGCCGCCGAGTTCGCTCGCCGCCGTGTCGGCACAGGCATCGACGGCGTCGGGATCGGTGCCTTCGACGGTCGCCCACGGCATCCCGAGTTCATCGGCGAGGGCCGACACGCCGGTCGCGTTCCGTCCGGCAAGGAACACGCGATGGCCGCCGGCGACGAGCGATCGTGCGACAGCCGTGCCTATGCCGCCCGAACCGCCGAGGATGAAGACCCGCTGCATGACAGTCCACTACAGCCAGTTATCGACGGTCTGACCGAGCTTGACCTCTTCGGCCATCGCACGCAGCTTTTCCATCGCCCGCCCTTGGATCTGGCGGATCCGCTCCTTGCAGACGCCCATTTCGGCCCCGAGCTCGCGGAAGGTCCGCGGTTCCCGACCGTCGAAGCCGAATCGGGCCACCACGATCTCCCGCTCCCTCGGCTCGAGTTCCTCGAGGAACGCGGCAAACGTCTCTTTGAGCGAATCCACCTGGATGGGCTTGAGCCTCTGCCCGTCTTCTTGGTGGGCCGACATGCCGGCGAGCACCGCGTCGTCGGAAACGAAACGCTGCCGCTGCTGCCAGACCTTCTTCGTGAGCCGGTAGAAGATCCGCTGGATCGCGTAGGTCGCGTAGGTGCTGAACCGATTCCCGAGCGAGAAGTTGAACTTCTCCACGGACCGAATGAGCGCGACGTTCCCCTCGCTCACGAGCTCCTCGAAGGAGTTATTGGGATCGACGAACTTCTTCGCGATCGACACGACGAGCCTCAAATTGGCGGAGATGATGATCGACTTCACCGCCTCGGATTCGTCGAGCCATGCTTCGATCTCGCGGATCTGACGGAGCGTGGCCCGCTTGCGGTCGAGCCGGCCCCTCGCGGTGGCCGCTCGGAACTTCAGCCAGTTCATCCGGCGGAAGTAATACTGCTCCTCGTCCTTCGAGAGCAGGCGGGTGCGGTAGAGTTCGGCCACGTACGGCGTCAGCGATCCGGTTGGAGACGCCTGGGCCGCCCGCTGGTCGAGTGGGATCTTGGCGTCGTCCGGCGGCGTGCTCGCGAGCCGCTCGGCATCCTTCTTCAGGAACTGCCGGCACGGAACGTACTCGATCGGCCGCTCGAAGAACTCCTGGCGTTTCTGCTGGAGGATGGCTTTCCGCTTCGCGAGCGTTTTGGACGAGACGGGCCGCTTGGGCTTGGACCGGCTCGGCCTGCGATCGACTCGTGTCGGAAACTGCTTGACTGATGCAATCACGGCTTGACTCCGAACGGCACACGCGGTCACTTCGGGAGAACCGCACCGACCCCGGCCCGCTAACCGGCCGGCCTTGTGGCGGCAAAAATCCCGCCAAACGAGAGGACACCCCCGTGAGCGGCCCGACCGGCTGGAACTTCGACAACTCGTTCACCCGGCTGCCTGCCGCGCTTTTTGTCCGTGCGGAGCCGGCCCGATTCCGCGAGCCGAGGGTGGCGATCCTGAACCAACGGCTCGCGGAGTCGCTCGGGCTTGCCTGCGGCGACCCGCAAGACGCCTCCACCGCCGCGGTCTTCGCCGGCCAGGAGCTTCCCGCGGGGGCAGAGCCGATCGCACAGGCCTATGCGGGCCACCAGTACGGCCACTTCACGATGCTCGGCGACGGCAGGGCGATCCTGCTCGGCGAACAGCTTTCGCCCTCGGGCGAACGGTTCGACATCCAGCTCAAGGGCGCCGGACGGACGATGTTTTCACGAAACGGCGATGGCCTCGCGGCACTCGGGCCCATGCTCCGCGAATACATCATTAGCGAGGCGATGCACGCCCTCGGCATCCCGACCACGCGGAGCCTCGCCGTCGTCACGACGGGCGAGACGGTCTATCGCACGACGCCGCTCGCCGGCGCGGTGCTCACCCGCGTCGCCAGGAGCCACATCCGCGTCGGGACGTTCGAGTACGCGGCCCGCCGCGATGCCGAGACGCTTCGGGCGCTCGCCGATCATGCGATCGCACGGCACTATCCCGAGCTTCCCGCCGACGCCCCGGAGCGATACCGCGACTTCCTCGTCGCCGTGATCGATCGACAGGCGGCCTTGATCGCCCGCTGGCAGCACGTGGGCTTCGTGCACGGCGTGATGAACACCGACAACATGGCGATCTCAGGCGAATCGATCGACTACGGCCCGTGCGCCTTCATGGATGCCTACGATCCCGCCACGGTCTTCAGTTCGATCGACGCCCATGGCCGCTATGCCTATGGCAATCAGCCGGCGATCGCCCAGTGGAATCTCGCGCGATTCGCCGAGACGCTCCTGCCGCTCTTGGATGCCGATGCCGACACGGCGATCGCGATCGCCACCGACGCGATCCAGGGATTTTCAGCCGCCTTCGAGCGGTCCTGGCTCGCCGGCATGCGGGCGAAGCTCGGGCTCGAGACGGAGGAGCCGGGCGACGCGGAGCTCGTCGCGGAGCTGCTCGCGTGGATGCACGCGGCCCGGGCCGACTGGACGAATACGTTTCGCGATCTCGGGGCGATGGTGGACCCGAGCGGCGGCGAGCGGGCGGCAAGCGTCCTTTATCGTCAGCCGGCATTTGCCGCGTGGCAGGCCCGCTGGCTCGAGCGGCTGGGC
>JBBAVU010000058.1:0-11406 GCA_040397565.1 Pirellulales bacterium | reverse complement strand
TTATCGTCAGCCGGCATTTGCCGCGTGGCAGGCCCGCTGGCTCGAGCGGCTGGGCAAGGAGGGCCGGCCGCTCGCGATCGCGGCCGCTCGCATGTCAGCGGTAAATCCGTGGGTCATTCCCCGCAATCACCGGGTGGAGGAAGCCCTCGCTGCCGCCACGGGCGAGGGGAGTGTTTCGCCGGAGATTCTTGCAGCCGAGCCGCTCGCGGCGACCGACCCGCTCGCGGCCACGCGTCGGCTGCTATCGGTGCTCGCGTCGCCCTTCGAGCCCGACGCGTCGGCGGCGGCCTATGCCGATCCACCGCCGCCCACGACGAGCTGCTACCGCACATTCTGCGGAACGTAGGAGCGGCGGCACCTGTTCAGACTCGCGGAGCCGCGGACGGCTGCTTCCGCTTCCCCATCCGCCGCCGCAGAGCCGCACCGGCGAGCCCCGCCGCCCCCAGACCGGCCAGCACCACGCTCGACGGCTCGGGGACGGCCGCCAGGGCGATTCCCATGTCGATGTGCTCGTTGCCAAAGAGCGGAATCGGAAACTGCTGTCCTTGATAGGTCCAGGGCATCGGGCCGCTCGGGTAGACGTAGTCGCTGCCCACGTCGAAAACACCGAACGAATAGATCGCGGTGCCGGTCACCTGCCCACCCCCGAGGGCCTCCGCAAGCGTGGCCGTCGCCGAGAACTCGACGTTGTAGAGGCCCGGCGCCGTGAAGCCGTAGTTGAAGTGATAGTGTCCGCCGGCGGCGACGACGAGGCTGTTCGGCGTGCCTGCTCCCGGTAAAGTCGACATCAACGGCACGACGCCGCCGAAATCATCCACGTCCCACAACGAGAAGGTTCCCGGCGCGGCTCCGCCCGCCGTTCCCGTCACGCCGACGAGCGACCATGTGATCGTCGAGGCGAAATCGGCCGGGGCGAGCTCCTCGGTGCCGATGCTCAAGAAGAGCAGCGATGGATTCTGGCTCTTTGGCAACCTCCAGTACGGCGCACCGCTCGCGACCCCAATGAAGTCGAACTGGCTGGCGGCAGGCCGGGTTCCCTTGGCGGCGGCCTTCACGGGAAGCAGCGCATCGCCGGCTCCGATTTCAGCAGGATAGCCATCATCCGGAAGCTCCGAAGAGTGGAGATGAAGGTCGAGTTCGTAGAGTTCGGCTCGAGCACCCGGGCACGATCCGATCAGGGCCGAGAGGGCGACGATCGCCACGATGGTTCGAAAACGAATATCCGTCATCATGTCATGAACTCCGCATCACAGTTGGGGTGGTCTTGGAAAATTGAAGTTCTGCTGGACCCAGTTCTCGATCGTCGATTCCTCGAGCAGTTCGACGCGGCCGTCGGCGTAGACGACGTGTGATCCCGGGCCGTGACGATTCGTCTGGATGTCTTCCCGGATTCGCGACCATGTTCGGTTCACCCGATTCGGCCGCGTCATCTGGTCCTTGAACCAGTTCACGCCGTGCGTGTGGTCCGCATGGCTGGTGCCGATGGAATCGGACGTCTCGAAGGCGAGGAATATCTTCGACTTCTCGGCCATCTTGTTGATGTTGGTGACCGCGCCCACGTCTTCACGGATGCAGACGTAGCTGTTGAGGATGTAGCTCGTGAGCTTGGCATTCAGCCGGGCGCGTCCATTGGGATCGTCGGGACAGATCCGGATCGAATCGACGTCCTCGAGGAAGGGGGCAACCGTGTAGATCCACGCCTTCTTCTCCTCGCCCGGCATCAGGTTGTGCGTGGAAACCGGCATGTTGCCCCGGTGCGCGTCCGCAAAATGGAGGATCCCGAGCCCGACCTGCCGCATGTTGCTCGCGCACTGCGTTCGCCGGGCGGCAGCCCGGGCCGACTGCACGGCCGGCAGGAGGAGGGCGACGAGTGTGCCGATGATCGCGACCACGACGAGCAGTTCCACGAGGGTGAAGCCGGCCGCGGTTCGAGGCCGCGACCGGAAGCTGCGGCGAATGCTATCGCATCTCTTGTGCATATGCAATACCTTTGCAATTGGAACTTTTGTCTGGGGAGGTGTCAACCGGGTTTGACGATCGGGAGCCGCGGGCGAGGGCCTGCCCGGTTGTCACCGTCACGTCGGCAAGACGGCCGACGCAGGGGCGGGAGGGCGGATCGCTCGGGGGCGGCGAAGGATGATCGACGGGGAAACCATTCCAAGGCACAGCCTCGGATGGCGGCACACCGCGAACACTCGCGGCACGCGAACCCGGATCAGCACACCTTCACGAGCAACTCACGGGGGACTTCGAACGGATCTGACCGACTCGCAGGTCGCGGCACATCCGTCGGACGGAAGTCCGCAGATGCACTCGCTTTGCATCAATCTAGGCCTGTGGGCCACCAGCGTCAAGGGCTCGGTTTTTAACGATTTGGCACACGACCAGGGCCACCAAAGCCCCCCAGACCGTCCCCTGCCAACCGAGCACGATCCCCGCGAGCACGAGTCCCAGAGATACCGCCTGCGATGGACCGGAAAGCCGCTCCAGGATTGCCGCCATGAGGATCGCCGCCGCGGCACCCACCACGGACACGAGCACTCCGCGATCGAGCCACTCACCGGCTGCCGGGGGCCAGATGTCGCCGGCCGGCCGGCCGAATGCCGCCGGTGACACCATGCCGGCATCGGCCGCCACAGGATGCACCGCCGGAAGGATCATCGGCACGAGTGCCGCGACCGCAATCACCCCCGCCGCATGCCGCATGGGAATCGATCCGCCGTCGAACTCGATGAGCCACCATGCAAGGACCGCGCACACGGCGAAGGCATGGTAGAGGAAAAGTACGACCCGTTCGGGACGTGCATCGAGCGGCGTCCACCAGATGCTTCGCGACTGCCCCGCCGCCACGACTTCCAGGTACGCAACCGCAAGAAACATCAGGCCACATCCCGCCTCGACGACCGGATAGCGGGAGGAAATCGCCGCGTCGCAGGATCGGCAGCGGCCCCGCAGAAGCAGCCACGAGAGCACGGGGATATTGTCCTTTGCGAGGATCCGCGATCCGCACGCAGGGCAATGCGACCGGCCCTCGGCGGGGGAGCGGCCCCGGGGCAGCCGGTACACGACCACGTTGAGGAAGCTGCCGATCATCGCCCCGAGCACGAACACGCAGAGGCCGTAAAAGACCTGCAACGCGAGCGAAATGAGCCGCCCTCCGCCGTCGCCGAGCCAGCTGTCGATCGAATCCATGTCGCCTGCCGCGCTGAATCCGCAAAGGGGTCAGCGTACCATCCAGCAGGATGCCACCAATCAGGCATCGAACTCGGTCTCGACGAGCGTGTCGTCCGCGGCGTCGTCCTCGCTCTCCTCGACGCTCTCCTCGACGGCGAATCGCCAGGCGGGAAACGGATCCTCGAAGCCGAGCCAGCCGTCGGGGCCGAGATCCATCTCCTCGTCGGTGAGGCAGCAGGCGTGCAGCCCGGCAAGCAGCCGGTCGGAGAGCTTCGCCCCGATCACGACGAGCTCCTGCCGACGGTCGCCCCAGGGCTCCTCCCAGACGGCCTCGACATCCTCGCGATCGAGATCCTCGGGCCACTCCTCCTCAGGTGCGCTCGCCAGCCAGGTGCCGCCCGGCTGGAGGCTCGAGACGACCCCCGCCGTCGACCAGATACCAGCCCAGTCGTGCCGGGTCGCGAGCCAGACGAATCCCTTCGAGCGGATCACCCCCTTGAAGCCCTTGCCGGTCACGAAATCCCAGAACCGCTGCGGATGAAGCGGCCGCCGGCTCTGGAACACGCGGCTGGTGATGCCATATTCCTCGGTTTCCGGCACGTGGGTTCCCGGAGCTTCCGCGAGCCAGCCGGGATGCCCAGCCGCCGCCGCCATGTCGAAGAGGCCGGTGTCGAGCACCTCCGACAGGGCGACCCGGCCGCGGTCGGCCCGGATGATCCTCGCCTTCGGATTGAGCTTCCGCAGGATCGCCTCGAGGTAAACGACGTCCTCCTCCGCCACGAGGTCGGTCTTGTTGACGACGATCACGTTCGCGAATTCGACCTGGTCCACGAGCAGTTGCACGAGGTCGCGGGAATCGTTCTCGTCGAGCCCGACGCCCCGATCGCGAAGCTCGTCCCGAGAGCAGTAGTCTTCGAGGAAATTCTTCGCATCGACCACGGTCACGAGCGTGTCGAGCCGGGCGAGCGACGAGAGGCTCTCCCCCTGCTCGTCGGCGAACGTGAAGGTCTCCGCGACGGGCAGCGGCTCGGAGATGCCGGTGCTCTCCACGAGCAGGTAGTCGAACCGCCTCTCGCGGGCGAGCCTCGCCACCTCCTCGAGCAGGTCCTCCCGCAGCGTGCAGCAGATGCACCCGTTGGAGAACTCGACGAGCTTTTCCTCGGTTCTGCTGAGCCTGGCGGCGGCCGTTCCGGCCTCACCCGCCTCGTACGGCCCGCCGACGAGCTGGGCGTCGATGTTCACCTCGCTCATGTCGTTGACGATCACGGCCACCCGGAGGCCCTCGCGGTTGGAGAGCACATGGTTGAGCAGCGTCGTCTTTCCGGCCCCCAGGAAGCCGGAAAGCACGGTGACGGGCAGGCGTTCGGCAGGGGCGGCGGGGAACATGGAGGGACTCCTCGGGGGCAAGGGAATTGATGGACCTTCACCCTATCGCATATGCAATGCAGTTGCAACTAGAGCGCTGTCGCGGCCACGGCTCGCTCAACAAAAGTGTCCGCTGGCGCCGCTTGGTGTGACGAGCATGTTGATTGGACGAGCTCCATGGCCGACGCATACCCTTGAACACCAGGGGCTTCTGGAATGACTCCATGACGACGCGGCACCATGACCGGTGGCATCACGGCCGCCGGGCGGCTCGCGTGGCTGGTCGATTTCTTGAACCGCTCGAACCCCGGCTCGCCATGAGCGGCGACGGGCTGGCAACGATGCCGGGGGCATCCGACGGCTCGCTGCCCCGGTTCGACATCGGCTCGCCCGAGCTCGTCGAGCTCTGGGTCGATCCCGCCCGCGGCAACGACGCCGTCGCGGGGCTCTCGCGGGCCGAGCCGCTCCGCACGCTCTCGGAAGCGTGGCGGCGGGTGCCGGCGGGCACGACGCTTTCGACCGGCTACCGGATCAACCTCCTGCCGGGCACCTACCCGGAGTCGGCGGTGCCCAACTACTGGGAGCGGCGGCACGGCACGGCGACGAGCCCGGTCATCCTCGCGGCCACCGACGGCCTAGGCACGGTGCGGCTGCCGAGCATGAACGTCTTCGATTGCCAAAGCCTCTACCTGGTCGGCCTCTGGATCGAGGCGGGGGGCGGCGACGTGCTCCACTTCGAACGGTGCGAGAACGTCCTCCTTCGCGACACGACCGTCCGCGGCACGGGCGACCTCTCGACCTACGCCGCCCCGCAGGAGGCGCTCAAGGTCAACCAGAGCCGCCACATCCACGTCGAGAACTGCGACATCTCCGGCGGCTGGGACAACGCGATCGACTTCGTGGCGGTGCAGCACGGCCACGTCGTCGGCAGCCGGATCCACCGCGCGGGCGACTGGGCGATGTATGCCAAGGGCGGCTCGGCCCACCTCACGGTCGCGGGCAACGAGATCTTCGACGCCGGCACCGGCGGCTTCACGGCCGGCCAGGGGACCGGCTTCGAGTTCATGGTCGCCCCCTATCTCACGTTCGAGGCGAGCGACATCCGCTTCGTCCACAACGTCGTCCACGACACACAGGGGGCCGGTTTCGGCGTCAACGGCGGCTCGAACATCCTCATGGCCCACAACACGCTCTACCGCGTCGGCGCCCGCAGCCATGTGATCGAGGTCGTCCACGGTTCGCGGTCGTGCGACGGCGACGTGGCCACCTGCTCCCGTTCCCTGGCCGCCGGCGGCTGGGGCACGAACGTTCCCGGCCGAGAGGAGCCGATTCCCAACGAGAACGTGTTCATTCTCAACAACGTCGTCCTCAATCCCGACGGCTCAATGAGCCAGTGGCAGCACTTCACGGTCGCCGAGCCGCGGACGCCGTCGATCGGCTCCAACATCCCCTCCCCCGCCCGTGCAGACACGAACCTCCAGATCCGCGGCAACGTGATCTGGAACGGGCCGGTCGGGCACTCGCTCGGCATCGACGCCGGTCCGCTCGCCTCCGACATCCTCGCCAACAACGCGATCAACACGCTGCGGCCCATGCTCGTCGATCCTGAGAATGGCGACTACCGGTTCGCGGCGTCCTTCACGTTGCCGAATCCCGTGCCGCTGCCGACGCTGCCCGGCGGCGGCCCGCCGCCGGTGACGCCGCCGCCCGCCCCGGTGCCACCCGGGATCGCGTCGTTCACCCTTCCCGAAAGCCGGATCTATCGTCCGGGAGAGCAAATCGTGTTCACGGCGGTGATGACCGAGCCCGTCGTCGTCACGGGCAGCCCCTGCATCCGCATCATCGTCGGATCGACGACGCGGCTCGCCAGGTTTTCCGGCGGCTCGGGCACGAGCACGCTCACGTTCAGCTACACGGTCACCCGCAAGGACCGCGACGCCGACGGCATCGCCGTGCGCGACCGGATCCGGCTGCCGGAGGGGGCGTCGATCCGAACCTTGCCGGGGGCCGCGGTGGCGACCGCCTTCTCCGCGGGCGATACCAGCGGCATCCGCGTCGAGCCGCCGCGGCGGCTGCGGACCCATCGTCGGTGAAGACGCCCTGGGTGTCCCGAAAAATCGGGGGCCTCGTCGCCGGCCGGTTGCGTCGCCAGGAGCGCCCCCGTATCAATCGTGCTCGGGAAAGATCCTTATCAACGGCCTTCCGGAGAACTTTTCATGAACATCGTGGACCTCATCACCAGTCAGCTGAGCGGCGAAGTGCTCGGCAAGCTCGGCGGCCTCGTCGGGGCGAGCGAATCGCAGACGAAGTCGGCGACGACCGCCGCGGTGCCGGCAATCCTCGCCTCGCTCGGCAAGCTCGCCGCGTCGAGCGGCGGCGCCGACCGTCTCGCCTCCGCGATGGGCGGCCTCGACCTCGGCATGCTCGGCAACCTCGTGGGCGCGCTGACCGGCGCGGGAGCCCCGAACATCGGCCGCAGCGGCGGCGACCTGCTCGGCTCGCTGCTCGGCTCGGGCGGCCTGTCGATGCTCGTGAAGGTGCTCGGCGCGTTCGTGAAGATGAACCCCGACATGACGCGGAAGCTCGTTGGCTACCTCGCCCCGATCGTGCTCGGCATGATCGCCAAGCAGTTCACCGGCCGACCCGACGCGATGGGCGTCTCGCGGCTCTTCTCCGAGCAGCAGTCGAACATCTCCCGGGCGATTCCCGCCGGACTGTCGCTGGCCGACGTCGGCGAGCAGAAGTCCGGCATGCCGTCGTGGCTGCCGCTGGCGGCGCTCGTCGCGCTGGCGGCCGCGGCCTGGTACCTGCTCGACCAGAAGAAGGCGAACCAGAACGAGGAGGTCGAGGTGATCGAGGAGGTCGTCGTCACGCAGCGGATGGACAAGCCGGCCGACGAGACGCAGCTGCCCGCGGACGTGACCGACGCGCTCAAGGTCGCGACCGGGGCCGTGAAGGTCGGCAAGGACCTCAACGCCCTCTTCGGGGGCCTGACCGACGTGCTCGGCGGCGTCACGAACGTCGACACGGCGAAGGCGGCCCTGCCGAAGCTCAAGGACTTTGGACCGGCGCTCGAGTCGATCCAGGATCGCACCGCCACGCTGTCGGCCGACGAGAAGCCCACCGTCGCGAAGCTCGTCGGCGAGAGCCTCGGCCCGCTCGAGAAGCTCATCGACACGGTCCTGGCGATCCCGGGCGTGAAGGAACTGCTCGGCCCGGTGCTGACACCGATGGTCGATGCCCTCTCGAAGCTCGGCCGGTAGCGGTCTTTCTGCTTCAAAGCGATCCGTCCGGTGCGGGCCGTGCCGCACCGGACGGTTTTTTTGACAGACTGTAGGGCGATGCCAGACCCCTCCGCCCCGCCGACCTCCGCCGCACCGCCGCAGATCTTCCGGCTGGCGGCCGTGACCTCCCGGATCCGCGACCTCCTGCTCGAGGTGACGGTGAGGCGGTTCTGGCTCCGCGCGCAGCTCGTCGCCCGCGGGCCGGCGAGGTCGGGCCACTTCTACGGGGAGCTGCTCGACATCGACGACGACGGCCAGACCGTCGCGAAGATGAACGCGATCATCTGGAAGTCGACGCTCCTCGGGATCCGTCGCAAGCTCGAGCTCGCCGGCTGCCCCGAGCTGCTCGCGGGCAACCGCGACATCTGCGCGCTCTGTTCGGTCGCCTACCACGAGGTGCACGGTCTGTCGCTGCAGATCCACGACGTGGATCCGTCGTTCGGCGAGGCCCACATCGACCGCAACCGAAGGCTGATCCTCGAGCGGCTGCTCGCCGAGGGACTGCTGCGGAAGAACGCCGCCCTGCCGCTGCCGGCGGCGCCGCTTCGCATCGGCCTCGTCACCGCCGCCGACTCGGCCGCCTTCAACGACTTTCGCAGGACGCTCGCCGACTCCCCCTACGCCTTCCGGATCGTCCTCGCGACGGCCACCGTGCAGGGACCGTCGCTCGAGACGGAGGTGACGGCCGCGCTCCAGGCGCTTGCGAAGGCCGATCTCGACCTCGTGGCGGTCGTCCGCGGGGGTGGGTCGCCCGTCGACCTCGCCTGGTTCGACAACGAGAAGGTGGCCCGGGCGATCGCCGACATGCCGGTGCCGGTCTGGGTCGGGATCGGCCACGAGATCGACGTCGGCGTCTGCGACCACGTCGCCCATACGGCCTTCAAGACGCCGACCGCCGTCGCCGAGGCGATCCTCCACCGCATCCGGGGGCTCGACGACCGGCTCGCCACGGCGGCCGAGCGGCTCTTGGACCTCGTCCGCCGGCCGCTCGACCTCGCCGCCCGCTCGCTTGACCTCCACGCCCGGCGGCTCGGGGAGGCGAGGGGGCTCGACCGGAGGATCGTGCGGCTCGAGGGGCTCCGCGGCAGGTTTCGCGAGTCACGCTACCGCCACGCCCTCGACGAGGCGCAGGCACGGCTCGAGGCGGTCCGCGGGCGGATCGAATCGCTCCGGCCGGAAAGCGTCCTCCGCCGCGGCTACAGTATCAGCCGCGACGAGAAAGGCCGGGTCGTGACGACGGTCGCGTCGCTGTCGCCGGGCGGCACGCTCGTCACGCAGTTCGCGGACGGCACGGCCACGAGCACGGTCCGGGAGATCACGCAGGAGGGCACCACCCACGATGGCAAAGCGACCGAAGGCTGACGCGACCGAGGCGGCCGGTGACCTCTCGAAGCTGCCCTACGAGGCGAAGGAGGCGAGGCTCGAGGAGATCCTCGTGCGGCTCGACAACTCGGAGACGCCGATGGACGAACTGGCGAGCGAGGCCAGGGAGGCGGCCGCCCTCATCCTCTCGATGCACGAGACGCTCCGGGCCACGCGGCAGGAGATCACGACCGTCTTCGAGGAGCTCGAACGACGCAAGGAATCGATCGAAGGCGGCTGAGGAGGCCCCCAATGCGAAACCTCGTGATCGTGCTCGGCGACCAGCTCGACCGCAAAAGCGGCGGCTTCGACGGGTTCGACCCGCGGCAGGACGCCGTCTGGATGGCGGAGGTCGCCGAGGAATCGACCCACGTCTGGACCCACAAGGCGAGGATCGCGGTCTTCCTCTCGGCGATGCGTCACTTCCGCGACCGGCTCCGCCGCGAGAAGCTCGACGTCGATTACACGGAGCTCGCCGCATCGCCGCCGAAGAAGGCGGGGACGGCATCGGGCGATGAGCCGGTCACGCTCGCCGACGCCCTGCGGGCGAGCCTCGCGCGACTGCGGAAGGCGAAGAATCCTCCCGAGCGGCTCGTCGTCGTCGAGCCTGGCGAGTGGCGGGTGCAGGCGGCGATCGTCGCCGTGGCGAAGCAGGAGAAGATCCCACTCGAGATCCGCCCCGACCGCCACTTCTTCCTCTCGAAGGAGGAGTTCGCCGCGCACGCCAAGGGCCGCAAGCAGCTGCGGCTCGAGTATTTCTATCGGCCGATGCGGGAGAAGTTTGGCGTGCTCATGGAGGAGGGGGAGCCGGCCGGCGGCCGCTGGAACTACGACGCGGAAAACCGCGGCGCCTTCCCGAAGACCGGCCCCGGAAAGCTTCCCGCGCCCGTCCGCTTCGAGCCCGACGCGGTCACCCGCGGCGTGATCGCGATGGTGAACGCCCGGTTCGCCTCGCACCCCGGCAGCCTCGACGCCTTCGACTGGCCGGTGACGCCCGAGGACGCGAAGGCCGCCCTCGAGGACTTCCTCGCGCACCGCCTCGCCCGGTTCGGCACCTACCAGGACGCGATCTGGACGGGCGAGCCGTGGCTCTACCACTCGCGGCTCTCACAGGCGATGAACCTGAAACTGCTCGACCCGAGGGACGTCGTCACCGCCGCCGAGCGGGCTTGGCGGAAGGGGAAGGCCGATCTCGAGTCGGTCGAGGGGTTCATCCGGCAGGTGCTCGGCTGGCGGGAGTACGTCCGCGGCGTCTACTGGCAGCTCATGCCGGAATATGAATCGCGAAACGCCCTCGCCGCCGACCGGAAGCTGCCGGAGTTCTTCTGGACCGGCACGACGGAGATGAACTGCCTCCGCGATGCGATCGGCCAGACGCTGCAGTTCGGCTACGCCCACCACATCCAGCGGCTGATGGTGACGGGGCTCTTCGCGCTCCTCTTCGGCGTCGAGCCGCAGGAGGTGCACCGCTGGTACCTCGCCGTCTACGTCGATGCCGTCGAATGGGTGGAGCTGCCGAACACGATCGGCATGAGCCAGTTCGCCGACGGCGGCGTCATGGCGTCGAAGCCGTACTGTGCGACCGGCGCCTACATCGACCGCATGAGCAACGCCTGCAAGGGCTGCCGGTTCGACCCGAAGAAGTCCACCGGGCCCGATGCCTGCCCGTTCACGACCCTCTACTGGGACTTCCTCGCCCGCCACGAGAAACTGCTCGCGAAGAACCAGCGGATGACGATGCAGCTGAAGAACCTCGCGAGGAAGCCCGCCGCTGATATTCGCGCGATCCGCCGCCAGGCCGACACGCTGCGTGACGGCTGAGCCTGCCTGAACGACACCGCATTGGTTCGCGGGAGGGAAACCGCTCCGAGGCATTTGATGGAGGCCGCATTGACGCCGTGGGAGCGGACGCATCGTCGCTACGGCGAGGATACGCCTGATGCTCCTCAACGTTCCTCACCCCCCCGACCACGCCCCCCGCGGTGCGTTCAGCATCCATGTGCCTGTGTGCCTCCTTCAGTGCCACGCTGGACCGTGAGGGGCTGCCCGTGCCCAGGAGCCGGCGTATGCAGACAAGCGAAGCAAGGATTGCGCAGCGAAGTCTGCATCCGAGCGAGCGGAGGGCAGGATGCCCGTAGCGAGCGTCCGGCGATGGGCACGGGCAGCCCCGAACTCAGCACGCTTGACGTGCATGAAAGGGCTGACCGACCGGGCAGGGCTG
>JBBAVU010000057.1:0-14857 GCA_040397565.1 Pirellulales bacterium | reverse complement strand
CACCTGCGAGAGGAAGAGCATCGAGAAGCCGTGGCCGTAGGTGTAGCGGTCGTCCGTCTTGGGGTCGCCGATGAGCCCGTTGGGCCGGGAGCGGCTCACGAGATAGTCCACCGCCTGCCGGATCGGCTCGGCGAAGCGGCCCTGCGTCGTCGTCGATCCCTCGAGGAGCATCGCCGTGCCCGCGAGCGCCGTCATGGCCGTCGGATAGCGGCCCTCGTTCGCCGACCAACTGCCTCGCCGCGACTGCCTGTTGCGGAGCCATTCGAGCCCCTCGCGGACCACCTCCTCCACGCGGCCGCGTCGGCCGGGCTCCTGCTCGGCGGCGGCGTCGGCGATCGCCAGCCGCGGGCAGGCGATCATCACGGCGAGCGAGCAGACGGCTGCCGCGAGGGCCCGGGCTCGCGGCCGTGCGGCCGCGGGTATCGAGACGACGTTCGAATACATGGACGGGCCTTTCATGATCAGTTCGGAGCCGGGAAGGGAACGATCTGCTGCATGAACTGCTCGATCGCCCGCCAGACATCCTTGCCAGCGGCCGCTTTGCCCGTCGCCTGGTACGGGGGTCGCGGCGAGATCGACGAGCCGTCGAACGTGAGCGAGATCCTCTCCGACCCGATCTCGAGCAGCATCCGGTGCCCGGCCGGATCGCCGCTCACTTCGCAAGTGAAGAGCATGTTGGAGTCGAGCGGAAGCCGGTCGTCGGCGTGGATCTCGTGGCCCGTCCGCTTGTCGAGGCAGAGCAGCCCAAGCTTCGGCCGGTCGTCGCCCCGCCTCGAAAGGACCTGCCTCGCGAAAACGAGCACGGGCAGCCCGGAGGGCTGACCGAGCAGCAGGCCGTGCCGCAGCACGCTCGCGGGCATCGACCAGAGCGATTCTCCGCTCGTTCGATCGAGCGACCAGACCGATCCCGTCACGACCGGAGTGGCATCCTCGATGCCCCATGCATGGGGAATGCCCGTGATCGCTCCGAGTCGTTCGATCTCCTGCTGCTCCTCCGTCGTCTCCCGCCTCGCCGCCACGACGATCAGGCGATCGTTCCACGGAAGCACGTGCAGTCCCTCGAGACCGCCAGGCATCTGGTCGAGCGTCCGCGAGAAGATCGTCTTGCCGTCGGCGATCCTCATGAGCGTCATCCGCCCGCGGCCGTCGAGCACGGCGAGTTCCTCCCCGCCCACCATCGTCGCCCTCGCGTCGGCCGGAAAGTCGCCGAGAGGCTCGCGGCGGCCGGTCGCCGGGTCGAACACGGCCAGCCCCACGCTCGAGACGAGCGACAGCGACGCGGCGCCATTTTTCCCGCCGGCCGCCTGGTCGATCGCGACGAGCCGGCGGCCGCTCGAGCAGAGCCGCTGCTCTCGGGGCGGCAGGTCGCACCGACGCACTTCCCGGCCGTCGACCATCGAGAGCACGACGGCATTTTTTCCGTCCCGCGGCAGCACCGTGAGGAACCGTTCGTCTCCGAGAAGGTCGCACGAGGTCGAAATGCCGTGCCGCGTCCAGAGCACCTCTCCGGTGAGCACGTCGCGGAGTTCGAGCGAGCCGTTGACGACCATGGGCACGCCCGCGGTCGTGGCGCGGCCGATCTGGACGCCGACTGGCCCGGACGTTTCGATCGCCGGCTCTGCCAGCCGCATCCCGAGCGGCATCCCGCCGTTCCGCGGCGCCGCACCCGCCCGCCGAATTCCATTGAGATTGATTCCATTGCCGATCACCACGCGGGCATTTCCGCCGTTGAAATTGCCGACCACGAACCCGTGGGAGCCGCTCGTCGACCAGAGCTTCCGGTTTCTTCCCCCGCCCGGGGCCAACTCGAATGCCGTCACCGTGCCGCCGTTCCGCAGCACGACGATGCGTCCGACCGCCGTGGCGTCGATCTGGGACGTCTGCATCCCGCCGAACATGGCCATGCCGTTGTCGAACGTGAGCGGCTCGCCGAGCCTTCGGCCGAGGCCGTCGCTGGCGATGACGGCATTGACGTTCTGCACGTCGTACGAGAGCCGCAGGTCGGGCAGCGACAGCCCGTCGGCCGTCGCCCCGATGTCGGGCTCGCACGGCACCGGAACGATTCTCGCAAGTCGCTGCGGATGCCCATTCATGCCGCGGGCATGCCTGTCCTCCCGCTTTACGACGACGCCTCCGACCGGCCACGGATCGTCCGCCTCGACGGCGTCCGCGGCCGCTCCTTTCCCGCCGACGTCCTTCAAACCGGCCTCCGCAGGCACGAACCGGGCCGCCAGGTCGCGGGTGGCGGCGTCTTCGGAACGCAGCATCGAGAGCAGCAGCAGGTCGCGGCCGAGCGCGACCCCGCGGGCCGCGTCCGATTCGGCAGCCCCTCCGTCGGCCGAGAGCCGCTCGAAGAGCATCCGCCGCGCCGCAAGCCCGGGCTGTTCGCGGTTGTCCTCGCCCCCCTCGGGGCTCGCCGGAAACATGACGTCGAAGCGGTCGAGGAATCGATCGATCTCCGCGACCGGGTCCGCCGCCTCGACCGCACGATCGAGCAGCCGACGCGCCGTCTCCTCGATCTCCCGGCAGAGTTCGGACGACGGCGGCGTCGCCCCGGCCGACATTGCGAGAATTTCCTGGAGCCGGCCGCGGAGCCAGCGGTCGCCCGTCGATGAGACGGCGTCGTCGGCGGGATCGACGAACGAAGCATCGGCGGCCGCCGGTTCCTCGATGAGCCGGCGAAACGCCTGCCAAGCGGTCGCGGGATCGCGGGCTTTCAGAAAGCCACCGACGGCCACACGCAACACCGCCGCCCTTGCCTCGGCGTCGACGGCGACGGCAGCGGCTTGCGTCCAGAGGGCTGATGCGGCCGGGAAGTCCCGCTCCATCGCGAAGAGGATCGTGTCGGCCACCATGCCGGCGGGGATGCGCTTCGGATCGGCTGCATGCGCGGCTTGCACCGAGGCGATGCCCTCCGACGTCCGCCCACGATCGAGCATCGTCTGCCCCCGCCAGTAGAGCGCCCACGGGTCGCCGGAGTTTCTCGAGAGCGCGGTCTCGACCGTCTTCTCGAGCGGTTCCGCCTGGTGGTAGACGTCGAGCGACGAGGCCGTCTGCGAGATCACCTCTCCCCGGTAGGCGATGAGGTTGCCGGGGAGAATCCCCCTCCCGCCGGCCGTGGCACCGTTCTTCCCTCCGGCCGCGCCGACCTGTCCGCCACGCCCCGCCGACCTGCCGATAATTCCGCCGGCGGCCAGATCGATCTCGATCACCTCGGGGGCGTCGGTGGGCAGCAGCAACCGGCCGCGGACGATGCATCCCCGGCCGCAGGGGCCGGCCGTCTTGAGCGCCACGGGTTCTTTCCAGGCGGCTTCTCCGTTCGCCAGCGACACCGCCTCGACACCGCGGCCGCCGACCACGATTGCCCGACCGTCGACGACCCCCGCCACGTACAAACCCTGCTTGCGCGGCTTCTTCCACAAGAGCCTGCCCGTCCGCAGATCGAGGCAGTGCAGCTCGTTCGACTCCCTCGGAGAGACGACGACCCGACCGTCGGCGAGGATGGGGGTGCCGTCGATCCACTGGCTCTTCGCCGGCAGCGACGATGCCGCCCCCTGCATGATGATCGCGCCGTTGGGACCGCGACGAATGACCATGCCTCCGGGACCGATCGCCTGCACGAACATCCCGCCGTTGATCGCCGTCGTCTCCGTCGTCGTCGACGGGTAGCGATAGGCCCACAGGAGCGTGCGGGTCGCGAGGTCGACGCCGACGATGGCGCCCGCGCCTGTGGGGCAGACGAGCACGCCTTCGGCGAGGCTCGGAGTGAGGCCCGCGAACCGCCGCTCCCGACCGGTCGGCTTGTCGATCGCGCGGCCGTCGTCGAGCTCCGCGAGCGGCTGCGACCAGATCGTCTTTCCCGACGACGAGTCGAGCACGTCCAGCCGGATGCCTCCCTTCGCCTCCACCATCACGAACAACTGCCCCGCAACCGGCAGGGGCGGACCGACGAACCAGCCTTCGTGCGGCCGCTGCACCGATCCGGGCTCGATCGATTCCGCCGCCCCGTGGCCCGAGAGCCTCCACGCCAGCCGGCCGTTGCCACCCACCTCGTAGGCCGACAGGGCGTTCGACGCTCCGGCCTGCAGGGGATTTTGCGGATTGCGAAACGCAGCCTGCAGCTCGGCGAACGCGTAGGCCTGCCGCGGATTCTCGACGGCGAACACGAGCCGCCCGTCGCTGGCGATCGTTCCCGCCGTCGCGTCCTCGAACACGCGATCGTCCACCCGCTGCTGCTGATCGCCCCCGAGCGACTCGTCCATGAAGAGCGGGTCGTCGGGCGTGCCGAACGGGCCGGACTGCATCCAGACCCGCTTGCCGGTCTCGAAGTCGACGGCCAACAGCCCGAGTGCCGAGTGGACGAACAGCCTCCCCTGCACCGCCAGCGGCTGCCCCGCCGGGAGGAGCGGAACCTGCTGCTCCGCCATGGTCGCGCGATGCCGCTCGAACCCGCGGGCCTCCTCGGGGTGCCGCGCGAGCGACACGCGATATCGCGGCGCCAGCAGCGGACGAAACCCGTCGAACACGGCGTTGCGTGACGGGTTTCCTCCGGGCATCGGCCATTCGGAAGCCTCGAGGGAACCCCGCGGCTGCGACGCGCCGTCGGCCTGCGCGAGCCACGCCTCGGCTCCCCCGCTCGGATACGAAACGTTCAGATCGCGGCCAGCGATCCGCACCTCGACGCGGCGCGACTTCCTCGTTTCCTCCAGCACAGCGACTGCCCGGGGCAGGTCGCCGGACCGCCGATACGCGATCGCCCGCATCACCGACAGCGTCGGCTCGAATGCCGCCGCATGGCGGCTCGAATGAAGCCGGTCGAGCCAGGCGACCGACGCGAGCGGCTGCCCGCCCTCGAGTGATGCCAGGGCCAGGAGCATCGCAGCCTTGCCCCCGGCGGGCGTGTGGAACCAACGGCGGGCGACGGCCATCACGGCATCCAGGTCGCCATCGGCGATGGCTTTCTCGAGCGCCCGCTCGGCCCGCAGCCGGAATTGAAGCTCGTATGCCTCCCTTCCCTCTTTGTCGAGCGACTCGATAAGGTCCGACGCGACCGACTTCAGGCTCTTCCAGGTGCCGGCCCCGCCGCGCCGCGGTCCATCCTTCGGCGACTCGCCGTTCGGCTCCTTCGCCGGCCGCTCCCTGCGATCGAGATGGAACGAGTCATTTTCCGCCGCCAGGATTTCGTCCAACAGCGTGGAGGCGTCGCTCCACCGTTTTTCGTCGATGAGGCGGATCGCACGATCGAGCTGTCGTTGCCGCTGCCGGTCGCTCGGCAGGTAGAGCCCATCCTCGAACCCGTCGCCATCGCCGGCATCACTGTCGCCGGCATCACTGTCGTCGGCATCACTGTCGTCGGTCTTACCGTCTTCGGTATTACTGTCGCCACCGCCCTCCTCAACAACCGCTTCGATGGCCGGATCCTGGGCCCGCGAGTCGGCCGCGGGAACACCCGCGATGATTACCGCGAGGAAGACGATCAAACCGGCGACCAGCGCGATCCGAGCTCCCGGCGAGAATGCAAGGGGGCGAAAAAAGAGGATTGTGCCGGCCCGTGCCCGGCTTTTTTCCTCACGAAAAACCCGCCCGTTCCGGGGAATCATTGGGGCCTGCAGGCATATGCCAACCGATTGCGATTCTTCATCTTACGGCCGATCGGTGAAGGCTGGCAAGCAAGGCTCCCGCCCGGCTGCTCCCGGGCGTTCACGGCAGGAATGACGAATTTTCGGGGTGAACTTCGCATTTTCACCTTGCAATTTCCTTTTGAGAGAATCTAATCGGTGACGCTTTTGGCAGTTGTGCCAGGCTCCACAGCGCGGTGGGGGTACTGCCGCTCACGATCACTCGGGAGACTTGAAATGTCGAAGGTTGGAAAGAAGTCGGGTGCGAAGCCCATGACGAAGACGGAGATCATGCGTGCCATCTCCGAGACCACGGGACTGCAGAAGAAGGACGTCGTTGCCGTCATGGAGGCGCTTGCCAGTGAGATTCAGAAGGCGCTGAAGTCGAGGAGCATCGGCGTCTTCTCGATCCCGGGCCTCGTCAAGGTGGAGCGTCGGGACGTGCCGGCCCGGCCCGCCCAGAAGGGTGTGCGGAATCCGTTCACCGGCGAACTCCAGGATCGTCCGGCCAAGCCGGCGAGCGTGAAGGTTCGCGTTCGGGCGCTCAAGAACCTCAAGGCGATGGTCCAGTAAGACGCTCCCGGAGCGACTTGGAACCACCGTCGATCGCATACAGCGGGCGGCACCGAAAGGTGCCGCCCGCTTGCGTTGGCAGGGCTGCCTCTTGCCCGGAGCCGAGCGGACCGGTTCAATGCCGTTGAAGGTCCGTAACAGGGATGTGCCGGGTATGAGCGAGCAGATCGGATTCGTTCTCGTCCTTTCCGGGCTCGTGCTCTCCACGGCAGGCCTCCTCTGGCTCGTCGCCCGCGTCGTAGGGCTGGGCTTGGGAGGGCTGGGTTTGGGGCGACCGGCGGGCCGACCTTCGGCTTCCCGCCGCCGGTTTCTGAACCCCACGCTGTTGCTCGCCGCAGGACTCGTCATCGGGGCGGTGCCGTTCGCCTCGCAGCGGGCGTATCTTGCGATCCACGGACTCGCGGAGCGGGAGCGGATCATCGACGGCGAGCGGGCGCTCACTCTCACCGGCTGGGACCGTTCCGATTACTCGATCCTCGCGACGCGGCCCGACGTCGCCATCCTCGAGATGTCGAACCCGGACGTGACCGACGAGACGCTCGCTTTCCTGCGGGACCTGCCGCGGCTGAAGGAACTCTCGCTCGACGACTCGGCGGTGACCGACCGGGGGCTCGCGGTGCTCGCCGGCCTGCCGGCGCTCGAGTCGCTTCGCGTCGCCCGCACGAAGATCACGCCCGATGGCGTCGCCGCCTTCCTCGCCTCCCCGCCGCCGAGGCTGCGGCAGATCGACGTTTCCGGGAACGGGATCCCAGCGGAGATTCTCCGTGCCTGGAAGGAGGCGGGCGGAGGCGATTCCCCAGGAGGAGGACGGCGCTATGTCAATTAGTCATGCGACGCAGGGCGTTCGGCCGGAGGGCCGTGAGGCAGGCTCCACGCCGAGGCTGCGGGCCGAGGCGGACGGGTTGGTCGAGAACGCGGCGTATCTCTGCGAGGCGAGTGAACTCGCCTACCTCTCCGAAGCCGCCGGACGTGCGGCGTTCGCGGAGCGGCTCGGGCTCGACGCCCGGCTCGTGAGCGTGGGCAATACGCAGGCCTGGCTCGGCGTCGATGCGGCCAACATCGTCGTCGCCTTCCGCGGCACGGAGTCGCCTGAGAGCCTCGACGGCCTCAAGGACATCCTGCTGACGGACGCGATGAACCTGCTCGTGGTTCCCGAGGGGCGTCTCGGCCACGATCTCGCCAGTGCCGGCGTCGGTGCCCGCTTCCACAAGGGCTTCGTGGATGCGATCGCCGCGGTCTGGGAGCCGCTGTCGGCAGCCATCGAGCAGGAACTCGCGAAGAGCGAGCGTCCGGTCTGGCTCACGGGCCACAGCCTGGGCGGGGCGCTCGCGCTCTTCGCGGGGTGGCTCCTGAAGCGGCGGTTCGTGGCCGTTCACGAGATCGTGACGTTCGGTGCGCCGATGATCGGCAACCAGCTCGCGTGCGAGGCGTTCAACCGCGAGTTCGCGGGCCGCATCCGGCGGTACGTCAATGGCCGCGACCCGGTTCCGAAGCTTCCGTCGTTCTCGCTCGTGGCCAACGAGTTCGCCCACGTCGAAAGCGAACGGCTGCTCGGCCGCGAGCCAATGACCGGCCTCGCCGACATGCTCGGGGGCCTTGCGACCGCGGCCGCCAACGGCCTGCTCGCCGGCACGATCGTCGACGAGGTATGGAAAAGCGTCACCGACCAGGTCGCCGCGCACTATCTCGGCCGCTACCGCGACCTGCTCGGCTCGGACGGCTGACGGCCCGCGGCCCTGGGATCGCTCGACGAAGTTTCACGATTCCCGGCGTCCGCGGCGGGAAAATCGCCATCCCTCGGGCCGCCGCCGACGGCTACCATCCGCGGCGGAGGCCCCCGGCATGACCGAACCCCGCCCCAAGCTCTTCGTCCTCGACACGAACGTGATTCTCCACGACTCCGGCTGCATCCGGAATTTCGAGGAAAACGACGTCGCCATCCCGATCACCGTGCTCGAGGAGCTCGACCAGTTCAAGCGAGGCAACGAGGACATCCATTTCCAGGCCCGCCAGTTTCTCCGGCGGCTCGACTCGCTCACCGGCGACGTTCTTTCCCAGGAGGGCAGCCCGCTCGGCGAAGGGCTCGGGTCGATCCGCGTGGTGCTCGGCGGTCGCGTGGACGGCCGGGTGCAGGAGGCATTCCTGCAGGACACGCCCGACCACCGCATCCTGAGCACGACCCTCGCGATCCAGGAGCGGGAGGCTCCCCGGCAGGTCGTGCTCGTCTCGAAAGACACGAACCTGCGGATGAAGGCGAAGTCGCTCGGCATCCGCGCGCAGGACTACACCTCCGACAAGGTGCAGGGATTCGACAAGCTCTATTCCGGAAAGCGGATCGTCGAGGGGGTCGCATCCGAGGCGATCGACCGGTTCTATGCCGCCGGCGGCGTGCTTCCGGCCGTGGAGATCCCGCTGGCCGAGCCGCCGCGGGCCAACGAGAACTTCGTGCTCCGCAATGGCAGCAAGTCGGCCCTCGCCACGTTCCGCAAGCACGACGGCTGCTTCCACCGCGTGGAGAAGCACGCCTGCTACGGCATCTCGCCCCGCAACGCGGAGCAGTCGTTCGCGCTGAAGGCCCTCATGGACGACTCGATCAAGCTCGTCACGATCGCGGGCTCCGCGGGCACGGGCAAGACGCTCTTGGCGCTGGCCGCGGCGCTCGAGTGCCGGCAGAAATACAGGCAGATCATGCTCGCCCGGCCCGTGGTGCCTCTCTCGAACCGCGACCTCGGCTTCCTCCCGGGAGACATCGCCGACAAACTCGACCCCTACATGCAGCCGCTCTACGACAACCTCACCGTGATCCGCCACCAGTGCGGCGACGACACGCAGGCCGCCCAGCGGATCGTCGACATGCGGGAGTCGGAGAAGCTCGTGATCACGCCGCTGGCCTACATCCGCGGCCGCAGCCTCCAGCGGATGTTCTTCATCGTCGACGAGGCGCAGAACCTCACGCCCCACGAGGTGAAGACGATCATCACCCGGGCCGGCGAGGGGACGAAGATCGTCTTCACGGGCGACGTCGCGCAGATCGACCAGCCCTACCTGGATGCCCTCTCCAACGGCCTGAGCACGCTCATCCACCGGATGGTCGGCCAGCCGATCTACTCCCACGTGACGCTCGAGAAGGGGGAGCGGTCCGAGTTGGCCGATCTCGCCAGCGCCATCCTCTGACTCCCAGCTCACGGTGCTTCCCGGCTCACGGTGCGGGCCGCCGGGCGTAACCTTTTCCGAGGATGGCCGTTGAAAGCTCATGAACTTTTCCAACCCGCCCGCGAGACGAGCATGGCTGGCGATGTTGGCCGCCGGCCTGCTGGCGATCGCCGCGAGGTCCGCTCCGGCTGGTGAGGGAGCCGCAAAACTTCTCGCTCGCGACGTCGCGTGTGCTGCGGGCGATTCCCCGACCCTCGACCTGTATGGGCCGGAACGCGCCGGAGGCCCGGCGCGGCCGATCGTCCTCTTCGTCCACGGCGGCGGCTGGCGGCACGGCGACAAGGCGTACGTCCGCGAGAAGCCGGCCGGCTTCGTGTCGCAGGGCTATCTCTTCGCAAGCGTCGGCTACCGGCTCGATGGGGTCTCTCCGCGGGAGCAGGGGGCGGACGTCGCCGCGGCAGTCGCATGGCTGCGCGACCACGCCCGGGAATACGGCGGTGATGGCGGCAGGATATTCCTCGTCGGCCATTCCGCGGGAGCGCACCTGGCGGCGCTCGTTGGAACCGATGAGCGGCTGCTCGCCCGGCACGGACTCGAGCCCGGCAGTCTCGGCGGCGTCGTGCTCCTCGACGGGGCCGGGTACGACGTGCCCCGGCAGATGGCGGCGGCCCGCCTGCCCCGGTTGCAAGAACTCTACCGCGACGCCTTCGGCGACGATCCGCAGGCCCAGCGCGAGGCCTCGCCAATCACGCACATCACCCCGGGGAAACGGTACCCGCCGTTCCTGATCTTCCACGTCGGCCAGCGGCGCGACAGCCGCGAGCAGGCGGAGTCGCTCGCCGAGCGGCTGCGTGCCGCCGGCGGCACGGCGACGACGGTCCACGAGCCCGACAAGAACCACATGACGCTCAACCGCGAACTGGGCACCGCCGGTGACGGCCCGACTGCGAAGATTTTCGGGTTTCTGGAGCCGCCGTGAAACCGGGGTCGTATCAGGCCATGTTCCGGCGGCGGCGGCATGCGGCGGCTGACGCACAGGCGATCCCGACGGCTCCCATAATCCACGTGGAAGGCTCGGGCACGGCAACGACCATGTTGTCGATCGTCGGGTAGGCGGTCTCGATGTAACCGGCACCGGGCGTGATGGTGATGGAGGAGATCGCCGCACCGGTCGACCGGAAGCCCCAGAATTCATCGGAACTCGCGACCTCGCGGGCGAAGGTCTGAGAGGTCGTGTCGGCCAGGGTCACGAGCACCGACATGCTTCCGGGCATGAAGGCGAAGCCCTCGTTCGTCGCCAGGATTCGTCCTCCGACCCCCGTCAGCCCCACGCCGAGATCGTAGGAGAACATCAGCGGCGAGGCGATGTTGGTCGACATGGCCTGCGAGCCGCCCAAGCCGTCGACATAAACGCCCCCGGTGGCGGTCGCGGTCCAGCCGACGCCGCCGACGGTTCCCGAGACCGAGGGATCATAGAGGCCTCCGAGGTTCCCGAAGGTCTCCGTGCCGGACACCGTCATGTCCGGCCCGCTGCTCCACGCGGCATAGTCCGTGAAGTGAAGCACCTCGCCGAACGCGACCGACGACAGCGACCAGGCGACGATCGAGGCGGCAACGGCAAAACGCAAAGCGTCGAACAGACGGAAGAACGCGGACACTGTCGGGCTCCTCGCTGGGTGGGTTTCACAAGCCCCTCCACGACCGCGACGAGACCCGAGAGCAGCAATCCGCGAACTTCAACCGGGGCAGAACAGGCCACCCCTCTTTGCAGCACCACCGGCGTGAGATTGGCCGGTCAGATTGCCGTCAGCACTCGATTTCTCGACGCGACGGTGTGGGTGCTTGCACGAGCTGCTTCAGGGGAAAAGAAAAATTCGCTGACGAGGGCAGAATAAGCCTTCGCGAAAAAGTCGTCAAGCCTCTTCCAAAGGCCCGTTTTTCCGCGTGGCTGTATACTTCGCGTTCGATGAGCGTCCTTTTCGCAGCGACGAAGCGGCCCGTCCTCGTGGCACTGCTCCTCGCGGCCGGGCTGGCGTGTGCGACGGCCCGGCCGGCGGCAGCCGCGGAGGTGACCGACCTCTGGCAACGACGGCGCGAGGGTGCGGACTGGCCCGCCTTCCTCGGGCCATCCGGCGACAGCACAAGCCGGGAGACCGGGTTCTTCGCCGACGGGAGGCTGCGGGGGGCCCGAGTGCTCTGGCACCGTCCGATCGGCTCGGGCTACGCGATGCCGTCGGTGAGCCGCGGACGCCTCTTCCAGTTCTCTCGCATCCGTGACCGCAACCGTCTCGATTGCCTGCGGGCAGAGACGGGAGAGCCGCTCTGGGACTACGAGTACGCAACCGACTACGAGGATCTCTACGGCTACGAAAACGGTCCGCGGTGCTGCCCGGTGATCGACGACGACCGCGTCTACATCCTCGGTGCGGAGGGGATGCTGCACTGCCTGTCCGTGATCGACGGCTCGGTGCTCTGGAAGATCGACACATCCGAGCGGTTCGGCGTCGTGCAGAACTTCTTCGGGGTCGGCAGCACGCCGGTCGTCGAGGGGGATCTCCTGATCGCCAACATCGGCGGCTCGCCCCCCGAAAGCCGCAAGGCGCCCCCGGGGCAGCTCGACCGCGTCCGCGGTGCCGACTCCGGCGTCGTGGCCTTCGACAAGCGGACCGGCGCCGTGCGGTACCAGTTCAGCGACGAGCTGGCGAGCTACGCGAGCCCGACGTTCGCGACGATCGACGGCCGCCGCTGGGGGTTCGTGTTCGCCCGCGGGGGGCTCATCGGCTTCGATCCAGTGGAGGGCCGGGAGGAGTTCCACTTTTCCTGGCGGGCCTCGATCCTCGAGAGCGTCAACGCCGCCAATCCCGTGGTCGTGGGGAACGAGGTGCTCATCAGCGAGACCTACGGGCCCGGGTCGGCGCTTCTGCGGGTGAAGCCGGGGAGGTGCGACGTCGTCTGGGAGGACGACGAGAGGAAGCGGCGGAAAATCCTCCAGGCCCACTGGAGCACCCCCATCCACCACGACGGCCACCTCTACGGGTGCAGCGGCCGTCACATCGCCGATGCCGAACTGCGGTGCGTCGAGTGGAAGACGGGGGAGGTCAAGTGGTCGCAGCCCGGCCTCGGCCGCAGCAGCCTGCTCCTCGTGGAGGGGCACTTCTTCTGCCTGCTCGAAAATGGCTCGCTCTTCGTCTTCCGGGCGACTCCCGAGAGGTTCGAGGACCTCGGCGAAATCCCGCTCAAGGCCCCGCTCGACGGGCCCGACAGCGAGCCGACGGTGCTCCTGAAGTTTCCGGCCTGGGCGGCCCCGATCCTCTCGCACGGCCTGCTCTTCGTGCGGGGACCGCAGCGGCTCGTATGTGTCGAGCTGGAGCGGGGCGATGCCGCGCCCTGAGAACCTGCCGTGGGCCCTGCGAGCCGCTCGGGAGCGGGTCGCCTCGATCCTCGCGAGCGACGAGCGACGGCTCGCGGCGATGGCCCGCCTTGTCGCAGGCTCGATGCTCCTCTGCATGGCCTTCTCGGGCACGCTCTGGATCTCCACCCGGCTCTATCCGCTGACGCCGCTCTTCGGGATCGTTCCGCCGTTTCCGTGGCCGCTCGACGCGGCCGCCGTCGGCCTCGTGGTAGGCCTCCTTCTCGCCGTCATGGCGAGGCCGCTTTCCCGGATGCAGGTCGCCCTGCTCGTGGTCCTGCTCGCGGTGCTCTTCGCGCAGGATCAAAGCCGCCTCTGGCCATCCTTCTACGGCTGCTTCCTCCTGTTTCTCCTGCTGCTGGGGCATGATCGCGGCGGTGGCGACGAGGCGGCGGGCCGCACGCTCACGGCGATGCGGTTCACGGTCGCGGCGATCTACTTCTGGGGTGGCGTGCAGAAGCTGACGCAGCACTTCTTTCGCGAGGAGTTTCCCTGGTTCATCCGGCCGCTGACGGATCTTGTGCCGATGCCCGAGGGGTGGATTCCGGGGCTTGGAATCGCCGCGGCGGTGTTCGAGATGGCGTTCGCGATCGGCCTCCTGACGCGGCGGTTCCGCGGGATCGCCCTCGGCGAGGCGATGCTCATGCACGCGGCCATCCTCGTCTGCATCGGTCCGCTCCGCGGCCACTGGAACGACAGCGCCTGGATCTGGAGCCTCACGATGGCGGCGCAGGCTTGGCTGCTCTTCTTCGCCGCGAGGCCCTTCGAGCCGGCGGAGATGTTCATGGGGCGGCCGCCGCGGTGGCTGACCGCCGGGGTGGTGGCGGTGCTCGCCGGCATCATGCCTGCCTTCCACACCCTCAGCCTCTGGGACGCGGCCCTTTCGTTCAACGTCTACACCGGCAACGTGAACGCCGCGTCGATCGTGTTGCTGCAGGACGCGGCAGACCGGCTGCCCGCGGAACTCCAGCCACACGTCGTCCGGGAGGAGCGGTGGGCGATGCTCGACGTCAACGCCTGGTCTCAGAGCCTCTTCAACGCCGGTGTCTACCCCGAGATCCGGGTCTTTCGCCGGCTGTTCGAGGCCGTGAGCCGGGACCTGCCCGCGGAGTCCGCCCGGCTCGTCGTCGTCGAGCGGGCGACATGGTTGTCGCCGAAGGCACGACGTCCGCTAGACTCTCCGCCATGAACCGTTCAAGCAGGTGTCGTCGTCGTCCCTTCTCCCGCGCGATCGCGATCACGTTCGTCGCCGTCGCCTGCATTACGTGCCGCGGAATGCCCGCGGTCGCCGCCGAGCCGCGTGAGATCCCGCTCTGGCCGGAGGGCGTTCCGGAGCCGCGGGTGCCGGCGGAACCGGCGGAGAGCGTCGAGAAGAAGCCCGACGGCATCCAGCGGCGGTCGAACGTCTCGAACCCGCGGCTGGTCGTCTACGACATCCCTCGCGAGAATTCCGCGAAGCCGAGGCCGACAGTCGTCGTCGTGCCCGGGGGCGGCTTCAGCATCCTCGCCGACGAGCACGAGGGCTCCGACGCCTGTCGCTGGCTCAACGAGCACGGCTTCGTCTCCTTCCTCGTGCTCCACCGGGTACCGACGGGGAAGATGCCGAAGCCCAACGCCGCTCCCGTGCAGGACATTCAGAAAGCCGTCCAAGAGGTGCGGCGGCGGGCGGCCGAGTTCCAAGTCGACCCGAAGAGGATCGCGGTCCTCGGATTCTCAGCCGGCGGGCAGGCCACGCTCGTGGCGGCCACGAATTCGCCGACCTTTCCCGGCGCCGACGCGGCCGTGTCGGCGAAGCCGGATGCCGTGCTCCTGCTCTACGCCTGGAAGATCGTGGGCGACGGCAACGTGGGGCTGCGGAGCGACGTGACGATCGACGGCTCCTCGCCGCCGATGTTCATCGCCCAGTGCGGCGACGACCCCGGCTCCGTGCCACAGGGCTCCGCCAACCTCTACCTGAAGCTCGTCGAGGCGAAGGTTCCGGCGGAGATCCACGTCTACGAGAAGGGGGGCCACGGCTACGGCCTCAAGGCCGGCAACACGCTCCCCGGGCAGCTCGACTGGAAGCCCCGCGCGATCGACTGGCTCCGCAGCCGCGGCTGGTGAG
>JBBAVU010000056.1:0-14978 GCA_040397565.1 Pirellulales bacterium | reverse complement strand
TCGTGTTCTCGCTTGCCGACACGCCCGCCTACAGGCCCAAAAAAAACGGCCGTGACCGCTTGGCGTGAACGTCAAGCGTGCGAGGTTCGGGGCTGCCCGTGCCCATCGCCGGACGCTCGCTGTGGGCATCCTGCCCTCCGCTCGCTCGGATGCAGACTGCGCTCCGCAATCCTTGCTTCGCTTGTCTGCATACGCCGGCTCCTGGGCACGGGCAGCCCCGAACCGGTCAAACGTGGCACTGATTGGGGTACACAGGCACTCTGATGCTGAACGCCGGGGGCGCGGACGTTGAGGAGCATCAGGTGTATCCTCACCGTAGCGACGATGCGTCCGCGCCCCCGGCGGCAATGCGGTCTCGTGCAGCCTGCCCTGCCGGGTGAGGAGTTGCCTGTATCCCCTCGCGGTCTGTCGTGCCCCACGCCACCGCGTTATGCTGCCGCAGTGGCAATCTCCTCACCGACATCCCGTGGCGCGACGGTGCTGCTCGTCGACGACCAGCCGATCATCGGCGAAGCGGTTCGCCGGATGCTCTCCGGCGAGGAAGGAATCGGGTTTCACTACTGCAAGGACGCCCCGGCGGCGATCGAGGCCGCCGCGGAAGTGCAGCCGACGGTGATCCTGCAGGACCTCGTGATGCCCGAGATCGAGGGGCTCGAGCTCGTGCGGCGGTTCCGGGCCGACGAGCGGTTTCGCGACGTGCCGATCATCGTCCTCTCCACGAAGGAGGAGGCGGCGGTGAAGGCGGAGGCGTTTGCGGTCGGTGCCAACGACTACATCGTGAAGCTGCCCGACCGGCTCGAGCTGATAGCGAGGGTCCGCTACCACTCCCGCGGCTACGTCGCACTCCTCGAGCGGAACGAGGCCTTCGAGGCCCTGAGGGCGAGCCGCGAGGTGCTCCAGAAGGACCTCGATACGGCGGCTCAGTACGTGCGGTCGCTCCTGCCGCCCCCGCAGTCGCTCGCGAACGTCGCTGCCGACTGGCGGTTCATTCCCTCGGCCGAACTCGGCGGCGACGCCTTCGGCTACCACATGCTCGACCCGACACACGTCGCGGTCTACCTGCTCGACGTCTGCGGCCACGGGGTGGGGGCGGCTCTCTTGAGCGTGTCGGCCTTGAACGCGCTGCGGAGCGAATCGCTGCCACAGACCGACTTTTTCGATCCCGGCAGCGTGCTCGCGGCGCTCAACAAGGCGTTTCCGATGGAGCGGCAGAACGACATGTTCTTCACGATCTGGTACGCCGTCTACGACGTGCCGGGCCGAATGCTCCGCTGGGCGGGGGGAGGGCACCCCCCGGCACTTCTGGTGTCTTCCGACGGCGAAAAGCCTCGCCTGCTCGATTCCGATGGGCCGCTCATCGGGGCGGTCGAGGGCCTCGAGTTCACCTCGAGCGAGGCCGCCGTCCCGCCCGGGGCGAGGCTTTTCATCTACAGCGACGGGGCTTTCGAAATCAGCCGGCCGGACGGCTCGATGTGGGCCTTCGATGCCTTCGTCAAGACGATGTCGGCACGGGCCGACGGACCGGAAAACCGCATGGACAGGCTTGTTTCCGAGATCCGCAGGATCTCCGAGCGCGAGGATTTCAACGACGATTTCTCGATGGTGGAATTGGTGTTCGGGGCGGGTTGAAACTGCCGGTCGGGCCGGTTTTCTGGCCCGCTTGCACGGCCCATGTGAATCCGTACACTTGAGCGGTTCCCGAGGGCTCGTTCGCTAGCGTAGCTCAATTGGCAGAGCAGCTGATTTGTAATCAGCAGGTTGCGGGTTCAACTCCCGCCGCTAGCTCCGTCGACCGGGAATAACCGCAATCGTCCACTCCCGACACCCGTAAACCGCCCAACAAAACACCACCATTCAGGCACACACCGTACTGCATCTGCCGGGGGGAGTTTCCCGAGCGGTCAAAGGGGTCAGACTGTAAATCTGATGGCTCTGCCTTCGCAGGTTCGAATCCTGCACTCCCCACTTCCGCCGCATGCGAGCTCCGTCGGTCCCCGCACGCGGGTGTAGCTCAATGGTAGAGCAATAGCCTTCCAAGCTAAAGACGAGGGTTCGATTCCCTTCACCCGCTGTCCTTCAAAAATCCGTCCTTGAAACCATGAAAAACCACCGAGGTGCATCGCTGCTGTAGCTCAGTTGGTAGAGCACGTCCTTGGTAAGGACGAGGTCATGGGTTCAAGTCCCATCAGCAGCTCTTCCGCACCGCAGGCCGTTCGAGACCCCCCCGACCACGATTCCAGTTCCGTTCCCACTTCCGAGGAGAAAGCAGGAGAAAAGATGGCAAAGGATACGTTCACGCGTTCGAAGCCGCACGTCAACGTCGGCACGATCGGACACATCGACCACGGCAAGACGACGCTCACCGGGGCGCTCGTCGCAGTCCAGGCCGCCAAGAACCTGGCCGTCGCCAAGAGCTACGCCGACATCGCGAAGGGTGGCACGGTCCGCGACGAGACGAAGACCGTCACGATCGCGGTCAGCCACGTGGAGTACGAGACCGACAAGCGGCACTACGCCCACATCGACTGCCCGGGCCACGCCGACTTCATCAAGAACATGATCACCGGCGCCGCCCAGATGGACGGGGCGATCCTCGTGGTGAGCGCTGCCGACGGCCCGATGCCGCAGACGCGGGAGCACATCCTGCTGGCGAAGCAGGTCGGCGTGCCGGCGCTCGTGGTCTTCCTCAACAAGGTCGACCTCGTGGACGATCCGGAGCTGCTCGACCTCGTCGAGATGGAAATCCGCGAGCTTCTCACGAAGTACGGCTTCCCCGGTGACGAGGTGCCGATCATCCGCGGCGCCGGCAAGCCGGCTTACGACAGCCCGTCCGACCCGAAGGCGAACAAGTGCATCGCCGAACTGCTCGATGCGGTCGACAGCTACATCCCCGAGCCCGTCCGCGAGCTCGACAAGCCCTTCCTGATGGCGATCGAGGACGTGTTCTCGATCGAAGGCCGCGGCACGGTCGCCACGGGCCGTATCGAGCGGGGCGAGGTGAAGGTCGGCGACGAAGTGGAGATCATCGGCCTCAAGGAGAAGGCCGAAAAGACGACCGTCACCGGCGTCGAGATGTTCAAGAAGCTGCTCGACAAGGGGCAGGCGGGCGACAACGTCGGCTGCCTCCTCCGGGGCATCGCCCGCGAGGGCATCGAGCGCGGGCAGGTGCTGGCGAAGCCCGGCTCGATCAAGCCCCACAAGAAGTTCGAGTGCGAGGTGTACGTGCTGTCGAAGGAGGAGGGTGGCCGTCACACGCCGTTCTTCGCCGGTTACCGGCCGCAGTTCTACTTCCGCACCACCGACGTGACCGGTTCGACGAAGCTGCTCGGCGGCGTCGAGATGGTCACGCCCGGCGACAACGTCAAGATGGAGGTCGAACTGATGGTTCCGATCGCCATGGACGACGGCGTGCGCTTCGCGATTCGCGAAGGCGGCAAGACCGTCGGTTCGGGCGTCGTGACCAAGATCCTCGAGTAAGCGAAGCTAGGGGCGTAGCTCAACTGGCAGAGCGCTGGTCTCCAAAACCAGAGGTTGCGAGTTCGATCCCCGCCGCCCCTGCCTGCGGGCCAGGTCCGGCACGGCGAAAAACCGTGCCGGACCGGCCGTGCCGGGCGGATGGCGGGGCGGCCCCCGCGGGCCGGCGATCTGCGACCGAAACCGACGGAAATAGAGGCGACGGAAACAAAGACGACGGAAATACGTTCAGGGACGAACTGGGTAAGGAAGCGACCGAAGTGGCAACGACACGACAACAGGAAACAGCGGGCGGATCCCTCTTGAGGGAGTTGTTCAGCTTTTCCATCTACAAGCGGAACCAAGGCAAGGTCGCCAGGCAGGTGACGTTTGCTGCGGTCGCGTTGACGCTTTTGATCGGCGTCTGGAGGCTTTCGCAGTTGCTGCCGATCTGGTTCGGCGGCGGAGCGGCTTCCGAGGCAGGGAGCCTGGGTGGGGTCGACCTGGGAGTCCTGCGGCTCGGGGTGCCGATCGTGCTGGGGCTGCTTGCCTTGTGGTTCTCCGTGCGGATCGTGAACGTTCCGCGGTTCGCCGACTTCCTGATCGCCGTCGAGTCGGAGATGACGAAAGTGTCCTGGCCGTCGAAGGACGAAGTCATCCGCAGTTCGGCCGTGGTGATCTTCCTGATCTTCGCGCTCGCGGCGATCCTCGCCGGATACGATCTCTTCTGGTGGTCAGTGCTTCGTTCCATCCAGGGTTTCAACTGAGCCGCGTCACACGAGCGAGCAACCGAGCTTCCCATGTCCATCGAAACGCCCCACGATAACCCGACCGAAACTCAGGCCACGCCGGCCGCCTTGCAGGCCGATGCCGCCGCTGTCCACTCCGAGGCCGTCCCGGCGGCTGTCCCGGCGGCCGTCGAGGAAGAGGACGACGACGACGGGACACCGGCCGTGCTCGAAGACCCCTTCGCCGGCGACGAGAACGCCAAGCCCGTTTCGATCGCAGAGGACGAGGAAGCCGCCCCGGTCGGCGACATGCAGTGGTACATCCTCAAGGTGCAGAGCAACCGGGAGGACTCGGTTCGGGAAACCCTCATGCGGCGGATCAACCTCGCCGGGCTGGATCGCTGGTTCGGCGAGGTGGTGGTGCCGAAGGAGCAGGTCACCGAGTTCAAAAGTGGCAAAAAACGCGTGGTTTCCCGCAAGCTCTACCCAGGATACATCCTGGTGAACATGATCTTGAACGATGACACGTGGTACCTCGTCCGCGAGACCTCGGGAATCGGCGACTTCACCGGCTCCGCCGGCAGGCCGAGTCCGATGCTCCCGCAGGACGTGGCCAAGCTGCTTCGGAAGACGGAGGAGAAGGCCGAGGAGGCGCCCCGCCTGAAGATCAGCTTCAAGAAGGGCGACCGCGTGAAGATCAACGAAGGCACCTTCGAAAACTTCGAGGGCGAGGTCGAGGCGATCGACGAGGCGAACGGACGGGTCACCGTCATGCTCAGCATCTTCGGCCGCTCGACGCCAGTGGACATCGAGTATTGGCAGATCGAACAGGTTTGACCCGGTTGAACGATGGCGAAACAGGCAGGTTGAACGATGGCGAAACAGATGGTCGGTCAGGCGAAGTTTCAGGTGACGGGCGGTCAGGCCACGCCCGCGCCGCCGGTGGGCACTTCGCTCGGCCGGTTCGGTATCAATCTCGGCCAGTTCGTGCAGCAGTTCAACGACCGCACGCGCAATCCCGAGATGCAGGGAATGCCGATTCCCGTGGTCGTGACGGTCTACAACGACCGTTCCTTCGAGTTCACGACGAAGAGCCCGCCGGCCGCGGCGCTGCTGAAAAAGGCCGCAGGCCTGGCGAAGGGCTCGGGAGTTCCCAACAAAGACAAGGTCGGTAAGGTGACGAAGTCCCAGCTCGACGAGATCGTCGCGAAGAAGGGCTCGGACCTCAACGCCCGCGACGGCGAGCACGCGCGTCGCATGATCGAAGGCACCGCCCGCAGCATGGGCATCGTGGTGGAGGGCTGAGATGGCAGTCGGAAAACGAACCAAGGCGATGCTCGCGATCAAGCCGGAGAAGGCCGACGCGATGCCTGTCGAGAAGGCGGTGGAGCTTCTGAAGAAGTTTCCTCCCACCAAGTTCGATCAAACCGTCGAAATCCACGTGCGGCTCGGCATCGATCCGAAGCAGGCCGACCAGATCGTCCGCGGCGCGCTCGTGCTTCCGCACGGTATCGGCAAGTCGAAGCGGGTGGTCGTGTTCGCCAAGGGCAACCTGGCGGACGACGCGAAGGCTGCCGGGGCCGAGGAGGTCGGGGCCGACGATCTCGCCAAGAAGATCAAGGAGGGCTGGACCGACTTCGACGTTTGCATCGCCGCCCCCGACATGATGGGCATGGTGGGGCCGCTCGGGAAGGTTCTCGGACCCCGCGGGCTGATGCCGAGCCCCAGGGCCGGCACCGTGACGGCCGACATCGCCAAGACCGTGCGGGAATACAAGGCTGGCAAGGTCGAGTTTCGCAACGACCCGACCGGTATCGTCCACGCGGTCGTCGGAAAAATCAGCTTCGACGCCGCGAAACTCGTTGAAAACATCCGCCATTTCATCGACCATGTGATGGCCATTCAGCCGTCGGGCGTGAAGGGGCAGTACATCCGCAGCATCTCGATCTCGGGCACGATGACGCCCGGCGTGATGGTGGCGGCTTAAGGAACCGAATTTCCATGAGCAAGCTCGTCAAGAACATGTTGATCGACGACCTGAAGCGGCGCTGGGAAGGCGTCGGCGACGTGATCGTCGTCAGCCTGGGGCAGCTCGACGGCCACCGGGCCACGAAGTTGCGACAGGCGCTCCGCAAGAAGCGGATCAACCTGCAGCTGATCAAGAACAGTCTCGCGCGGAGGGCTGCCGCCGACACGCCGCTCGCCCCGGCCTTCACGAAGACCGAGGGGATGCTCGCGGTCGCGTGGGGCGGCGAGGACGTCGTCGACCTCGCGAAGGAGCTCGACCGGATCGCGTCCAGCAAGGACTTCGAGGGAATCGAGTTCCGCGGCGGGGCGCTCGACGGTGCCCGGCTCGAGGCGGGCGACGTCAAGCTCGTCGCGAAGTGGCCGAGCCGTGCGGAGGTTCTCTCGCTGATCGCGGGGCAGATCGTCGGCGTCGCGGGACAACTCGTCAGTCAGATCGGCTCCGCGGGCGGCGTGCTCGCCGGCCAGATCAAGTCGCGAGCCGAAGACCTCGAGAAGGCGGCGAGCTGAAGCCGCGTGCATTCCCTGGACCAACCCAACGGATTTTCCTGAAACAAAACATTTCGACCGACCTCCCCATTTCCATTGAAAGGATCCGAAGCGATGTCAGTAGCTGAAGCAACGCGTGAATTTTCCCCCGAGACGAAGCAGCTCGGCGACAAGATCGTCGGCCTGACCCTGAAGGCGGCCAAGGAACTCTCCGACTACCTCGACGAGGTGCACGGCATCAAGGCCGCCGCCGGTGCCGCGGTTGTCATGGCGGCTCCCGGCGCGGCGGGCGCCGGCGGTGGCGGAGCCGAGGCGGCTGCCGAGAAGACCGAGTTCGACGTCGTGCTCGAGAGCTTCGGCGACAACAAGATCGGCGTGATCAAGGTGGTGCGTGCGGCGACCGGCCTCGGACTCAAGGAGGCCAAGGATCTCGTCGAGGGCGTCCCGTCGAAGGTCAAGGAGGGCATCTCCAAGGCCGACGCCGAGAAGCTCAAGAAGGAACTGGAAGAGGCGAAGGCCACCGTTTCCATCAAATAGCCCGATTTCCCGGGAGTTTCCGGGAAATCCAAGAACCACTTTCCGGGCCGCTTGGCGTCCCGGGAGTGGTTGGTTATATTTTGAGGTTCGGTCCGCCCCCCCGCCCAGTCCACCTTCGTGCCGCAGTTCGCCGCGGTACGCGCTGGAATGAGATTTGCACAGTCTCTTTCTTCTTGGTTTCTGGCTCGTTTCAGTAGGTCTCGTTTCCGGCCGTTTCTGGCGATGCCCTTGCACACACACCGCGATTTCCTCCCAGGAGGTTCTATCTGATGGCAACACCCGCCGTCCGCCGACTCATGCCCACTGAAATCCGGCACTTCGGGAGCCGACGCGCCAGTCACTCCATTCCCGATCTGACCGAGATCCAGACGCGGTTCTACGAGCGGTTCCTCCAGTACGAGACGGCGCCGAACAAGCGGAAGGACGAGGGCATCGAGGGCGTGCTCCGGGAAATCTTCCCGATCGAGAGCTACGACAAGACCGTCAAGCTCGAGTACGTGCGATACGAACTGGGCAAGCCCCGCTATGAGCCGGACGAGTGCCGGCAGTTGCGGCTCACCTACGGCCGGCCGCTGCGGGTGACGCTGCGGCTCACCCGCGAGCAGCCGATCGAGGAGGAGGTGTATCTCGGCGATATCCCGATCATGCTCGGCGGTGGTGAGTTCATCATCAACGGTGCCGAGCGGGTGGTGGTGAGCCAGCTGCACCGGTCGCCCGGCATCGACTTCGTCGCCGACACCGAGTCGAGCGATCGCAAGACCTACAACTGCAGGATCATCCCCGAAAGGGGCAGCTGGATCGAGCTGAACGTCTCGAAGAAGGACACGCTGCAGGTCCGGATCGACCAGAGCGGCAAGTTCTCCGCGCTTACGCTCCTCCGCGCGATGGACCCCAAGTACGGCCGCGACAGCGAGCTGCTCAAGCTCTTCTACAAGACCTCGATCGAGAAGGTCGTGGGAGCCAGGAGCGTCGTCAAGCTCGAAGGGAAGATCGCGGTCGACGACATCGTCTATCCCAAGAGCAGCGAGCGGGCAGGCGAGATCATCGTGGACGCCGGCCGCAAGATCACCAAGGACCAGGCCGAGCTCATCTGCACCTCCGGACTGAAGGCGGTCGAGGTGATGCAGGAGCAGAAGATCCCCCTCATCCTCAACAGCCTTGCCGAGGACATCGACGAATCCCGTCGGCGGACGAACGTCTCGCCGAGCCACGAGGACGCGCTCGTGCGGATCTACCAGCGGCTGCGGCCCGGCAATCCGCCGGCGCTCGACAAGGCGAAGGCGCTCTTCGACGAGAAGTTCAACGACACCAACCGCTACCGCCTTGGGCGGGTGGGCCGGTTCCGCATGAACCGCAAGCTCGGCCTGCAGGTGCCAGAGACCGAGATGACGCTCCGCCCCGAGGATTTGATCGCGGCCATCAAGTACGTGATCAAGCTGACGGAAGGGGAAACCGACGTCGAGGTCGACGACATCGACCACCTCGGCAACCGTCGGCTCCGGACGATCGACGAGTTGGCGAGCGACGAGCTCCGCAAGGGTTTTCTGAAGCTCCGTCGCACCGTCCAGGAGCGGATGAGCCTCAAGGACGTGGCGGAGATGTCGCCCCGCACGCTCATCAACCCGAAGAGCATCTCGGCGGCCATCGAGTATTTCTTCGGACGCGGCGAGCTGTCACAGGTGGTTGACCAGACCAATCCCCTCTCGATGCTCACCCACGAGCGGCGGCTCTCGGCCCTTGGCCCTGGCGGCCTGAACCGGAAGCGGGCCGGCTTCGAGGTCCGCGACGTGCACATCTCCCACTACGGGCGGATCTGCCCGATCGAGACCCCGGAAGGCACGAACATCGGCCTCATCTCGAGCCTGGCGATCTACTCCGGCGTCGATTCCTACGGGTTCCTCGTGACCCCGTACCGCAAGATCACGAAGGGCAAGCTGACCGACGACGTCGTTTGGCTGAGGGCCGACGAGGAGCACGACGCGTACCTCGCGCCCGCGGATGCCACCGTGGTGGACGGCAGGCTGCAGGGCGACACGATCATCGCCCGCTACCGCGGCGACTTCGTGCTCGTGCCGGCCGACGTGATCCAGTACATCGACGTGGCCCCGAGCCAGATGGTGGGCGTTTCGGCCGGCCTGATCCCCTTCCTCGAACACGACGACGCCAACCGCGCCCTCATGGGATCCAACATGCAGCGGCAGGCCGTGCCGCTGCTCGTGACGGAGCCGCCGGTCGTCGCCACCGGCATGGAGCGTGACGTCGCGGCCAACTCCGGCCTCATCGTCCGGGCCCGCAGGAAGGGCACGGTCACCTACGTCGACGCCGAGCGGATCGAGATCGGCGGCGGCGGTGCCGCGGCAGCCGACGTCTACCCGCTGCGGAAGTACGTCGGGCTCAACGAGCGGACCTGCCAAAACCAGCGGCCGATCGTCACCCTCGGCCAGAAGGTCGAGAAGGGGGACGTGATCGCCGACGGAGCCGCGACCTTCAAGGGGGAGCTTGCCCTCGGGCGAAACGTGCTCGTCGGCTTCATGGCGTGGGACGGCTTCAACTTCGAGGACGCGATCATCATCAGCGAGGAGCTCGTGGAGAACGACGTCTATACCTCGATCCACATCGAGGAGTACGACATCGAGATCCGCGATACGAAGCTCGGTCGCGAGGAGTTCACCCGCGACATCCCGAACGTCGGCGAGCGGGCGCTCCACAACCTGGATGAATCCGGCATCGTCCGGATCGGCACGTTCGTGCGGCCCGGCGACATCCTCGTCGGCAAGGTGTCGCCCAAGAGCAAGACCGAACTGACGCCGGAGGAGAAGCTCCTCCACGCGATCTTCGGGCGGGCCGGCGAGGACGTGAAGAACGATTCGCTGGAAGTGCCTTCGGGCGTCGAGGGGATCGTCATTGCGACGGAGAAGTTCTCCCGTCAGATGAGCCTCTCCGAGGAAGAGCGGCGGGAATTCCAGAAGCAGCTCAAGGAGGCCGAGACGGTCGGCAACGCCGAGGTGGCCCACGCGTTCGGCGCGATGGTCGCGGAAATGGAGAAGGTTCTCCAAAAGCCGCTCACCGCCATCGACGGCACCCCACTCGTCCGTGACCAGGATCATAAGGTCGTCGCCGAGCGGGCGGCCGCCTTCAAGCTCGACGGGCTCGACATCCGCTCGCCGCAGCGGAAGTCGGAGGTCGAAAAGCTCCACAAGACGATGTGGCCAGCGGTCGAGGAAGCGCTCGATGCCAAGGAGCGGAAGCTCAACAGCATGAAGCGGGGCGACGAGCTCCGCCCGGGTGTTCTGCAGATGGTGAAGGTCTACGTGGCCGCCAAGCGGGCCATCTCCGTCGGCGACAAGATGGCGGGCCGCCACGGCAACAAGGGCGTCATCGCGAAGATCCTGCCGAAGGAGGACATGCCCTTTCTCGCCGACGGCACCCCGGTCCAGATCCTGCTGAATCCGCTCGGCGTGCCGAGTCGGATGAACGTGGGGCAGATCCTCGAAACCCACCTGGGATGGGCCGGCAAGCTGCTCGGCTTCCAGGCGATCACGCCCGTCTTCGACGGTGCGAGCGAGGACGACATCAACAAGGTGCTCGACGACGCCCATCTCCCGCGGCACGGCAAGGCGCAGCTGTTCGACGGCCGCACGGGCGAGCCACTCGAGCAGGAGACGACCGTCGGCTACATCTACATGCTCAAGCTCCACCACCTCGTGGACGACAAGGTTCACGCCCGGTCGACCGGCCCCTACTCCCTCATCACGCAGCAGCCGCTCGGCGGCAAGGCCCGCTTCGGCGGCCAGCGGTTCGGGGAGATGGAGGTCTGGGCGCTCGAAGCCTACGGTGCGGCCTACATCCTCCAGGAGCTCCTCACCGTGAAGAGCGACGACGTCGAGGGCCGCACGAAGATCTACGAGAGCATGGTCAAGGGTGAGAACACGCTCGAGGCCGGCACGCCCGCGAGCTTCGACGTGCTCACCAACGAGATCCGTGGTCTCGCCCTCAACATGTCGCTCGAAAAGCGTCGGATTTGACCCGCATCCTCGAGCGAACGCGACCCACACAACCCACCCAGGCCACACCCTCTATCCTCCCGTAGAGCCGCAAGGAGACGACCATCATGAGCATCGGCGAAACGACCTACGATCGCGTCAACGACTATTCGGCCGTGAAGATCAGCCTCGCGAGGCCTCACGACATCCGCAGCTGGTCGTTCGGGGAGGTGAAGAAGCCCGAAACGATCAATTACCGCACCTACCGCCCCGAGAAGGACGGGCTGATGTGCGAGCGGATCTTTGGACCCGAGAAGGACTGGGAGTGCGCCTGCGGCAAGTATCGCGGCATGAAGTACAAGGGGATGATCTGCGACCGCTGCGGCGTGAAGGTCACCCACAGCCGCGTGCGACGGAAGCGGATGGGGCACATCGAGTTGGCGGCGCCCGTCGTCCACATCTGGTTCTTCAAGGCGATGCCGAGCCGCCTCGGGGCGCTCCTGGACATGAAGACGTCAAGCCTCGAGAAGGTCATTTACTTCCAGGACTACGTCGTGCTGGACCCGAAGGACACGCCGCTGAAGAAGCAGCAGCTGCTCACTGAGGAGGAGTATCGCGAGGCCCGTGCGACCCACGGCGACGGTTCGTTCGAGGCCGAGATGGGAGCCGAGGCGGTCCGCAAGCTCCTGCTCTCGCTCGACCTCGTCACGCTCTCGAAGGAACTCCGCGTCGATCTCGAAACCACGAACTCCAAGCAGAAGAAGAAGGACCTCGTCAACCGGCTGAAGATCGTCGAGGCGATCCGCGACAGCGAGAACAAGCCGGAGTGGATGGTGCTCGACGTGATCCCCGTGATCCCGCCGGACCTGCGGCCGCTCGTGATGCTCGACAGCGGCAATTTCGCGACGAGCGACCTGAACGACCTCTACCGCCGGATCATCAACCGCAACAACCGGCTCAAGAAGCTCGTCGATCTCAACGCCCCCGAGGTGATCATCCGCAACGAGAAGCGGATGCTGCAGCAGTCGGTCGATGCGCTGTTCGACAACAACCGCTGCAAGCGGCCGGTGCTGGCCTCGAGCAATCGTCCGCTCAAGAGCCTCACCGACATGATCAAGGGCAAGCAGGGTCGTTTCCGCGAGAACCTGCTCGGCAAGCGGGTCGATTACTCGGCCCGGTCGGTGATCGTGGTCGGGCCGACGCTGCGGCTCCACCAGTGCGGCCTGCCGAAGAAGATTGCGCTCGAACTCTATCAACCGTTCATCATCCGGCGGCTCAAGGAACTCGGCCATGCCGACACGATCAAGAGCGCCAAGAAGATGCTCGAGCGGAAGGACGCCGAGGTCTGGGACATCCTCGAGGAGGTGATCCGCAACCACCCCGTTCTGCTCAACCGGGCCCCCACGCTTCACCGCATGGGCATCCAGGCGTTCGAGCCGATCCTCGTCGAGGGCAACGCGATCAAGCTGCACCCGCTCGTCTGCAAGGGCTTCAACGCGGACTTCGACGGCGACCAGATGGCCGTGCACCTTCCGCTTTCGATCGAGGCTCAGGTCGAGGCGCACACGCTCATGCTGTCGACGAACAACATCTTCAGCCCGGCCAACGGCGCCCCGATCATCTCCCCCTCGCAGGACGTCGTGATGGGATGCTATTACCTCACGATGGCGATCGCCGGTCGGAAGGGAGAGGGGATGGTTTTCAAGAGCTTCGAGGAGGTCGAGCTCGCCCACGGCCTCGGGAAGGCCGACACCCATGCCAAGATCAGGGTGAAGCTTCCGGGGAAGCGTCGGCTGAAGGTCGAGGGTGACGCGCCGTCGAAGCCTGGCGCACTCATCGAAACGACCGTCGGCCGCGTGCTCTTCAACTCGATCCTGCCCGAAGGGATGCTCTTCTACAATATTCCGATGCGGTCGAGCGAGCTCGCACGCGTGATCTCCGACTGTTACCAGGGGCTCGGTCGGCGAAAGACGATCGACCTGCTCGACAACATGAACCGCGTCGGCTTCGGCTGGAGCACGAAGAGCGGCCTGTCGTTCGCGACGGACGACCTCATCACGCCGGCCAACAAGACGAGGATCATCGGCGAAGCCGAGAAGGGCGTCCTGAAGATCATGAAGCTCTATCAGAGGGGCGTCATCACCGACGGCGAGCGGTACAACCAGGTGCTCGACGCCTGGACGCACGCCCGCGAGCAGATCACCAAGGAGATGATGGCCGAGCTCGAGCAGGACACCGACTCCAAGCCGAACCGCCGTAGCGGCTACGTGAACCCGATCCACCTCATGGCGCATTCGGGTGCGCGAGGCGGCGTCGAGCAGATTCGCCAGTTGGCCGGGATGCGAGGCCTCATGGCGAAGCCGTCTGGCAAGATCATCGAGACGCCGATCAAGGCGAATTTCCGAGAGGGCCTGACGGTGCTCGAGTATTTCAGCTCGACCCACGGAGCCCGTAAGGGCCTCGCCGACACCGCCCTCAAGACGGCCGACTCGGGCTATCTCACCCGCAAGCTCGCCGACGTCGCGCAGAACGTGGTGGTGACGATGCACGACTGCGGCACGACGCAGGGCATCACGAAGGGCGTCATCTACCGCGGTGAGAAGGTCGAGGTGAGCCTCGCCGACGGCATCCGCGGCCGTGTCAGCCGGACCGACATCCGCAACCCGATCACCGACGAGGTGGTGGTTCAGGAGGACGAACTCATCAGCCGCGAGACCGCGCGAAAGATCGAGGAGTTGGGACTCGAGAAGATCCAGGTCCGTAGCCCGCTGACCTGCGAGGCACCGCTCGGAGTCTGCCGGCTCTGCTACGGCATGGACCTCTCGACCGGTGCGATGGTCGAGGAGGGCATGGCCGTCGGCATCATCGCCGCCCAGAGCATCGGCGAGCCGGGAACGCAGTTGACGATGCGGACGTTCCACATCGGCGGCGTGGGCCAGCGGGCGATCGAGGAGAGCGAGAGCCGCGCGAAGCGGGCGGGAACCGTGAAGTTCACCCGGCTGCGGACCGTGACCAACGAACAGGGGGAGCAGGTCGTGCTCGCCCGCAACGGCGAGATTTCGATCCTCGATCCGAAGGGGCGCGAACTGGAGAAATTCGAGATTCCCGCCGGCGCGATCCTCAAGATCAAGGACAACGACGAGGTCAAGCCGGGTACCGTGCTCGTGCAGTGGGATCCGCACTCGATCCCGATCCTGTCGGAGGTGGCGGGCAAGGTCCGCTACGAGGACGTGATCGAGAACGAGACGCTCCGTGTGGAGAAGGATCCGAGCGGACACGTCCGGCGAATGATCATGGAGCACAAGGGCGCCTTCCATCCGCAGGTGGTGCTCGAGGATGAGACCGGAAAGATCCTCGACTTCTACTACCTGCCCGAGAAGGCGTACATCGAGGTCGCGCCGGGCGAGAAGGTCGCGGCCGGTCACGTGCTCGCGAAGACGCCCCGCGAAGCTTCGGGAACGCAGGACATCACCGGCGGTCTGCCGCGGGTGACCGAGATCTTCGAGGCCCGCAAGCCAAAGGATCCGGCCATCATGGCGGAGATTGACGGCGTCGTGGAACTGCTCGGCGAGAAGCGTCGCGGCAAGCGGACCATCCGCGTGAAGAGCGAGAGCGGGATCGAGCGCGAGCACCTCATCACCCATGGCAAGCATCTCCGGGTGCACGCGGGCGACTTCGTGAGGGCCGGCGAGGCGCTCGTCGACGGTCCGCTCGTGCCGCACGACATCCTGAGAATTTCCGGTGAGGAGGAGGTTCAGCGGTA
>JBBAVU010000055.1:5879-15238 GCA_040397565.1 Pirellulales bacterium | reverse complement strand
GTGCCGGGACGGACGTCGAGGGAGAGGCCGTCGTTCTCGCCCCGTTCGAGCCGCTCCCATGCGATCGCGCCCATCGCGGCGTTGTCGGTGCAGAGGGAGAGGGGCGGCACGAGCACGTCGAGGCCGAGTTCGTCGCCGAGGGCCTCGACTGCGGCCCGCAGCCGGGCGTTGGCCGCGACGCCGCCGCCGATCGCCACGAGATCGCAGCCGGTGCGTTCCACCGCGAGCCTCACCTTCGCGAGGACGGTATCGACGGCCGCCTGCTCGAACGACGCAGCGAGGTCCGCGAGCCGCTGGCCCGACGGCGGAGGTGCCTCCGCCGCATGGGGCGGCCGCACGAGCCCTCCCGCCGCGGCCGGGGGCCGCACGATATAGCGGACCGCGGTCTTGAGCCCGCTGAAACTCATGTCGAGCGTGTCGGCGTCGGCCGCCAGCGGACGCGGCAGCCGGAAGGCCCGCGGGTTGCCACCGGTGGCGGCCCGTTCGATCGCCGGCCCTCCCGGGTAGCCGAGCCCGAGCAGGCTGGCCACCTTGTCGAACGCCTCCCCCGCGGCGTCGTCGATCGTGCCGCCAAGCCGATCCAGTTCGAGGGGGCTTCGGACGTGGAACAGCGACGTGTGTCCGCCGCTGGCGACGAGCCCCACGCAGGGATACCGCATGCGTGCTCCGTGGGCGACGCGACAGGCGTAGAGGTGGGCGGCGATGTGGTCGTAGCCGACGATCGGGATCGATCGGGCGGCCGCGATCGCCTTGGCGGCGGAAAGCCCCACGAGCAACGAGCCCACGAGGCCGGGAGTGACCGCCACCGCCACGGCCTCGACCGCCCCGACCGTGATCCCCGCCCGCTGGATCGCCTCCTCGATCACGGGGATGATCCGCTCCACGTGCGCCCGCGACGCGACTTCCGGCACGACGCCCCGCCAGCGGGCATGGAGCTGCTCCTGGCTGGCGACGACGCTCGAGAGCACGGCCCGGGAGCGGTCGATCACCGCCGCGGCCGTCTCGTCGCAGGTCGTTTCGATCGCCAGCAGGGGCACGTCGGAAGCTTCGCGGCGGTCAGAAGTCGTACCACATCCCGAAGCCGAATCGGTTCTGGTTGAGAAACGCGAACTCGTACTGCGGATCGGAGCCGTAAAGATACTCGACGCCGACGCGGAAAAGCTTTTCGCTGCGGTCGCCCCGCCACGCCCAGCCGGCTTGGGTGCAGATGTTGCCCCCGTAATCGAGTTCCTCGCGGAGCATTCCGTTGACCGCCAGGAACGGAGCCCCGAGGATCCCGGTGGGCCTCGCCCGGATCAGTTCCGTTCCGAACTGGAACTCCCACGGCTCGGATCCGCCGGCGTTGTAGAAGGCGTAGCCCGCCTCGGCGTAGAGCCGCATCCAGTCGAGCGGATACCAGCTCGCGCCGAGCACCATGCAGTCGCGAACGTAGTTGATCCGCGTGTAGCCGACTGGCGGCGGATACTTGATCATGTATTCGTCGCCGAGGTGCGCGCTGTTGTGGTAGTAGGCGAGCTTGTACTGCCAACGGCCGATCCCGTAGACGAGCGGCACGCCGAAGCGGAAGTCGTTGCTCCTCATGTCGCGTTCGTCCTGCGGGTCGAGCCGCACGAACGCGGCTCCCTCGATCTGCACCTCGAAGCCCTGCGGGTGGACCGTCGTGTCCGAACCGTATCGCAGGATCGAGGCCCGACCGCCGAGCGTCGTGTCCCAGAGCGTGCCGTCGAAGTTGTCCTCGTAGATCACCGATCCGATGCGGGATTCCTTCGGCCCGGCCAGATAGCTCGTGTAGATGAGATTGTTGGGCAGGAGCTGCCAGAACCATGGCCTCGACGCCCAGAGGTCGTCGAGAACGCGTGGAAAGCCCTCCCCCGTGAGCGACTGCGACTCCGGGACCGCCTCGTCGTAAGGAATGTCGAGGACGACCGGACCCCGGTTCACCGAGGGCAGTTCCGAGACCGTGCCCTGGGCCGCCGCCGTCGCGGCCGCGATCCATGCCGCCGCGATCGACAGCAGGATCTTCGTTCGCCGTATCGCATTCGTCATGGGCGGTCGGGGGTCGATCGGGATCCGGTGGCTTGTCATCGGTTTCGGGCGGTGCGACACTCTACGGCAGGCCGGAGAGCGACCACAGACTGATCGGCAGCCCGCCACGGGAATCCGAAGCCCTGCGACGCCCTCGTCGGTGGCAGATAGGTTCCGCGGGAGAGGCGAGGCCGTCTGGGAGGTTTGCGGCGATCGGTGTCTTCCGCCGAAATTCCCCATCTTCGAAAAGCACCTCGAATAGCATTGCGAAAGGGATCGATGTCCCAGGAACCAAAGGTTCGAAGTTCGGCCGAGGACGTCGCCTCCGTGCTCGGGAGGATTCCAAGCGGCCTGTTCGTCGTCACATGGCTCGATCCCGGCGACGGCGGCGACCGCGGCATGCTCGCCAGCTGGCTTATGCAGGCCGGCTTCGAGCCGCCGGCGATCAGCCTCGCCGTGGCGCCATCCCGCGGGCTGGCTGCCGCGATCGAGGCCGGAACCCCGTTCGTCGTCAACCTGCTGGCCGAGGGACAGCGTGGCATGGTGGGTCGATTCGGCCGGCCCGCCACCCCGGCCCAGGACGGACAGGCGGGAGGGGGCTACGACCCCTTCGACGGACTCGACGTCGAGCGGGCGCCGTGTGGTGCGGCGATCCTCGCCCCGGGCTCGGGATGGCTCGAGTGCGTGGGTTCGGGCGGCATCATGGCGACCGATCACCGCGTCGTCGTTGCGGTCGTGCGGGCGGCGGGCTGCGGAGTCGTCCAGGCGGCCCCCGACAACGGGCGGATCGACAACGGGCCGATCGTCGATGGGCCGATCGTCCACCTCCGCAAGAATGGATTGCGGTACTGACGGTTTGGCTCGGGTCGATTGCCGGAGCCGATCGTTGGATTTTATAACCACCCCTTCGAAAACCTTCCGAAGCACCTGGATCCCTTCCATGCATCGTCGCGTGTCCTCTTTCCTCGCGTGTGCCGCGGTCGCGGTCGTCGCCGTCGGCTGCACTCGCCCCGGAGTCGGGCCGCCTGCCTCGGCCGATTCCCCCGGGTTGAAGCGGTTCATCTTCGTCACCAACGGCGACGATCCGTTCTGGGACGCCTGCAACGCCGGGCTCGTGGAGGGGGGCAGAAAGTGCGACCTTGCGTCGAAGGGATTGCGGGTCGTGATGGAAAAGAACAACGGCACGGCACAGGGGCAGATCGAGAAGCTCCGGCAGTTTGGCAGCCAGGGTGACATCGCCGGCGTGGCGATCTCGGTGATCCAGGCCGACAACGCCGCGATCGTGGAGGAGATGAGGTCGCTCGCGGAGAAGGGGGTGCTCGTCATCACCGTCGACGGCGACGTGAACCGTGACAGCTTCCGCGACGCGAGGCCCTGGTACATCGGCACCGACAACGTCGAGGCGGGCCGCGTCCTCGGGCGGGCCGCGGCGAAGCTGCTCGAGTCCCGCGGGCTCACCGAGGGGGGCTACGTGCAGTTCGCCGGCTTTACCGACAACGACAACGCCCGGTCACGCATGAACGGATTCAAGGAGGCGGTCGGTGGCGGGTTTCGGGAGGTCGACCGGATGAGCGACGACATGGATCTCGCGAAGGCCCGCGACAACGTGCGATCGAGCCTGGTGAACCATCCGGACCTTGCGGCGCTCGTCGGCATCTGGGCCTACAACGCTCCCGCCATCGCCGAGGTCGTCCAGGAGCGGGGCGTCCGCGAAAAGACCACGGTCGTGACGTTCGACGCGCAGGCGGCCGCCCTCGAACACATGGCCGGCGGCCGGATCGACGCGATGGTCGTCCAAAACCCGTTCGACATGGGCGTGAAGGCGGTGCGGCTGCTGTTGGCGATGCACGAGAAGGATTCGGGGACGATTCAAGAGCTTTTCCCGAACGCCGGGGAGCCCGACGGCGATCTGCATACGACCGGACTGCGGCTCGTGATTCCCGATCCGAAGGGAGGGGCTGGCGGCGGGTCGCCGATCGACCCTGCGGCGTTCGAGCGGCCGGGGGTCGAGGTGATGCCGCTTTCGCGGTTCCGCGAGTGGCTCCGCAGCTACGGGCTCTCGAGTTCCTGAAGGCCGCCCGACGGCGGTCGCGAGGATGAGGAACGCGGCATGCACAAGGTCCTGAAACCGAGCGAGTGGGCGCTCGTGGTCGCGATCCTGATCGCGGTGGCGATCACGACCCTCGTCGACGCCAACCACAGCTACCTTCATCGGCCCGTCGAGAGCCTCCGGGACATCGCCCGCAATGCCTCGCTCCTCGGGATCTTCGCGCTCGGTGCCACGGTCGTGATCATCTCGGGCGGGATCGACCTGTCGCTCGGCTCGATGATCGCGCTTTCGGCGACGGTCTGTGCAACGACGATGCTCGCCCTCGCTCCGCAGCAGATGACCGCCTTCAAGCCGGTCGGCGGGTGGGTGGTCGCGGCGGCGGTGGCCGCGAGCCTCGCGGTCGGCTTCTGCGTCGGCTCGCTCCATGCCTGGCTCGTCACGACGATCCGGCTGCCGCCGTTCATCGCCACGCTCGCCACGCTCGTGGGCCTTCGCAGCCTCGCCCGGGCCCTCTGCGAGGCCGCCACGTCGGCGATCACCCCGACGAAGAGCGCCCTCGTCAATGTCTCGGATCCCTTCTTCCGCACGATCCGCGAGAACGTCTGGATTCCCGTCGGCGTCTTCGCCGTTCTCGCGGCGGTCACGTGGGTCCTCCTCACGCGGACGGTGCTCGGCCGGCACATCCACGCCCTCGGCAGCAACGAGCAGGCCGCCCGGCTCGCCGGCATCCGGACGGACCGGGTGAAATGGTTCGCCTACTGCTACGCCGCGATGACGGCCGCGCTCGCCGGCGTGTTCTACGTGGCGAACGAGTCCGTCGCCGCACCGGTCAACCAGGGCCGCGGCCACGAGCTCAACGCGATCGCGGCGGCCGTCGTCGGAGGCTGCTCGCTCTCGGGCGGCGTCGGAACGGTTCCGGGCACGATCCTCGGGACCGTGTTCCTTCGGGTGGTGATCGACGCGGTGTCGAAAATCATCAAGACGGGGGCCGACGTCTACGAAGGGCTCATCGTCGGGGTCGTGGTCGTGCTCGCGGTCGCGCTCGGGCAGCTGGGATCTCGGTTCGCCGGGCTGTCGCGGACGAGGCGGCGATGAGTCGCGAAGATGACACGGCCGGAAGCGGCGTCCCGCCGGCGTGCCCGATTCAGGTGAGCCCGACACCGATCGTGCGGATGCTGGGCATCACGAAGCGGTTCCCGGGCGTCGTCGCGCTCTCCGACGTGACGATCGAGGTGATGCCGGGCGAGCTCCACGCGATCTGCGGCGAGAACGGCGCCGGCAAGAGCACGCTCATGAAGATCCTCTCCGGCGTGCATCGGCCCGACGAGGGGGAGCTCGTGGTCCGCGAGGAACCGAGGCGGTTCGAGGGGACCCGCGATGCCGAGCGGGCCGGTATCGCGATCATCCACCAGGAGCTCGCGATCGTCGACGATCTGCCGGTGTCGGCGAACGTCTTCCTCGGCCGGGAAAAGCGGACGGCCCTCGGCCTGCTCGACGAGCGTCGCATGCGGGAGGAATGCCGGCGGCTGCTCGGGCCGCTCGACGCTCGGATCGACCCCGATTGCCGGGCCGGGAGCCTGCGGGTCGGCGACCAGCAGCTTGTCGAGATCGCGAAGGCCCTCTCGCTCGACGCCTCGATCCTCGTGATGGACGAGCCGACGAGCGCGCTGACGGAGAGCGAGTCGGCAAGGCTGGAGCGGGTGATCGCGGCGCTGCGGTCCAAGGGGACGACGATCCTCTACATCTCCCACAAGATGGACGAGGTGTTCCGGCTCGCCGACCGCATCACGGTGCTCCGTGACGGCCGTACGGTGCGGACGGTGAAACGCGAGGAGACCACCCCGCGGGAGGTGACCGGCTGGATGGTCGGACGCGAGATCGCCGCCGAGGCTCTGAGTGGGCGGTCGCCCCGCGAGCGGCTCCTCGAGGTCCGAAACCTCACGGTGCCGTGGCCCGGGCACGCCCGCGGATACCGGCTCGCCGACGTGTCACTGGAACTTGCGAGAGGGGAGATTCTCGGCGTCGCCGGCCTCATGGGAGCGGGCCGAACGGAGCTGCTCGAGACGATCTTCGGGGCCGGCGGCGACGACTGGACCGGCGAGATCCGGCTCGCGGGCCGGAGCGTCCGCTTCCGACACCCGAAGGAGGCCCGCGACGCCGGCATCGCGATGGTCACGGAAGATCGCAAGCGTCTCGGGCTTTTGCCCGACCTCGACGTGGCGGCCAACGTGAGCCTGTGCGAGCTCGCCGCGGCGAGGCGGGGCGGGCTCTTGAGCCGGCGGGCGGAGGAGGCGCTCGTCGAGGGGCCGGTGCGGGCGATCGGAGTCAAGACGCCCGGGCTCCATGCCTCGATCACGGGGCTTTCCGGAGGCAACCAGCAGAAGTGCATCATCGCCCGGTGGCTTCTCACCTCGCCGCGGGTGCTCCTGCTCGACGATCCGACGCGGGGCATCGACGTCGGCGCCAAGGCGGAGCTCTACGCTCTCATCGACCGGCTGTGCCGGGAGGACGAGGGGCTAGGCGTGATCCTCACGTCGAGCGAGCTGCCCGAGCTCCTGACGCTGTCGGACCGCATCATCGTGCTCGCCGAAGGGCGGCTGGCCGCTGAGTTCCGACGTGAGGAGGCGACCGAGGAGCGGATCATGCAGGCCGCGACCGGCAACGTGCCCTGAACGCGGAGCGGGGTTGCCTATGACCTTTCGCCGGACGTTCGCTTCGTTCCTCCGGACCGTGCGGTCACAGCTCGACGCCGAGCCGCTTCGCCTTGATCTCGAGCGCCTTACGGAACGACGGGAACGGGTGCCGCACGCCCTGGCGGATCGCCCTCACGGCGGCCCACTCGCAGGTTCCTCGGACGAGCGATTCCGGGAGATCGCCGCTTCGCACGGCCTCCGCGACCTCCTGGAGGAACGCGGCGTCGCCCGGATTCGTCACGAGCAGTCGCCCGGCGAGGTAGTGTTCGAGCGTGCCGGGCTCGGCGCGGACGATCGCGGGCTCGCCTCGCCCGACCGATGCGGCGACGGCTCCGAGGCCGATGGCGAGGAGCAGGGCACGGCATCGAATCATCCCGTACCCCCTTCTCGGAATCTCGCGATGGCATAGGACTTCTTGCCGCTGCGGAGCACGATCGACGTCCGACCCGCGAGGTCGGCGGCCGTGACGCGGTGGTTCACGTCGGTGATCCGACGGTTGTTGACGTAGCCCCCTCCCTGCTCGATCGTGCGGCGTGCCGCCGAGCGAGTGGCCGACAGGCCGGTCCGCTCGAAGAGTTCGACCAACGCGACGCCCTCCCGTTCGACGATGTCGCGGGGGAAATCGCTGCTCGGCACGTCCGCGAAGATCTCCGCCATCTGGCGGTCATCGAGGTCGGCGAACTCCGCACCGAAGAAGACGGCGGTCGCCTGCCGGGCCGCCGCCAACCCACTTTCGCCGTGGACGAGCCGGGTCAGGTCCTCGGCGAGCCGCTTCTGGCTGTCGCGTGCCGCCGGCGATTCGGCGCGGGCCCGGTCGAGCGACTCGATCTCCTCGATCGGCACCTCCGAGATCCGCCGAAGGCAGCGGCCGGCATCGTCGTCGTCGAGGTTGATCCAGTACTGGTAGAAGCGATAGGGGCTCGTGCGGGCGGGATCGAGCCAGACGGCCCCCTCGGCCGTCTTGCCCATCTTCGTGCCGTCCGACTTCGTGAGGAGCGGGCAGGTGATGCCGTGAAGCTCACGGCCGCGGAGCCTCCGACCGAGCTCGATGCCGGCCGTGATGTTGCCCCACTGGTCGCTGCCTCCGAGTTGGATCCGGCAGTCGAGCGCGTCGGAAAGGTGGACGAAGTCCCACGCCTGCAGCAGCATGTAGCTGAACTCGGTGTACGACAGCCCACCGTCGGGCCGCTCGAGCCGGCTCTTCACGGAGTCCTTGGCTAGCATCTGCGAGAGCGGCACGTGCTTGCCGACGTCCCGCAGAAATTCGAGATACCCGACGCCCCGCATCCAGTCGCCGTTGTTCACGACGTGCACCCGCGCGTGCGGCCCCGCAGCGGGCTCGAGGAGGCGGCGGATCTGCCGCTCGATGCCGGCGACGTTCGCGGCCAGCTGCTCCGCCGACAACAGGTTTCTCTCCTCGCTGCGGCCGCTCGGGTCGCCGATCATGCCCGTCGCCCCTCCCACGACGGCGACCGGCTCGTGGCCCGCGAGCGCGACGCGGCGCAGGAGCATCAGCGGCAGCAGGCTGCCGACATGGAGGCTGTCGGCGGTGGGATCGAATCCGGCATAGACCCGTCGTGGGCCGCCCGCCAGCCACGAGGCGAGCGCGAGCCTGTCGGTCGACTGGTGGATGAGTCCGCGGGCGTCGAGTTCGTCCAGAAGGGGGCGTGTCATCGGAAAACGGGCGGGATTACCGCCACATCCCGTCGTCGGCGAAAGGATGGGCTGGACCTGCGAGCTTCGGCTTCGGCAGGGCCTTGAGCGCGTGCTCGGCGAGTCTGAGGTCCTCTCGCGAGGTGATCTTCAGGTTGATCGGCGAACCCCGGACGACGGTCACCTTCTGGCCGATCGCCTCCATGAGCAGCGACTCGTCGGTGGCCTTCGCACCCCCCGACTCCCGAGCGAGCGCGAACGCCTTTTCGAGCAGGTCACGGCGGAAGACTTGGGGAGTCTGCGCTTCCCAGAGCCCCTCGCGGTCCACGGTCTGGGCGATCGTCATGTCTGCCGACACCCGCTTGAGCGTGCTTGTGACGGGGGTGGCGAGGATGGCCGCGCCCGTCCTCTCGCCGGCCTCGAACACCGCGTCGATCCAGCTCGCGGCGAGGCAGGGACGGGCGGCGTCGTGGATCGCCACCATGTCGATCCCGTCGCCGAGCTTCTCGAGCCCCCGCCTGACCGAGTCGGCCCGCTCCGCGCCCCCTTCGACGAGCGTGACCCCCATGAAGGCGATGTTGGCACCGAACTTCTCGAGGAACGTCTCGCGGTCCTCCGGTGCGACCACGATCACGACCTTTTTCACGTCGTCCCGTTCCAGGAACCGCTCCGCGGAGTGGATCCACACGGGCCGTCCCGCGAGTGGGGCGAACGGTTTCTTGTAGTTGGAGTCACCGAACCGGGAACTCCGGCCTGCTGCCGCGAGGATCACTCCGAACGTAGCCATCGCGATCCTTTAGAAGGCACCGCCGGCGCCCATGCCACCGCCGGCGCCCATGCCACCGCCGGCACCCATGCCACCACCGGCACCCATGCCACCACCGGCACCCATGCCACCGCCGGCACCCATGCCACCGCCGGCACCCATGCCACCGCCG
>JBBAVU010000055.1:3714-5779 GCA_040397565.1 Pirellulales bacterium | reverse complement strand
CCCATGCCACCGCCGCCGGCTCCGACCTGTCCGGTGCCCTGGGCACCCGCCCCGGTGAAGTTGAACTGGGTCACCTGTCCGACCTGCGAAAAGAGCGGCGTTGCCGTCACTCGCACGTATCGCCGGTCGGCGGAGACGACCGCCCGCGCGAACAGGTTCACGCCCTCGGGCAGCGTCGAGATGACGGGCTGGTAGCCGACGGCTCCCTGGCGGAAGAACGGCAGGCCTGCCGACGGTCCGCCCTGGCCGGCCAAACGGCGGCTCTGGTCGAGCGTCGCGGCGACTGCCGGGTCGTTCATGCTCGCGAGTTGCTGCGCCAGCACGCCACGGCCGATCGCCTGCTGCGTGACGACGTCCTGCGCCACCTTCGCCTCGTCGAGCGGCTCCCGCCGACGGCCTTCCGGCACGTTCACCGTCATGAGCATGTCGCCGGAGCCGATCGAAATTTGCTTGCGCAGCCGTTCCTCGCGGTTGGTGCCGCGGTGCATCACCATCTCGACGGAGACGGTATCGGCCTCCACGTCGCCCCAGATCCGGCGGACGAGTATCCGGTAGGTGCCGGGGAAAGCCTCACCGCAGACGTACCGCTCGCGATGCTCTCCTCCCCGCGAGTCGCCCCGTCCGGCCGCTGGCGATGCCCCATCCGCATCTCCTAGGATGATGCCTCCGCTCGTGCTCCTCGGCGCGGACGGTGAGCAGACGCTGCCGGTCGGTTCCTCCACGATCATGTCGATGTCGGCGTCGCCGCCCCAGGTCACCGAGAACTCGAGGTCGCGAACGAGCGCCTCGTCGACGGCCCTGCGAAACGCAGCCGCCTCCTCGCGACGTCCTCCGGATGCGAGCTTCTCGATCGTGATCTTCGCGAGACGGGCCGCCCTCGTCGCGATCTGCTGCTGTCCGGTCGGCCAGTCGTGGGCCAGCACGCCGGCGCACGACCACTGGAGCGCCCGCGAGTCGTCCTCCTTCGCGGCGAGGGTCATCGCCAGCGCGAAGGCCTCGCGATTCGTCGGTTCGAGCCGTACGACCCGCCTGCAGATGCCAATCGCGCGGGCCGCCGACCCGGTCCTTGCGAGATACTGCGCGAGGGCCATCAGTTCCGTGGGGCTCGTCGCGAAGTCGGCACTCGACAGCAGGATGCGGTCGATCTCGTCGCGATCCCAGCCGGCGGCCTCGGCTGCGGCGGCGAGCGCCTCGTACATCCAGGGCTCGGCGTGGCCCGCCAGGATCGCCCCCGAGATCAAATCCGCCGCCTTCGCAAACGACTGCCGCTCCCCGAGGGCGAGCGCAGAGCCACGAAGCTCGGCGAGCCGCTTCTCGAGTTCCGCGGGGCCGTCGGCCTGCCGAAGGTAGGCCGAAATGCCCGACCGCAGGTCGTCGGACGAGAGCACGGCCGCCGGCAGGCCATCGTTGGATTTTTTCGAGGACGAGGAGGCTCCTTCGCCGGGGGCGAGCCTCGCCCGGGCATCGGCGATTTGGAACATGCCACCGCCACCGCCGCCCATGCCCATGCCGCCTCCCATGCCGCCGCCTCCCATGCCGCCGCCGCTGTTGACGCCGCCGGCCCCGCCGAGGCCGCCGCCGGTCTGAAACGGATTGAGGCCGCTCGACGGGTTCACGGGCAGGACGAGGTCCGCGACCGGGTAGACCTTCACGACGAGGTTCTCCTCGGCCTTCTCCTTCGTCGTGATGAGGAGCACCTCGTCCTTGATGATGTAGGTGAGGTCGAGATCGCTCAGGAGGAGCCGCAGCGCCGATCGAAGCGAGACGTTGGAGACGTTCTTCGTGACGGGCGTTTCGAGGTCGAGACCGGCATCCTCGAGCGCGCGGGTGTCGAGTTCCACGGGGAGCCCCTGCTTGTCCTCGATCGAGGCCACGACGTCGCGAAGCGGCGTCTCGTCGAACTTGAAGCCCTCCGCTGGCTTGTCGAGCGCGTCGTAGATCCGCTGCTCGGCGCTGCCCGGGTTGGCGAGGTCGACCGACTTGTACTTTTCCCGCAGCCGCGTGATTTCCCGCCAGCGGGCGGCGCTCGGGTAGATGATCGGGGGCTCGCCGGAGAAGGGGATCG
>JBBAVU010000055.1:0-3614 GCA_040397565.1 Pirellulales bacterium | reverse complement strand
ACGAGCGCGTGATAGCGGTCGGCGAGCGATTTGAACCGCTCTTCCCGGCGGTTGAGTTCGTCGACCAGTTCGAGCTTCTCCCGCGCAACGGCCCGCCGCTTTTCGGCGTCGAGATCACGCTGCGCCTTCTCGCGGCTTCGCACGTCCGCCTCGCGGATGCGGATCTCGATCTGCCGCCGCAGGCGGTCCCGCAGGCCGGCATCGAGGTCGTCCGACGACGCCACCTCCTGGAGGAGCTCCCGGAGATCGGTCGCGGCTGCGGCCGGATCGGTGGAGAACCGCGTCCGTGCATCCCGCAGGCGGACGGCCGTCTCCTGCTCGAGCCGCCCTGCCCGCACTCGCCGCATCCTCTCCGATTGAACGAGTTCGTCGGCCACGGGCTCCGTCTCGTCTCCGGTCGGGCCGTCGGTCCGCTCCCCGCGCGGCGGCAGCTCCTCGACCGCGTCACCGCCGGCCACGTCCGGCTCGTCGAACGGGTTCCCCTCGTCGTCGGCCAGCCGCATCGCGATCTTCCGCTCTTCGGGACGGGTCGCGGCCGTTCGCACGAGCGACGCCTCGGCGTTGTCGGGGTCTCGCCGCAACGACGCATCCGCCAGCCGCACCGCGGCATCGCTCGCACCGACCGCCTCGGCTTGACGGCCGAGTTCGGCGAGCGCCGCCGCCTCCTGCCGAACCGCCGCCCGCGACAAGTCGAGGCCTTCACGGCCAAGCGTCGGCAGGAAGATGCCCCCGGTCGCCGCGGCGTTCCGGACGAGTTCCGCAAGGTAGGCGTTGTCGCTCTTCGGCGCGACATCGGGAATCGCAACGTCGATCCGGTGTGCGTCGCCTCCATCAACCGTGAGGTTCATCTCGATCCGCACGTTCTCGAGCGTTCCGCCGAGCAAGACGACCGTGTCGCGGTCGGTGCGGAGCGGCGGGAGCCGTTCGGGCAGCATCCCGGTTCCGGCGTCGTGCGATTCGCTCGAGATCACGAGGTCGTCGGGCCAGAGGACCGGTCCGGTCGCCATGCCGAGGATGCGGCCACCGGCGTCGGCCGCCGATGCGTCGCTCTCCGGAACCGCGAGCATGCCGCCGGATGCGTTGGCGATCGCGGCGAGGCAGGGCCAGTTGACCCGGTCCCCGATGCCGACCGCCGAGAAACCGATGCGCTCGGCGCGGAGGGCCTCGAGGAGTTCGCGAAAGGCGTCGGCATCGACGGCGCCGAGTCCCGGTCCATCGCCGACGTAGATGATGCGGCGGCGTGCCGCGACGGGGCCGTCGTCGGCGTCGTTCTCGCCACCTGCGGCCGCATCATCGAACAGCCGCACCGCGGCAAGCAGTCCCTCCACGAGATCGGTCGCGCCGAGCGGCGTGCGGGCGTCGAGCCGCTTGAGCGCCGTCTTGTTCGACGCCGATCCGCCCGGCGTGAACGAGTCCGTCAGCGGCACGAGCGTCACGTCGATCGCAGCAAGGCGGAATCTCGTCGCGGCGGATCGACCCTGTTCGACCTGCGAGCTCAGCATCCGGGAGACTGCTTCGAGGGAGCGGAGGCGGTGGTCGCCGACCTGGCTTGCGGACGTGTCGACGACGACGACGACGTCGCACGGTGCTTCGCTCTGATCGGCCGGGGCCCGGTCGGCGATGGCCGCCCGCAGCCCGACGGCGGCGATCGTGCCGCGCGGCGTGGGTGTCGCGGTGTCGGTCGCCCCCCAACTGGTCGCTTCCGTAAACGACACCGCCACGTTCGGCTCGCCCGCGAGTACCTGGTGCGATCCTGCCGACATTCCCAACGTCATGGCAAGGGCCACGGTCAGGCCTGCGGTCATCGAGGGGGGGCGTCTCATGAGGGGCTCCCGGGCAAGGATATGAGCATCAAAATCGGCGGCGGTGGTCGGTGCAAAGTCCATGAAAAAGCATAGGGACGCCCCTCGCGATTCGCCAACGCCGATATCCATGGGGTCCAGGCCGATATTGGAGGGTTTTGCCCCGCGTCCGATACTGTTGGAGGTTCCAATCTGCCGGCCGGGACGCCGGCGGACGCGATGGCGATCGGGCAGTATCCCAAGCCAGGAGATTACGGCATGCGAACATTGGATGTCGTTTTGGTGGCGTTCGTCGCGGTCCAGGGCTTCGGGGGACCCGCAGCCGGCCCGGGCCGTGGTGGGGACGTCCGCGCCGCCGAACCCGCCCTGCCGGATCGGGAGTTCACGCCGGAGGAGCGAACCAACATCGCGGTCTACGAGGCCGTGAATCGGAGCGTCGTCAATCTCAACACCCGCGGCGCCGTGGCCGCCGGCCTGTTTCTCGTGGAAGTGCCCGCCGAGGGGGCCGGTTCGGGGATCGTTCTCGATCAACGCGGCCACCTGCTCACGAACTATCACGTCGTCGAAAACGCTCGGGAGATCGACGTGCTCCTGTTCGACGGTTCGTCGCATCCGGCGACGGTGGTGGGAGCTGACCCGGCCACCGATACGGCCGTACTCAAGGTCGCCGCGCCGCCGGAGCAGTTGCATCCCGTCACCTTCGGCAGCAGCGCGGACCTGCGGGTGGGGCAGCGGGTCTTCGCCATCGGCAATCCGTTCGGCCTCGAGCGGACGCTGACGACCGGGATCATTTCCAGCCTGAACCGCTCGCTTCCCACGAAGTCCGGGAGGGCGATCAAATCGATCATCCAGACGGATGCCGCCATCAACCCGGGCAACTCCGGCGGCCCGTTGCTCGACAGCACGGCCCGTCTCATCGGGATGAACACCGCCATCGCCAGCCGCACGGGGCAGAGTTCGGGCGTCGGATTCGCCATTCCGGTGAGCACGCTCGCGAGGATCGTGCCGCAGTTGATCGCCCAGGGGAAGGTGATCCGGCCAGACGCCGGAATCGCCCGCGTCTACCAGACCGATGCCGGCCTGCTCGTGGCGGCGCTCGTGCCCGAGGGACCCGCAGAAAGGGCTGGAATCCGGGGTTTTCGCGTCACGAAGGAACGCCGGCGGCAGGGGCCGTTCGTGAGCGAAGTGACCCGGATCGATCGGGAAGGTGCCGATCTCGTCGTCGCCGTCGGCGGGCAGCCGGTGAGGACCGTGGACGATTTTCTCTCCGCCGTCGAAACGAGGAGTCCGGGCGACAACGTGCTGTTCACGGTGCAGCGGGAAGGGCGGCAGCTCGACATCCCGGTCGTGCTGGGGGCCGAAGGCTGAGCCGGTTTTCTCGGGTTTTGCGTGCCGAATGTGCCGTGGGGGCTGCCCTGGGGGGCGGCCGGAGAATGCCTCGAATGGGCGGGCAAAAAAATCCGATGCCCTCTGCTCGCGAACAGCCGCTTGACCGACCTCGTATGGCTGGTAAGATTCCCGCTGTCGGTTGGCCTCGCTGGTCCACCGGCTGGTTCTTTGACAATTCGGCAGAAATCTCTTTCAGTTTCGGCCGGCACGCGATCGTGACCGGCACCGGATGTGAACTCGCGTTCATGTCCGGGAACGAAATTTGATTTAAGCTTGATCGGCTCTTCGATCGCTTCGCAACATTCTCCGCGATGTTCACCGCAAAGGCTCACGCCGATGCCGGCACATGTCGCGGATCGGTTCGAAACATCAATTGAAGGGTTTGATTCTGGCTCAGAGTGAACGTTGGCGGCGTGGATTAGG
>JBBAVU010000054.1:5447-15379 GCA_040397565.1 Pirellulales bacterium | reverse complement strand
AGCACGCCGATAACTCGTGGAACGGCGGGGGCGAGGAGCCGAAGGGCCGGCGGCACGGCGATGTGCTTGTTCTCCGGGGCGACCATGCGGGCATCCGGAAACGCCTCGGTGAACCAGAGTTGGAGCGACGTGCCCGCGGTCTTCGGGTAGTGTGCCAGGGCCACGTTGTGCGATGGGCTGTAGAGCATGGTTGGTTGCGGGCGGGTTTACCGTCGGGCGATGCGTCCGTCGCGCAGGCGGAAGCGGTGCAGTTCGAGATCACCGAACGCGCCCTCGTGGTCTCCGATCTCGAGATCGAGATGTTCGGCGATCCATCGAAGATCGTGATCGCCGCGTGGTGACGTGCGCGGGAGGTGGGCGACGGTGGCTCCGCCGTCGAGAACCGTGGCCTCCCAGCGGTGCCGCGCGGCGCCCGCCCGGAAGCCGAGCCCCCACACCCTCCGCTGCTCGCCACGCTCGTACAGGATGAGGTTGGCCCTGAAGACGACCGGCCAGAGGCTCCAGTAGTCGCCAGCCACGAACTCGACGCCGCTCTCCACGACTTTCTCGGCCATTGGCGAACCGATGCGGGCGATCGCCCGATGGGCCGCCCCGGCATCGGGCCACCCGTAGCCGAGGAAGAGCGCCGCCGGGACGGCGGCCGTGACCGCCAGACGTGCCCACGGCAGTTCGCGACGGGCCTGAAGCACCGGGCCCAGCGTTTCCTGGACGACCTTCGCGAACACGATTCCGATGCACGCGAAGGCCGAGATCGTCGCCGGCAGCAGATACCGCGGGTGGCTGGCATTCATCGCGACCCACTGCATGCCTCCGACGCATGCGAAGAAACCGAAGGCGGCCGTCGCGAGGACGGTCACGCCCCTCGGCCATGCGCCGCGACCTTCGAGCCACGCGGCCGCGACGGCAGCCGCCGCGACGAGCACGGCTCCGCCGGGGCCGACGACCATGTCGCACGTCTTGTAGGCCGCCGTCGCAACCGCTCCCGGATAGCTCGAGAGAGGCACGAGCGAGAACGTCGCCCGCCTCTCTCCGCCGCTCGAGGCGAAGAGCTTGGTCGCGATCAACATGAACGCAAGACAGCCGACGAGCACGGCCATCGCGACGCCCGCCCGAACGATCCAGCGGAGGACTGCCGGCGGCAGCCGCGGGAGATTTCGAAGCAGCGGCATCTCGGGAAGCGGTTCGGGCGGCGGGTCTCCCTCCGGCAGCGCCGCATCGACGGCCACGACCGCGGCCGCGAACAGGAAGACCATGAGATTCACCCAGAGTCCCGCAGTCACGAGCAACGCGGCCACCGCGATCCGCCGCCAGTTTTCCCGCCACGGCAGGGCCCGACGTGCGAGCAGAACGCCGCCGAGCACGAGCGACAAAGCGGTGCCGTAGGTCTGGCTCCCCTCGAGATAGAGGGTATGGCCGAACGACGCGGCCCCGACGAGAAAGCAGGCCACGGCAACCGTTCCCGACACGAACCAGTCGCGTCCCCGCATCGCAAGCGCGACGAGCAGGTAGATCGCCATGACGCCCGCGAAGGTGCCGAGCCACTGCTGCACCACGAGGTTCGTGAGCGGGTGTGTGAACGGCATCGCCAGAAGCGGCAGCAACTGGCCGTTGCGGGAGGTGTGCCAGTAGTAGAAGCTCCACTCCATCGTGCTCGTGAGCCTCGGCACGAGCGAATCCGCGTCGTACTGGTGGAACCGCTCTGAGCCCGCAAGCCACGTGGCCACGAGGCCGCTTGCGCCCGCCGCGGCGAGCCAGGAAGTCCACTCGGGTTTCCAGCGGATGTGCATCGGCGACGACCCCGGCTCAGGCGGCTTTCCGAACGGGATTGGGGGGCGCGACGATGCCCCGCGACCGGACCGGCTTGCGGCCCACGGCCACGAGCGAGAGATGCGGCAGAATTGGGACCCGCTCGAGCAGCCTCGCCACGGGCATGAGCCACTCGAAGAGCTTCATCTGGCCGGGTGTGATCGTCGTCTTTCCGAGGATCTTGCCCGACACGAACCAGCCGAGCGTGCCGAGCCGGTTGAAGCCCTCGCAGGCGACGACCTCGAATCCCGCCTCTTCCATCCGTTCTCTCAACGCCTCGGCCGTGTAGCGGCGGCAGTGGCCGAGAGCCCGGTCCACGCCGGTGTAGAGCCAGGGATGGGCCGGCACGAGCACGATCGCGTGCCCGCCGGGCTCGAGCACGTCGTGAAAGCCACGGAGCGTGTCGAGCTCCTCCTCGATGTGCTCGAGCACGTTGATGCAGACGACCGTGTCGAGTCGCTCCTCCTGCAGCGTGGAATTCGCGATCTTAGTCAGGCTCATGTCGTGCACGTCGATGTTCGCGAGATGGCCGTACCGCCGGCGGATCACCTCGACGTAGAAGGGATCGTTGTCGAGGCAGACGAGCCGCTCACGGTCGAGCAGCAGTTCCGTGAGGTTGCCGATGCCGCAGCCCCCCTCGAGCACGCGGCTGCCGATGAACCGCCTGAACCGGTCCACCATCCAGGTGTTGAAACGCCTGGCCGAGCGGATCGACTGGAGGATGAAGAACCCTTCGTGGGTCGTGAACCGCCGGTCGAGGAAGCGATACTTCAGGAGCGCCCAGAGCGCCTTCACGCCGTCGGTCCACCCGATCTTCTTCCCCTCGGCGTAGGTGCGGCCGGCGTACGAGATCGGCACCTCGTAGAGCCGCAGGCCCCAGCCCGCGAGCTTCGTCGTGAGTTCCGGCTCGAACTCGAATCCCTGCGACGAGAGCGGGATCGCTCGGAGCACGTCGGCCCGCACGAGCTTGTAGCCCGTCTCCATGTCGGTGAGGTTCACGTCGTTGAGCATGTTGCAGACGAGCGTGAGGACGTTGTTCACGACCGTGTGCCAGAAATAGAGCACTCGGCGATGCCGACCGGCGAGGAACCGCGACCCGAAGACCGCGTCGGCCAGGCCGTCGAGCACGGGCTGCAGCATGACGGGGTAGTCCTGCGGGCTGTATTCGAGATCGGCGTCCTGCACGATCGCGAGGTCGCCGGTCATCGCCCGGATCGCCGTCCGCACCGCCTCCGCCTTGCCGGCGTTCGCGTCGTGAAAGATCGCGCGGATCCGGCCGTCACGGGCGGCCAGGTCGCGAAGCAACTCACGGCTGCCGTCGGTGGAGCCGTCATCCACGGCGACGATCTCGATTTCCAGATCGATCGGCGCCGCGAGAACGGCTTCCACGATCCGCTCGAGCGTGCGGACCTCGTTGTAGACCGGCATCAGCACGCTGAGCGTCCGGTAGCGGCAGGCTTGACTGCGGCAGGGAGTGGAGAACGGCATCGCCATGATTCGCTCCTCCACGGTTCATGCCGCCTTCGCGGTCGCGGCGGGCTCGACGACGACGAATCCGCGGGCGCGGATCGGGACGCCCTCCGCGGCGATCACGCGAAACTGCATGCCTTCCGTCGGCTCGGAGAGAGTGAAGGGGACGGTGACCTGGAGGCTATCCCCGCCCTCGACGGCATAGACATCGACGCTCGTCAGCCGCTCGCCCTCGTTCCCATGGGCGACGTCGCAGGTGGCGAGCGGCCGTCCAGCGGCCGGCGGCGACTCACAGGCGAGCTCGAAGGTCGCCCGGTACTGACCGTCCGCCATCGGCATGTAGGGGCCGTAGAGCACGACGCCCTCGCGGCCCTCGGAGGCGAACCATTCACCGTCTCTCGTGCCGACGATCGAGAGCATCGCTCCTCGCCACTCGCGGGCGAGGTCTATGGTCGTTGACGATACCCCATCGTCCAGCAGCGGCGGCGGGGCCACCGCGGCGGCGACGAGCCGTCTGGCCACGATGCTCGAAGCGAGGCTGTTGACCGGCGACGACTCCTGCTCGCAGCCCAGCCCGTACCGCGAGAGCAGCGAATCAAAATAGGGTTTCTGGAAGCCGAGTTCCATCCAGCCATGCGTCTGCATCGCCCGCAGCGAGAGGCCATCGAGCCTCGGCCCCCACGGATACGGCACCGCCCTCGCCCACGGGCCCGCAGGATCGATCACCGGCTCCGCACCGAACACGAGGAAGCCGTCGGGCCGCAGCATCCTCGCGTAGTTCGCGATCGCCTGCTGGTGCTCGAGCGAGTGGTGGAAGGACTGGTAAAAGAAGATGCGGTCGAAGGGCTCGAGATCGACGCCGTCGGTAAAGTCGCCAAGCACGGTGTGGATCGACACCTCCATTCGCTCCGCCTTTCGCCGCACGATCTCGAGGTAGCCGGGCTCGATGTCGACGACGGTCACGTCGCAGCCGTAGCGGGCGAGGTGGAGCGAGAGCTCCGCGTCGCCGCAGCCGAACTCGATCACCCGCATACCCGGCCGCACGTCGAGCTTCTTGATCATGTGGCCGAAGCTCTCGAGGTAGTTGCCGAGCCACTGGCTGTCGTACTGGTAGGCGGCCGGCCTCGCGATGAAGCCGGCGATGTCGAGCGGCGTGTGCTCCATCGTCGTCGCGTCGTAGCACGGGCGGCCGGAGATCCGGGCGTGGATGTCGAGCACCGCCGTTTTGTAGGCGTCGGAAAACGGATCGGCGGGCATCTCCACGACGACCGGATCGACGAGGAATGCGTTGGAGAGCGCCTCGATCTTCGCCGCCTCGTCGATGCCTTCGAGACCGGAGCTGAATTCCCGGAATTCCTCGAGTGAATGGAAAAGTTTCATGCGGCGGCCCTCACTGGCGAGTGTTTCGAATGGATCGCTCGGCCGAGACGCCCGCAGGCCGCGTCGAGCAGGCGTGCCGCGGCGTCGGCCCAGGTGGCCGGCTCGACACCGCTGCGGCGGGCCGCGGCGACGTCGCGATGCCGTCGCTCATGCGCCACGATGGCGTCCGCGAGCCGGCCCGGATCCGAAAGGTCGAAGTAGTCGCAGGCGTCGCCCGCCACCTCGCGGTGGATCGCCAGGTCGCTTGCGATCACCGTCTGCCCGTGTCGCAGGGCCTCTACGATCGGCAGGCCGAAGCCCTCGGCGATCGATCCGAAGAGGACGGCCCGCGCGTGGCGGTAGGCGTGGTCGATCTCGGCATCGCCCAGGTCCGCGAGCAGGAACAGCCGCGTCCCGTACCGCGGATCGCTCTTGATCCGCCGCAGGGACGCCTCCGACTTGAAGCCCGGCCGGCCGGCGATCGCAAGCCGCACGTGCGCCGTCGCGGGATCCTCCCAGAGCCGGTCGAACGCGTCGAGGAGGAAGCCATGGTTCTTTCTCGGTTCGATCGCGCCGACGACGAGGTAGGGAGAACCTGGAAGACGATCCTCGAAGAGGCTTCGCACGCCGGGTCGCACGTCGCCGCCGGCCTCCGGCAGATCGCAGCCGAGCCGCCATGGCTCGATCGCAGGGCCCCGCCGCGGGAAACGGAACGACGGCATCGCCTCCGCGAGGTCACGGGCCACCGTTTCGGAGATCGTGACGATCAGGTCGGCATGCGCGACCACGGCCGCGAGGTAGCGCCGGAACATCGCCGCGCCCTGCTCGCCGTAGATAGCCGGGTGCTGCATGGGAATGAGGTCGTAGACGATCGGCACGCTCGCTGCGCCGGCGGCCCGCGCCTGCTCCACCGCCGGCCAGACCTCGCCACAGGCCCAGTACGCATCGGGCAGGAGGAGCAGGTCGTCGGCGCCGAACCTCACCGGGATGTCCGCGTCGACCGGGGTGAATTGCCCATCTTGGGCAGTGACCTGCACGGCCTCGAAGCCCCGATTCGCCGCGAGCCGCTCGATCTCCCGCCACGTGCGGGTCACGACGCGGTGGACGCCGGAACCGCCCGGCGAGCGGGACGTGTAGGTCGCGTCGACGAGCAGTCGACGGACAGGCCTCGGCGACGGCGACGCCGCGGTGCGCGCAGCGGTCGACGGGGCCCAGTCCGGCGAGGGACCAAGCACCCGCGAGAGAAGCCTCCTCGCATACTCGTCGAACGAGTGTTCGCGGGAGAAGGCGATCCGCTCTTCTTCCTGCCGGCCGCGGTCGCCGCCACGGGCGAGGCAGGTGGCGATCGCCGCGGCCACTTCGCGCGTCCGCGGCTGGTCCGGCACCCGCTCCACGTAGGAAGGCGCGTCGATCGCGGCCGCGAGATCCTCGTTGGCCACGGTCGGCAGCCCCGCCGCCACGCAGTCGGTGAGCGCTCCCGAGATTCCGCCGAAGTAATGCCTGCGGAGCTGGATGGCGGCGTCGGCCGCCACGATGAACCTCCGGTAGTCGTCCTCCGAGATCCAGTCGGACGAATAGTGCACGCGTTCGGCGACACCCCTGGAAGCAGCGAGCGTCGTGAGCGAGCCGCGGACGGCCTCGCCACAGGCTCCGACGAAGTGGAGATGGGCCTTCGTGCCGAGACGGCCGAGCCGCGCGATCGCCTCGACGCACCTCTCCGGTCTTTTCACCGAGTCGACGATGCCGAGCGTGATCACGACGATCTGGTCGGGGGGGATGCCGAGGGATTCCCTCGCTGCCCGCCTCGCGTCGGTGGAGATGTCGTGCGGGTGGAAGTCGCGATAGACGCAGAACGACAGGTGCTCCGCCTCGACGCCGTAGAGCCGCCTGGCGGCCTCCTTGATCCCGGCGCTGTGGACGAAAAGCGGCTCGGCCTTCTCGAGCATCTCGTCGTAGAAGAGGGTCGGAAGCGCCCCGGGGTTCGCGACCCATTGCCGCACCTCATCGGTCGACACGCTGCGGCCGAGCGACCGCTCCGCGAGCCCGCGGAGGTGCTCCTCCCCCTTCCACCAGGCGATCAGCTCCGCGAGCCGGTTGTCATGCACGATGCAGGGCCCGCCGAACCGTCGATGCAGTTCGAGGATCCCCGTGTGGTAGTGGGAGTTGCCCGCGACGGCGACGACGGCGTCGTAATCGGGCCGCAGCCAGGCCGCAGCGGTGATCGGGTGAAAGGCCCTCACGGAGGGATCGGCCGCGTGCCCATCGGCATCGGTGTAGACATCCACGTCCACGAACTTCGCGAGCGACTCGACGCATTTTTTCGAATAGTCGGCCACGCCCGACCGGTCCGGCGGAAAGGGGGTCACCAGCGCGATCGCCGGTCGCGGGCGGCGCGTTGACGCTCGGCGGCAGGCAGCGAATGACTCAGCGTGGCGTTCGAGGGCCGCCTCGAGCCTCTTGCCCACGGCCTCCGGGGTGAATCGCTCGGCGACGGGCCGCTGGCGTTCGCGGAGGCTTTCCCGCAGCGTACTGGAGCCAAGGATCGCCCCGAGCCTCGCCGCAAGGTCGCCGGCATCGGTCGGCGAGAAGACCGCCTCGGCGTCATCGACGAGCTCGCGATGAACCGGGATGTCGGAGACGACGGCGAGGCCACCGCTGGCGATCGACTCGATCACGGGCATCGAGAAGCCCTCGGCGAGCGAGGCCGTCACCGTCACGGACGCATGGGCGTGCCAATCCGCGAGTTCCTCGTCGCTCACATGGCCGAGGAACTTCACGTCGGTTTCGCGGCCGGCCCGTTCTCGCGACTCCCGGTGGACCCGCTCCCGCCAGGCTTCGGGATAGCCGCCCCCGACGACGAGCTGGAGGCCGGTTCGCCCCTCGGCGACGAGCCTCGCGTGCGCGGCGACGACCGTCTCCAGGTTCTTCCTGGGGTCGGCGCCGCCGATGAAAAGGATCGTCTCATTCGCCGCGGCTTCAGGACGCGGACGGCACACGGCCCGTCCTTGGAGCCTGCGGGCGAACGCCTCGCGGAGGGCCACGCCCGTCACGCTGACGCGGTCTGCCGGAACGCCGAGCCTGCGGACGATCTCCGCGCCGCAGTGTTCGGAGATCGGAAGAAAGCCGCGAAAGGCCTCGAGCCACTTGAAGCCTGCGGCGTAGACGCACAGTGCGTCGCGGTCGGCCAGGTAGCGATCCGGAAACTCGAGCGGGATGAAATCGTAGACGACCGCGACGGGCAGGATGTGCGGCCGGTCGAGCAGCCGCGACGGGAGCAACGAGTCGTGCGTGAGCGGGGAGAGCGAGAGGAACAGCGACGCTTCGCCGATCCGGTCGCAGACGAACGCCGGCCGGATCTCGTCGCAGAGCGCCGCATGCTCCGCCGCGAGGGGCCCGAGCGCGGGATCGACCAGCCCCACGATCCCGCCATCGGCGATCGCGCGGCCCCGCAGCCACCGCAGCACGAACGCGGCATGCGAGCCGATGCCCCGCCCGGCGTAGGCCGGATCCTGGAGCGATCGGATGTCGGCGAGGATTCGCATGGAGACTTCCCGTGATCAGGCGGCCCGCCGGAGACCGGAAGCGGCGAACGCGAGCGATTCGGCGACGGCGACCGCCTCCTCAGGGGTCGAGGCGACGTGCACGGTCGGACCGGCCGCTTCCCAGGTATCGAGGTAGGCGGAGAGCTTGCCGTTCACCGTGTCGCAGACGACATGCGGAATGCCCAGGAGCGTGCAGAGCAGGTGTGCGTGAAGCCGATTGGTGATCACGACGCGCCCGCGGGCGAGCAGATGGCAACCCCGGAGCACCCGCTCGCGTGCAAGCGAGTCCCAGAGCGACGGCATGAACCGCCATGCCGCCAGACGGACCGGAGGGCAGGGAAGATCCGGCGGAGGAGGCTGCCCCACCGCGGCCCGGAAGCCGCGGTTTCGCCACGTCCAGGGAGGCAGGTCCGCGAGATCGTCGTGCCAATCGGCCTCGATCGACCCCGGCGGAAGAGGCGGGAGCGGCAGGTCGAGTTCGATGTCACGCCGCCAGAGGGCCACGACCGGCACGTCGCCCCGTCGGGGCACTCCGGCAAGGTCGAGCGCCACGGCGGCATCCGGGCAGAGCATCGACGGCGAGGGGAAATGCGTGCGGGCGAAGGCCAGGCTCCGGGTGTCGCGAAGAAGCAGCGTGCCGTCGCGGTGCCTCGTGAGCAGAGCGGCCATCTCGTCCCTCGCCTCCGTGGCTCGAAACCAGATGCTCTGCGGCAGCTGGACGATCGGGCGGTCGGGGAAGTCGCGGAGAATGCGGGCCCGCAGCCCCTGCTCGCCTCCGTACACGTCGCCGAAGTTGCCGCCACCGAGCAGCAGAATGGGGCCGGATGGAACGGCAGCCGCGAGCCGTTCGGGGGCGTAGCTCCACGGATCGCAGCCGTATCCCACCGTCACACGGAGCGATTCGAGGAGCGATCGGGTTCCCCACCAGATCGCGGCATCGCCCACGTTCCTATGGTCGGGATAGAGGGCAAGCGCCACCCGCGAGCCTGGCGGCAGGATCTCAGCCCACGTGCGGCGGAGCACTTCCCGTTGTGACCGCAGGCGATCGGCGACCGATGCCGTCGTTGTCGTCGTGACGGCTGCTCGGTTCTGCGGGTGATGGAGCTTGCAAGCCTGCCTCTCCCCAATCGACCGACGCCCCAGCGGCAAAAAGGGTTGTCGATGGCGTTCGGCGAGACCCGGGCTCATGAGCCGCCGCAGGCCCGAGAGCCCGCGGGCAAGCCCGATCTCCCGGGCGCGGGCGGCATCGGCGGCGAACCCTGCGAGCCAGCGAGGGCCGTCGGCCGATGAGGCCGCCTTCTTTCGCAGGTGCCGCTCCTGCACGGCGACGAATGCGTCGAAGTCATCGATCGCCTCGCCGGTCGTGTGATGGCCACGGTTGTTGACGAGCGAGAAGTAGAGCTTGTTCTTGAGCACCGCGTGGAGCGAATGCGTCACGCCGTCGGAGGTGCGAATGACGCTCGGCAGCGAGCGGTGATGGACGAACGCCCGCGGCAACTGCCGGATGCGGCGACCGGCATCGACGAGCCGGCAGCAGAGATCGGTCTCGTCGAGATAGAAGTCGTATTCCTCGTCGAATCCACCGAGGGCCTCGAGGTCGGACCGGCGGATCGCCGTGTTGGTCCCCTGGGTGTAGGGAAACTCCGCCGCCCCGGGCACGCAGAGGGCGTCGGCCGGTTCGGTGCGATCCCAGCGGGCCTGTCCCATCCGGTTGGCGGTCGCGTAGCCATACTGCTGGTGTTCACCGGACCGTGC
>JBBAVU010000054.1:0-5347 GCA_040397565.1 Pirellulales bacterium | reverse complement strand
CGGACCACGCACACCTCGAACGGCGGTCCTTCGAGAAACGGCAGGGAGTCGAGCAGTTCGGCCAGCGCCGAGCCGCGGCCGTCGGTGGCGATGACGATGCTGAAGTTCGGTTCGGCCGGAGCCGTCAGGCTGCCTCTCGCCTCGTCTCGGTGGCTGCGGGAGGCATAGGGGTCGCGAGCATCGTCCGCACGAGATTCTCCAGATCCTTCGATCCGGAGGGTTGGGCTGCGGAGATTCGCGACTGCAGCGTCGCCGTCAGGTTGCTCCAGACGCTCTGCCTCGGCTCGGCCCGGCGAATCTCCGACCGCACCATCGCCGCGAGCAACTGCTCCAGCGCCACATTCGATGCCGTCGGCTGGGCCGTCTCCGCCCGTTTCGGCTTCAGCCTCCGCAGGACCGGCCGCAGCCGCCGCTTCTCGAACCGTCTCAATTCGGCCTTCAGGGAGCCCATGGTCATCCTCTTCTTCACGGGGAATACCGTTCCTGCCCGACTCGATGGCAACCGCGTCGATCCTCGCCGAGGCGAGTTCGTGGACCCAGACGCGGATCTCGAGGTCGTGCGCCGGGTGGTCGAGTTGGAAGTCGAGTTCGGCGCGCTCGGTCGGAGTGGCCACGTCGAGCGAGGCATGCACCACCCGCCCCGACCCGCTCGCCACGTCGATGCGGAGGCAGCCCTCGCCGGGTTCGAGAACGCCCTCGACGGCGGCCCTCCACCGGCCCGCGATCACGGTCTTGTAGGGGCCGAAGAGAAGGAAGCCCGCCCGCCCGTCCGACACGATCGATTCTCCCTCCACCCTTCCGACGTGCGAGTGCAGGCTCCGATCGGTCGCCCCCAGCCGCCAGCCTTCCATGGAGGATGCGGGATCGACGCGGACGCAATGGATCGTCGTCGGGAGATGGAAACGGGCGGGGCCGAGGGCCCGTTTCCCGCTCCCGATCCGAAACACCGCGAGCCCATCGAAGGCCGCGAGTTCGCGGGGCAGTCCCGGCAGTTTTTCCCGCACCCGCAACCCGACGGAATATTCACCGTCGGGCAGATTCGCCATGAACGTGAAGCGGGCCCGATAGGAACCTGCAGCGACCGGACCGACCGGCCTGCCAAGCGCCGTCGAACTCGTGGAGAAAACCCTGCTTCCAGTGCTGTCACGCACCGTGATTCCGATCTCGGCGTCGGCGACGGGGCGGGCCAGCGAGAAGGCGACGTCGAACTCGACGAGGCTGCGGCCGGCACGGGATTCGTCCCCGATGATCCTCGCGGAATGCAGCGTGAATTCCTCGCTGGCACGTGTGATCGCCTTCGGGGCATGGAGAGGCTCCCATCCGCTCGCCACGACGCTCGCGGGGCTCCAGCGGCGCCGCGACTCGGCGTACCGTGCCTTCATGATGTCGTAGAACTCGAGGTCCAGGGCGTTGAGATCGGCAAGCCGCGACCGCAAGGGATCACGCAGATCGTCCATGGTCGGCCGCTGCCTCGTGACGTTCACCCGATCGAGGCTCGCCGGGGCCGGCACACCGAGCAGTCCGGCGAAGTCGGCGAGGAATTCGGGCATGGCCTCGTACAGCCCCCAGACGTCGTATCGATCCACGGCCGCAACCGCGGCATCGATCAGGTGTCGCCCATGATCGGAGCGAACTCCTTCGATCGCCGCGAAGTGCCCCACGTACAAGTTCCACGTGAGCCTGTCGCTGCAGTCGGCCCCGTCCGATTCGAGAAACCGTTTCACATCGTGCCACCCCTCGCCGACGTCGGCGTCGGTGTAGTTGGTGACGACGTAATGGAACCAGCTCACCATCCGGTCGATCGGCTCCCGCAGGAGCGTGACGTACTGGTACCTCGGGTCGAGCCCGCCACGGTCGAACGTCACGTGGGCCGTGAGCACCGAATAGACGCCGCCAAACCGGGCGATGAGCGACCGGTGGTCGATGGAGAGCATGTTGGGCGAGGCGCAGCCGTCGCCGAGCGTGTTCCGCAGCCAGCGGTTCACGGCCATCCCGGCCGTCTTCTGCAGATGGTCGAAGATGACGCGGCCGGAGAAGGCCCTCGGACGCCGCACGGATGCGCCGGCTTCGTCGGACCGGTCGTGATAGGCGGGTTCGGGGACCATCGGACCTTGGAGTTTTCCGGGGGAGGGGGTGGGGGAGATTCGGCTTGGTCGGGCGCGCGGTCAATCCCAGTTCGCCAACTTCTCAGCAGGCGTTTTTCCCGTTCTCCGCCGCGGGGTACAACTCTTCCTTCATCCCTTGATCGCGGAGTCCCGGGCCCATGAAGATCCTCGTCACAGGCGGCGCCGGGTTCATCGGCAGCCACATCGTCGATGCCCTGCTCGCGAAGGGTCACTCGGTCGCCGTGCTCGATGACCTCTCGAGCGGCTCCCGTGACAACCTGCCGGCCGGCGTGCCGCTCCACGTGGGCGACATCGTCGATCCCGCGGCCGTCGCCGCCGCCTTCGACGCGGAGAAGCCCGACGCCGTCTGCCATCAGGCCGCGCAGATGTCGGTGAGCCGGTCGGTCCGCGAGCCGCTGTTCGACGCGAAGGTCAACTGCATCGGCCTGATCAACGTGCTCGACGCGGCGGTGCGGCACCGCTGCCGACGGTTCGTCTTCGCCTCGAGCGGAGGCGTGCTCTACGGCGACGTCACCATGCCCGCCCCGGAAGACACTCCGGCCAATCCCGTGAGCCCCTACGGCATCACGAAGTGGGTGGGTGAGCGGTACCTCGCGTTCTACGCCGCCGAGCACGGCATGACGGCCGTGGCCCTGCGGTATTCCAACGTCTACGGGCCGAGGCAGAACCCGCACGGCGAGGCGGGCGTCGTGGCGATCTTCTCGAAGAAGCTCCTCGCCGGAGAAGCTGCCACGATCAACGGCGACGGCCGCTACGTCCGCGACTACGTGTACGGCCCCGACGTGGCCGCCGCCAACCTCGCGGCGCTCACGAGCGAATCGGCAAGGCTCGTTCCCGGCACGCTCACTTCCCTCAACATCGGCACCGGCCTCGGCACCGACGTCAACGAGCTCGAGGCCGCGATCCGTCGCGAGGTCGCCGCGAGCCGCCCGGGGCGGGGCGACGTCCCGAAGCCCATCCACGGGCCGCCGCGTCCCGGCGACCTTCGCAGCAACCTCGTCGACGCGTCGCTCGCGGCCGAGGTCCTCGGCTGGCAGCCGACGGTCGGCCTCGCCGAGGGGCTCGCGAGGACGGTCGGCTGGTTCGCCGCGGGCCTCAGCTGACGGTCACCGGGGCCGACATGACCGGCGTGCCGCCTTCGCAGCACGGGGCCGCCGCCGGCGCACAGGCCGGCTCGCAGGCCGGGGCACACGCGGGGGCACACGGCTGCATCGGCGCCATCGCGGGCGCACTCGAGCAGGGGGACCGGAAATCCATGAACGACGACCGACGGCAGGCCGTGCCGCCGCCGAAGCAGCTACTGCAGCCGCTGGCGGCCAGGAGGCCGGCCGACAGGATCGTGAAACAGACGAAGCGGGACATGGCATCCTCTCCAGAGAAGCGACGAAGCGGGATCGAACAACCCTACACCATGCTTGCGCGCGGGGACGGCTGAAAAGTTTTTTTCAATCCTCGGCCCGATTCATCCGACGCTACCCTCAAGGTCGCGATGAGCTCCGACCGAATCATCACGAACGTCCGATCCGCTCTCTTCACGCGATATGTTTTTCACTTTCGACCTGCCCCGCCGCACCGCCGTAGCCATCGGCCTGTCCGTCGTCCTCTTCGCTGTCGCCACCGGGGCCGAACGTGCCCGCGCGGCGGGGGAGGCCGAATCCGAAGGCTGCCCGGATCGTTGCCCGCGTGCCTGCGTCGAGCCCGACGTCTGGTCCGTAAGCACCCGGTGCCTGCCGAGGATCTGCCACCCGGTCGCCGACGCCGACTTCCTCGTCGAGCGGCGGGAGGCGCCCGGCTGCTGGAACGCGGCCGCCGTCGAAGAACTCGCCGCGGCCGACGGGCCGGTGGTGTTCTTCATCCACGGCAACCGCTACGACGCCTCCGCCGCGAAGCGGCAGGCGGTCTCACTCGCCCGCCGGCTCGACGGCTGCCGCCCGGACTCCTCGCCGGTCCGCACGATCGTCTTTTCGTGGCCCAGCGAGAGCCACGGCCTGCCGCTCCGGGAGGCCCGCGACAACTTCGTCCGGGCCGAGTCCGACGGCCACTACTTCGCCGCCCTGCTCTCGAAATTCCCCCTCGAGGCCGACCTCGGCATCGTGGGCTACAGCTTCGGTTCGAAGATCGCGCTCGTCGCGCTCGACGATCTCCTCGCGGCCGACCCCGGCCGAACGGCGGCCCGGTCGGGCCACCTCGGGCTCGTGCTCGTCACGCCGGCCGTCGGCGTCGGTTCCCTCTCCCCGAGCGGCCGCCACCACGACGCGATCCGATCGGCCGACCGGCTCACGATCTTCACCAACCCCGAGGACGAGGCGCTGCGGTTCTTCCCGTTCGTCGATCCCTGCGGGTCGCCCGCGGCGGGGTACGTGGGAATTCCGGCCCGGTGGGTCCCGGGCGACGTGGCTTTCTCGCAGATCGACGCCTCGCCGATCGTCGGCAAGGAGCACTCGATGCAGCGGTTCATCGACTCCTGGACGCTCGCCTGCCGGATCGCCGCCGGGGCGATCGAGTGATCGGGCGGCTCACTTCCCGCTCCGCTTGCGGCGTCGGGCTTCCTTCTCCCGCTGCTTCTTGAGCTTCCTCCGCTCGTCGGCGGTGAGCCGCTTGCCCGTGTCGCCCTTCGGCCGCGCGAGCCGGGCGGACGGGTTCGTAAGCTCCGCCTGCATCCGCTGCACCTGCCGCATGCGGTCGGCCATGCCCATGCCCGCCATCCCCTTCATCATCGACGCCATGCCGTCGAACTGCTTCACGAGGTCGCCCACCTCGTGGAGCTCCACGCCCGCCCCCGCGGCGATCCGGCGGCGACGCGACTGGTCGATCACCCGCGACGGGTTCCGCCGCTCCTCGGGCGTCATGGAATCGATGATGCCGAAGAGGCGGTTCATGTCCTTCTCGAGGTCGCCGCCGGCGAGCATCTCCTGCATGCCGCCCATGCCGGGGATCATGCCCATCACCTTGCCGAGCGGGCCGAGCCGGCGGGTCTGGGCGAGCATCTTCCGGAAGTCGTCGAGCGTGAACTCGCCCGCCTTGAGACGCTCCTCCTGCCGCCGCATCTCGTCCTGGTCGAACTTCCGCTGCGCCTCCTCGACGAGCGTGAGCACGTCGCCCATCCCGAGGATCCGGCCGGCCATCCGCTCCGCGTGGAACTCCTCGATCGCCTCGACGCCCTCACCCGTGCCGATGAACTTGATCGGCACGCCGGTGACGCTCTTCACGGAGAGCGCGGC
>JBBAVU010000053.1:0-15426 GCA_040397565.1 Pirellulales bacterium | reverse complement strand
ATCCGTTGAGCGAGATCCGTTGAGCGAGATCCGTCGCGTGGCGCCGCGACCGGTCAGGCCACGCCGCTCCACCGATCGCGGACCTGGCGGCCGGCGTAGAGGCCGCCGTCGCCGAGCGACTCCTGGATTCGCAGGAGCTGGTTGTACTTCGCGACCCGGTCGCTGCGGGACGCGCTTCCGGTCTTGATCTGGCCGGTCGAGAGGCCGACGGCGAGGTCGGCGATCGTGGCGTCCTCGGTCTCGCCGCTGCGGTGGCTCGCGATCGACGTGTAGCCGTTCACGTGGGCAAGCTGGACGGCGGCGATCGTCTCGGTGAGCGTCCCGATCTGGTTCACCTTCACGAGGATGCTGTTGCCGACCCCCTCCTCGATGCCGCGGGCGAGCCGCTCGGAATTGGTGACGAACAGGTCGTCGCCGACGAGCTGCACCCGGTCGCCAAGGGCATTGGAAAGGAGCTTCCAGCCCCGCCAGTCGTCCTCGGAGCAGCCGTCCTCGATCGAGATGATCGGGTACTTGCGGGCGAGCCCCTCGAGAAACGCCACCATGCCGGCCGAGTCGAGCGACCGTCCCTCGATCGCATACGTGCCGGTCGTCGCGTTGAAGAGCTCCGTCGCCGCCACGTCGAGGGCGATCGCGATCTCGCTGCCGGGCTTGTAGCCCGCGGCCGAGATCGCCGAGAGGATCACCTCGAGGGCCTCCTCGCAGGTGCCGATGTGCGGGGCGAAGCCCCCCTCGTCGCCGACGGCGGTCGCGAGCTTCTTGTCCTTGAGCACCTTCTTGAGGGCGTGGAAGGTCTCGACGCCGGCCCGCAGCGCGTCGTCAAAGGCGTCGAACCCGACGGGCATGACCATGAACTCCTGCACGTCGAGCGGATTGTCGGCATGTGCGCCGCCGTTGATGATGTTCATCATCGGGGCCGGCAAGAGCCGGGCGGACGCGCCGCCGAGGTAGCGGTAGAGGGGGAGGCCGCAGTGCTCAGCGGCCGCGTGGGCCGTGGCGAGCGACACGCCGAGGATGGCGTTGGCACCGAGCTTCTTCTTGTTGGGCGTGCCGTCGAGCTCGATCATCCGATCGTCGATCGCCGTCTGGTCGAGCGCGTCGCAGCCCTCGAGCTCCTCGGCGATGTCGGTGTTGACGTGCTCGACCGCCTCGAGCACGCCCTTGCCGAGATAGACGTTCTTGTCGCCGTCCCGCTTCTCCCAGGCCTCGTGGGCTCCCGTGCTCGCCCCCGAGGGAACCGCCGCCCGGCCGAAGGCGCCGCCCGCGAGGCTGACGTCGACCTCGATCGTGGGGTTGCCGCGGCTGTCGAGGATCTGGCGGGCCTGGATATCGACGATCGTGGACATGCATGAGCCTTTCGGTTGACGGGGACGCGGACGGGGAGCGATTTCGTCGCCATTGTGACTGCGGACGACGCCCGTGCAAGCGGCCCGAGGCCCGGCGTCCGGGCCGCTGGGTACACTGGCGTCATCATGTTCACCGGACTCGTGGAAACCCTGGGCCGAGTGTCGCTTCTGCAGCCGGAGCCGCCGGGCGTCAGAATCGGCGTCGAGGCGGGCAAAATCGCGGCCGAGGCGGCGATCGGGGAGAGCGTCTGCGTGAGCGGCTGCTGCCTCTCGATCGTCGGCATCGACGGGCCCACGCTCCTCTTCCAGGCCGGCCCGGAGACGCTCTCGCGGACGACGCTCGGCCGCCTCGCGGTCGGCAGCCCCGTCAACCTCGAGCGGGCCATGCGGCTCTCCGACCGGCTTGGCGGCCATCTCGTGAGCGGCCACGTCGACGGGATCGGGCGACTCACCGCCAGGGAAGTGGATGGGGAGTGGGTCACCTGCCGGTTCGAGCCGCCGGCGGCGCTCCTGTCACACCTCGTGCCGAAGGGGTCGGTCGCGATCGACGGCGTGAGCCTCACGCTGTGCGAGGTGGGCGACCGCTCGTTCACCGTCGCCCTCATCCCCCACACGCTCGCCGCGACGACGCTCGGCGGGCTCGAAGTCGGCGGCGAGGTGAACCTCGAGACCGACATGCTCGCCAAGCTCGTCGAGCGGCAGGTGAGGCTGCTCGCGGGAGACCGTCCATGAACTCGGCCGGTTCCCCTCCGCGACAGACCGCGGCCTACCTGCGGAAGTGGTTCTCCGAGGTCGGCTTCACGCTCGATGCCAGGCGGGGGCAGAACTTCCTCGTCGACCTCAACATCCTCGACGTGCTCCTCGCGGCGGCCGAGATCCGGCCCGACGACGTCGTGCTCGAGGTGGGCTGCGGCACCGGCTCGCTCACCTCCAGGCTCGGCCCGCTCGCCGCACGGGTGGTCGCGTCGGAGATCGATCCGCGGCTCGCGCAGCTCGCACGCGACTCCCTCGTCGAGGCCGACAACGTCGAGCTCGTGGAGGGGGACGTGCTCGCGCGGAAGCACGCGATCGCCCCGGAAGTGCTCGCCGCGGTGGAGCGGGCCCGCGCGGCCTCGCCGTCGGGCCGCTTCCTGCTCGTGGCAAACCTGCCCTACTGCGTCGCGACGCCGGTGATCTCGAACCTGCTCGCGCTCGAGCGGCCCTTCGATCGGGCCGTGGTCACCGTGCAGAAGGAGATGGCCGAGCGGATCGCCGCCGTGCCCAGCACGGGCGACTACAGCGGGCTGTCGGTCTGGATCCAGGTGCAGTGTACCGCCACGATCGAGCGGACCCTGCCGCCGAGCGTGTTCTGGCCGCGGCCGAAGGTCGATTCGGCGATCCTGCGGATCGATCTCGACCGGGAGCGTCGGGCGCGGATCGACGATCTGCCGGGATTCCAGGTGTTCGTGCGGGAGGTCTTCTGCCACCGCCGCAAGGCGCTCAAGGGAGTCCTTGTGCGATTGGCCGGCGGCAAGCAAAATCCGGCGGCGAGGAGGGCGGTCGACGCCCTCTTCGACGAGATGGGGTTCGAGCCCGGCATCCGCGCCGAGGAGATCGCCCCGGATCGGTTCGTCGTCCTCCATCGCACCTTCCGACGCCTCACGGGACCGCTTCCATGAAGTTCATCGAGATGAACGGCAAGACGCTGATGAGCATGCTCGAGCCCTCGGAGGTCAGCCCCGACGAGCTTCGGCAGGCGGGGCTCACCGACACCTGCCTCGTGCGGATCAACCAGCAGGGGGACATCGAGGTCCGCCGCCGCGACCGCTGGGACGTGATCGGGGGCCTCCGCGGCAGCTTCGGACCCCGTGCCGAGCAGGCCAGCGGCAGAGGGTGGGCTTAGAAAATTCCTCCAAAACCCTTCTTGCGAGGGGTTTTTGTCGGGAGCGGGCTCCGATTCTGTCGTTTGTAGTGGTTTGGCCGCTACAATTTGCCCGACCGCGAACCGACTGCCGAACTCAATGGGGTCGATTCCCTTGGGGCCGGCGGGGTGTCAGCTTGGCTGGGCGGAGCCTCCACGCATCGTGATTCAAAACGCACTCGCCGAAGGCTCCTTCGCACCGACGATCGTCGATCTGCTGCGGCAGCGGGCGACCTACCGGCCCGACGACCGCGCCTTCACGTTTCTCGTCGACGGCGAGGCGGAAGAGCTCAACATCACCTATGCCGAGCTCGACCGGAAGGCACAGGCCATCGGGAGCTGGCTCGCATCGTCGGGCATGGGGGGAAAGCGGGTGCTCCTGCTCTACCCGTCGGGCCTCGACTTCATCGCCGCCTTCATGGGCTGCCTCTACGGTGGGGCCGTCGCGGTGCCGGCCTACCCGCCCCGCAAAAATCGTTCCGTCGAGCGGATCGAGGCGATCGCCAACGACGCGAAGGCGGCGGCGGCCCTGACCACCCGCGACGTGCTCGACCGGTTCGACGCCATCCGAGCCACCGCCCCGAGCCTCGAGAAGGTCGTCTGGCAGGTCACGAGCGAGATCGACGAGAACCTCGCCGACCGCTGGGAGCGTCCCGACATCGACGGCGAAACCCTCGCCTTCCTCCAGTACACCAGCGGCTCGACCGGCACGCCGAAGGGGGTGATGCTCTCGCACGCGAACCTCCTCCACAACTCGCTGCGGATCATGCAGGCGTTCGAGATCACGCGGAGCCAGTCGGGCGTGTTCTGGCTGCCGAGCTTCCACGACATGGGGCTCATCGGCGGGATCATGGTCCCGCTCTACAGCGGCAAGTTCAACGTCATCATGTCGCCGGTCGCCTTCCTCCAGAAGCCGCTGCGGTGGCTGCAGGCGATCTCGAAATACGGCGCGTCGATCAGCGGCGGGCCCAACTTCGCCTACGAGCTGTGCGTGCGGAAGATTCCGCCGGAGCAGCGGAAGGATCTCGACCTGTCGAGCTGGTCGCTCGCCTTCAACGGCGCCGAGCCGGTGCGGGCCGAGACGATCGACGCCTTCTGCGAGGCGTTCGGCCCCTGCGGATTCCGGCGGGAGGCGTTTTATCCCTGCTACGGGCTCGCCGAGAGCACGCTCATGGTGACCGGCGGCATGAAGTTCGAGAAGCCCGTGATCCGCGGCTTCGACCCGTCCAAGCTCGAAACCGGCGACGTCGCCGCCGGTGATGCGGAGTCGGTCCGGCGGCTCGTCGGCAGCGGCAGGCAGGTCGACGGGCAGGCGGTCGTGATCGCCGACCCGGAATCGTTCCGGCCGCTGCCCGAGGGCCGTGTGGGCGAGATCTGGGTGAGCGGGCCAAGCGTCGCGCAGGGCTACTGGAACCGGCCCGATGAGACGCTCGCCACGTTCCACGCGAGACTCTCGCTTCCTCCGGAGAGCGACGAGTTCGGCATCTTCCCCGGCCCCTACATGCGGACGGGCGATCTCGGCTTCTTCGACCGCGGTGAGCTGTTCGTGACGGGGCGGCTCAAGGACCTCATCATCATCCGCGGCCGCAACCACTACCCCCAGGACATCGAGCACACCGTCGAGACCGCAAGCGAAGTGGTGCGGGCGGGATCCGTCGCCGCCTTCTCGCTCGACGTCGAGGGCCGCGAGCGGGTGGTCGTGGTCGCGGAGCTCGAGCGGGGCAAGCGGGACCACGAGGAGATCGCCGCGGCGTTCGAGGCGATCCGCTCGGCCGTCGCGAAGGAGCACGAGCTCGCGATCGACGCGCTCGTGATGGTCCGCCCCAACAGCATCCCGAAGACCTCCAGCGGCAAGATCCAGCGTCACGCCTGCCGCCGCCAGTTCCAGGACGGCTCCCTCGAGGTCGTCGAGGAGCACGTCTCCTGGAGGCCCGCAGCCGAGACGCCCGCCGAGACTGCCTCCGCCGCCGGGCCCCGGCTGGCCCGGAACCGGCCGGTCGGCGAGGCGGCATCCGCGGGCCGAGACGTCGCCCCGCACGTGCTGCAGGCGGTGATGGACGCCGTGCGGGAGATCGGCAAGGAGCGGATCGGCGAGCTTACCGCCGACACCAACATCGTGGAGCTCGGCCTCGACTCGCTCGAACGGATGGAGATCATCGCGACGCTCGAGCAGGCCTTCGGCGGACGCCTGCCGGAGCAGATCCTCCCCCAGATCGAGACCTGCCGCGAAGTCGCCGAGGCGATCGCGACGCACATGCCCTCCGCGCTCGACCCCACCGTCCCGCGGGCCGGCGGGTCGCTCGTCGACGTCGGCCCCGACGCCTACGACGTCTCGCTCTTCCCGGAAGTGCGGGCCCTCGAGCAGAACTTCGAAATGGTCCGCTCGGCCGGCCTCGAGAACCCCTACTTCAGCCTGCACGAGGGGCTCACGAGCGACCGCACCACGATCGCTGGCCGCGAGATGATCAGCTGGGCCACCTACAACTACCTCGGCATGTCGGGCGAAGCGGACGTGGCGGCCGCCTCCAAGGCCGCGATCGACCGCTACGGCACGAGCGTGTCGGCGAGCCGGCTCGTCTCGGGCGAGAAGGTGATCCACCAGGAACTCGAGCGGGCGATCTCTCGGATGGTCGGCACGGAGGACGCGATCACCTTCGTCGGCGGCCACGCCACGAACGAGACCGTGATCGGCCACGTGGTCGGCCCGGGCGACCTCGTGCTCCACGACGCCCTCTCCCACAACAGCCTCCTTCAGGGAGCGATCCTCTCGGGCGCCCGTCGCCGGGGCTTCCCGCACAACGACGTCGAGGCGGCCGACGCCCTCCTGACGCAACTGCGGGGCCAGTACCGGCGCGTGCTGATCGTGATCGAGGGGATCTACAGCATGGACGGCGACTACGCCGAACTGCCGCGGTTCGTCGAATTGGCGAAGCGGCACAAGGCGCTCCTCATGGTGGACGAGGCGCATTCGATCGGCGTCATGGGCCGCCGCGGCCACGGCATCGGCGAGCACTTCGGCGTCGATCCCGCCGACGTCGATCTCTGGATGGGCACGCTCTCGAAGGCCTTCGGCAGCTGCGGCGGCTACATCGCCGGATCCCACACGCTCGTGCGGTGGCTGAAATACACCGTGCCCGGATTCGTCTACTCGGTCGGCCTGCCGCCCGCCGCCGCCGGCGCCGCGCTCGGGGCGATCGACCTGCTCGACCGCGAGCCGGAAAGGGTGGCCCGGCTCCACGCGAACGCGGGGCTCTTCCTCGACCTCTGCCGGAAGGCGGGCCTCGACACCGGCTCCTCGGGCGGATCGGCGATCGTGCCGGTGATCCTCGGCAACTCGATGGCGAGCCTCGCGCTCTCGCGGGCCCTCTTCGCGCGGGGCATCAACGTGCAGCCGATCCTCTACCCGGCGGTCGAGGAGGCGGCGGCGAGGCTGCGATTCTTCATCACCGCCAAGCACACGGAGGAGCAGATCCGCAAGACCGTGGCCGCGATGAAGGAGGAGCTCGACCGGCTCGACCCGGCCCTCGGCCCGGTCCGCTCGGCCGTGGAGATGCCGACCGTGGACCGCGGTGGCGGCGACGCGCGGGCGCTCCGTGCTGGCTGAGGCAGCGTAGGCTGGAACAGGGCCCGATGGAATCCTCGCCGTTCACCGCCGGCCAGTCACTCGAGACCACGAGCCACCGGCTCGTGCTCCCCGTCGACGCCAACCACTACGGCACGCTCTACGCCGGCAGCCTCCTGCGATACGCGCTCGAGGCCGCCTACGCCGCCGCCTGCCGCGGGGCGGGGCGGGGGGCCAATCTCGTGCTCCGCCGGGTTCTGGCGATTGAGTGCCGACGCAGCGTGCCGGTCGGCACGCTCGTCGAGATGCGGGCCGCCGTGCTCCACGTGCGGCAGTGCTACCTCGTGGTCGGCGTCGTCGGCATGCCGCTCGAGGGCCACTCGCTCCCGTGGATGGACGGGCTCATGGCCTTCGTGCAGGTGGACGGCTCCGGGACTCCGGTGGAATTGCCGCGGTCGCTCGAGCCAATCCCGGATTCGCCACTCTGGAAGCCGCTCGTCGAACGGCACGAGAAGCTCTCGAAAATCCGCGGCTCGACCGGCAGCTGGATCGAGGCCGGATTCACGGGCGAATACGACGGCGAAGACGGCTGATTCTCCGGGCGGCTCACGCGGTCGATCACCCCTCGACCGGCGGAGGCGACTCCACCGCCCGCTCCTCGACAATTTCCCGGTCCGCTCCTATGGTCAGGGGACTGCCCATGAGCCGCTCCATTCCCCTCCCGCCTCCCGACGAACCCGCCGCCGGGTCGGTCCATCGCCCCGACGGCCTGCAGTTCGGCACCTGGTCGTTCTGGATCGGTCACGCCGCGTTCTGGGCGGCTGCGTTCGCCGCCGTGATGGTCGTGGCCCTCGGCTTCGGCTCCACGGGCGCCCCGCCGGCCTGGTTCGTCGGCACCCGGGTGGCGTTCGGCTTCCTCTTCACGGCGCTGCTGAGGGCGATTTCGAAACGGGGTTCGCTCCTGAACCGGCTTGGCGTGTCGAAGACCGGCCTCATGGTGGGAGGGCCCCTCGTCGGCGCGGTCGTCATGAGCGTTCTCATGCCCGGCGTGGAGTCGGCCGTCGGCTCGTGGATCGGCATTCCAGACGAGACGATCGCGACCATTCCCGCCCGGGCCTCTTCGAGGCTCGGGCTCACGGCGCGGTTCCTGCTCGACATCACCATGCTCTCGGCCTGGTGCGTCGCCTATTTCGGCTTCCAGTTGCTCCGGGACCAGCAGTCGACGGAACTGCGGGCGATCGAGGCCGAGGCGCTTGCCTACCGCAACGAGCTTCGGCACCTCCAAGTGCAGATCAGCCCGCACTTTCTCTTCAACGCGCTCAACACGATCGTCGCCAGCAAGGACGATCCCGAGGCCATCGAGGCGATCACGCAATCCCTCGCGAAGTACCTGCGGTTCCTGCTCGCGCCGTGCGGCGTGCTCGAGCCGCTCGGCCGCGAGATCGACGCGCTCGAGCAGTACCTCACGATCCAGTCGTTCCGATTCGGGGATCGCCTCACCTGCCGGATCGACTGCGACACCGACGTCCGGAAGATCCCGGTCTTGCCCGTCATGATCCAGCCGCTCGTGGAGAACAGCCTGAAGTACGGGGCGACCGACGGCGACGAGCGGCTGCAGGTCCGGATCAAGGCGTGGCGGAACGGTGCAAGGCTGTTCATCGAGGTGGCCAACACCGGCCGCTGGGCGACGGAGACCGCGGCCGGGTCGACCGGTACGGGCATTGTGAACCTCAGGCGACGGCTCCTCATCCATGCGGGCCCCGAGGCCACCGTGTCGACCCGCGAGGAGGACGGGTGGGTGCGGTCGACGATCACGATCCCGCTCGAGAGCAAATATGCCGCCCGCGGGGCGGCCGGTCCGGCCCACGGCCGCACGACGGAGGCGGTCCGATGATCACGGCGCTGCTCGTGGACGACGAGCCACACGCCCTCAAGCGGCTGACGGCCATGCTCGAGTCTTTCGAGTCGGTGGACGTGATCGGCTCCGTGCGGAGCGTCGCGGAGGCCGAGCGGTTCCTGCAGGGACGCGACCCCGACGTGATCTTTCTCGACATCACGATGCCGGGCCGGCTCGGCGTGGACCTGCTTGCGAGCGTGCGGCCGAGGACGAAGGTCGTCTTCGTGACGGCGAGGGAGTCGTATGCGGTCGATGCCTTCAAGGCGGGGGCCGTCGACTACGTGCTCAAACCCTTCGACGAGGACCGGCTCGCGATCACGATCGAGCGGCTCGAGGAGATTTTCGCGACGGCCCAGCCCGCGAAGCCGGCCGATGAGGACGAATCCGGCGGGCCGGCGTCCCAGTCCTTCGACGTCGGCGAGGATCGCGATCAGGCGGTGAGGATCCCTTCCCAAAGGCGAGGGGGCTTCGAGTCCGTGCCCTACTCCGACATCCTCTGGATCGAGGCGACCCAGAACTACACGCGAATGGAGATGCCGGACCGGCCGGCGGCCGTCGTCCGCCGCACCATGGCGGAGTGGGAAGCGGTGCTTCCGGAGGGGCAGTTCGCCAGGATCAGCCGGTCACTCATCGTCCAGATCCCGAGAATCCGCTCCACCCAATGGCAGTCGCGGGACCAGATGCTCGTCTTCTTCGACGGCAGCGACGAGCCGCTCCCGATCGGTCGCACGCCGATGGCCCGCCTCAAGGACCTCCTCCAGCAGTCGTGATCAGGCGATGATCGACCGCCGCCTCGCCCGGTAGTCCCAGAGCACGAACCGGTCGAGTTCGCGGCCGCTCGCGAAGAAAACGCGGCCCTCGGCCGCCCGTGCGAGCTTGTAGGCGAACTGGATGTCCTCCCGCGACTGCGACCATCCCGAGAGCAGGAAGACGTTGATCACGATCCCCTCACGCCTGCAGGCCTGCGCCTCTCGCAACGTCGCCTCCTCGGTCCGACGGTGGGGCGGGTAGAGCAGGTAGAGCTGGCTCCCCTCGAAGTGCGCCGTGGGCAGCCCGTCGGTGATGAGGATCACCTGGCGGTTGGGCGTGTCCTGCCGGGCGAGCAGCTTTCGCGACTGGGCGAGCGCGTGCTGGATGTTCGTGAAGTGCGGCGGCACGTCGCTTTCGGAGATGTCGGGATCGGCCATGTCGGCCCGCAGCCGCACGACCGAGTCGAAGATCGTCACGGGCTTGGGAAGCATCGCCGTGAGCTCCGAGAAGGCCCGCGGCTTGGCGAACGAGTACATCTCGAGAAACTGCAGGAAGTCGCCGGGGAACTCCTTCTGCACGAGCCCCTGGAGCGCCAGCGCCATTCGCTTCACCGCGACGTACAGCCCGCCGTACCGCATCGAGCCGCTCATGTCGAGGCAGCAGACGGTCGCGGCCTTCGGCGTGTTGCGGGTGTGGTGCACCTCGATGTCGCGGGCCTCGAGCCGGATCGGCAGCGCGACGCCCCCCGGCCCCGCCTGCCGCAGCATCGCGTTCTGGAGCGATCCCGGGATGTCCATGTGGGCCACCGAGTCGCCGAACTCGTAGGGACGCGTGGGAACCTGCTCGACGGCGCCGTCACCGGTCACGGCCTGTTCGTGCCGGCCGGTCTTCGACGCGGTGAGGTCGGAGAAGATCCTCGCGAGCAGCCGACCCTGGAAGAGCCGCATCGCCTTCGGCGTGAGTTGGAAGCCCTTGCCTGACTTCGAGAGCCCCTGCTCGGCCGCAAGCCGCTCGACCATCTCCTCGACCTGCTCCCTCAGCCGCTGGAGCTCGTCGAGGTCTTGCTGCTCGGCGAACCGGCCGAGGGCCTCCATGTCGATGAGGTAGATCTTCGCGTTCTTCCTCGCCTCCTCGAGCTGCCCCAGCAGGGCTTCGATCGTCTCGAGCTCCTCCTTCACCTCGAGCGCCTTCGGCACCGACAGCCCCTCGCGGCCGGTGAAGGCCCACTTCGCCGCGAGCTCCTCGACCTGGTACTGGTCGCCGAGGCGGTCCATGATGCCGACGATCTCGGCGGCGAACGGCGACTGGTCGTCGTCCTGCGCGTACCAGAGCCGCTCGAGCTGACGCAATTGCCCGTCGCGAACCGCCCTGTGGAAGGCCTCGCGGTGCTTGGCAGGCGGCTCGGCCTGCTCGGCCGCCGCCTTCACCGCCTTCCTCGCCTGCTTTTGCACCCCGTTCGTCTCGTACCGCTCGAGGATCTTCCGCCGCCGCTCTTCGAGCTGCCTCTTCAGCGATTCGATCGACGGGCCGAACCCCTTGATCTGCGACGGGTCGAGCACGATCGCCTCGGCGAGCTGCTCCTCGGTGAGCTCGTCGATCGAGCCGAACTCGAGCAGGTGCTCCATCGCGGGGCTGACGAGATCGGCCTCGGGGGCCCGCGGCGGCGGAATCCTCGCCGGATCGTACTTCTGGTAGCGGTGAACGACACCGCCGAGTGTCTCGCGACTGGGCAAGGGGACCTCCTCGCGTTCGGGCCGTTCTCCAACCCCTTCAAGTGTAGGCACAGGGCTGCCGGCGTACACTATGCGTATGACACATCCGCAGACGGCGTGCGAGCTTTCGGCGAAACGGTGCGTCCCGTGCGAGGGGGGCGTGCCGAAGTATTCCCCCGCCGAAGCCGAGGCGCAGCTCGCGAAGCTCGCGGGCTGGCGGCTGTCGCACGACGGCGAGCGGATCCGGAAGGACTGGCGGCTGAAGCATTTCCGGCAGGCGATGCAGTTCCTGGGCGAGGTCGCCCGGGTCGCGGAGGAGGAAAAGCACCACCCCGACCTGCACCTCGAGAGCTACCGCAACGTCTGGATCGAAATCTACACGCACGCCATCGGCGGCCTCTCCGAGAACGACTTCATCCTCGCGGCGAAGATCGACGCCATAAAGAACGAAGGGATCGCTTCGGCGTGATCGGACGGCGGTCGTCGGCGGGGCAGGGGAGACCATGAGGCGACAGCGAGGACCAACGCGACCCCAGTCTCGCCCCACGTCGACGGGGCCGTGGCTCTTCGTGGTGCTCGTGCTGCTCGGCGGACTCGCCGTCGGCCGGGATCTGGAGACCGACCTGCTCGTGGTGGGGGGCAACGAATCGGCCTGCGCCGCGGCGGTGCAGGCGGCCCGGCTGGGGGTGGGACGCATCGTCCTGGTGAACGACATCGAATGGCTGGGCGGGCAGTTTAGCGCGGAGGGCGTCGGCCCGATCGACGAGCGGACGGTCCTGGGAGGAACGTCGGTGAATTTCCCCCGATCGGGCCTCTTCCTCGAAATGGTCGATTCGATCCGATCCCACAACGAAAAGGTCTACGGCCGCGCGGCTCCGGGGAACTGCTGGTCGGCGACGGAGACCGTGGAGCCCGCCGTCGCGGCGAGGCTCTTCGAGAAACTGCTCGCGGCCCACATGGCGGGCGGCACCGGCCGTCTCGAAGTGCTCCGTGGCTGGCAGCCGAAGGGGGTGATCCGCGAGGGAAAACGCGTTCTGGGAGTGACGTTCGAGCGGACCGAAGGCGGCCCGGAAAGCCTCGCGGTCAGGGCGAGGCTCACGATCGACTGCTCGGACTGGGGGGACGTGATTCGGCTGAGTGGCGCGGCCTATGCGGCGGGCGTCGATCCACGGTCGCGGTTCGGCGAGCCGAGCGCGCCGGACCGGCTCGACGCGTTCGCCCCGCAGGAAATGAATCCCATCACGTGGACGCTCACGCTGCGGGAGGCCGGCCGCGACGCGACGATCCCGCGGCCGGCAGGATACGAGGAGGATGCCTTCGCGGAGAGCGGCCCGGCGTGGGTGGACAGCGACATGCCGCACGGCATCTATGCGCAGGGCTTCAGCATCTACACGCAGCGCCGCCTGGTCGACCGCTGGCATCAATCCCTGCCCCCCGGCACGGAGTGCGTCCAGCTCAACGCCACCGCCCAGGACTACCCGCTCTGCCAACTGCCGACGCATGTCGTGGAGGCGCTTGAAAAAACGGAGCCCGGCGGTTCGAGGAAGAACATCGTCGATCTCTCTCCGGCCCAGCGTAGGATCATCTACGCCGACGCCAAGCTCCGCGCCCTCGGGCTGCTTTATTTCCTGCAGACCAAGGCCCACGACGACCACGGCGACTTCCCGCAGAGTTTTCGCTATCTCGAACTGAGTGACGAGTTCGGCACCCCCGACCGCCTGCCGCCGAAACCGTACATCCGGGAGGGGCTTCGGCTCGAGGCGGTCCACATGCTGCGGGAGCAGGAGATCCGCGGCCGCGGCCCGGAGCCGCGGTGGGCAAGCTTCATGCCCGACGATGCCGTCTTCGGCTTCCAATTCCACATCGACTTTCACCCGACCCGCCGCAGCTATCTCTCGGACAGCCCGGACGCGGCGTGGATTCCCCGGCACGTCGCGGCCCGCAACTGGAACACGCACTCCGACAGGGCGATGTTTCCACTGCGTGGCCTCGTGCCCGTCAGCTTCGACGGCCTGCTGGGCGGATCGAAAAACATCGGCGTCAGCAGCATCGTGCAGGCCGCCCTGCGGCTGCACGGTCAGATGATGCTGTGCGGCCAGGCCGGCGGCACGGTCGCGTGGCTCTGCCTGCGCGACCGTATCGAGCCGCGTGAGGTCGCCGCCGACCCCGCGAGGGTGCGGGAGGTGCAGCGGGTGCTCGTGCGGGGATGCGGCGGGCCGGGTGTGCTCTTGTGGCCCTACCAGGACCTTCCGCCCGACCATCCCGCCTTCGAGGCGGCGAACCTGACGACGGTGAGCGGCCTGTGGCGGCCCGATGCCGATGACGTGTTCTTTCGCGCAGACGAGGCCGTTTCGACGGACGAGTGGCGGCTGGCCGTCGAGCGGGCGCCGGCGGCCGCCCGGGCCGGTCTGCTCTCGCAGCCGCCCCGCACCCGCGGTGATGCGGTACGGATGCTCGTGAAGCACGTGCCACCCGAACGGAATTCGCAACGGCGGGAAGAAACCGCCCCGTGACCGCCCCGGGATCGTGCACGGTGCAGCCGCACGCTGAACCTCCGAATCGCGGGCTGCCTCAGTTCGTCCGCGGCGTCGGCTTCGCAATCGGTGAACCGGTGAGCTCGCCGACGATCCAGTCGAGGCCCTCGAGGTTGTCGAGCAGCCGGGCCTCGGCGTCGTGGCCGGTGTGGTTCAGGATGCCGATCGGGCCGGTGTAGCCGCTCTCGCAGATCGTGCGGGCGAGTTCGACGTCGAGGTCTCCCTGGCCGAGCACCATGATCTTCCTGCCTTTCTTCTCCCCGTCGGCCATCATGCCGTTGAGGTTCAGGAACTTCAGGTGCGGCAGCATCTTCGCGAGCGACTCCTTGAATCTCGGCAGGTGGTCGTGGCCGTGGTGCTGGTTGTAGACGATGCCGACGTTCGCCAGGTTCACCGCCTCGCAGACGGCGACCATGTTTTCCGGCTCACCCCCCCAGCCCCCGTGGTTGTAGATCGCGACCGAGCAGCCGGCCTTCGCCGCGGCCTCGGCGGTCGGCCGCAGGGCGTCGGCAGCGTGCCTCACCTTCGCGGCCTGATCGAGCCCGTCCGGGGCGTTCACCATCACCCAGAACGACGGCTTCAGCCCCCGCTTCTGGAACTGCTCGAGCGACTTTGGAAAATCCGGCGGCAGCGACCAGAACGCATCGAGCGCGACGCCGTGCTTCGCGAGCGACTCCCACTCCTGCTCGAAGGTCGGCACGTGCTCGCCCCGCCAGTCGTAGGCGAAGTGCTTGAAGGAGAGCTTCTCGAGCATCGCTGCCCGCTCCTCGGGGCCGCGATTCTTTCCGTCGAACGGCACGATGCACCAGGCGACAAGATTGTCGCGGCGGAAGAGCTCCTTCGCGCGGGCGGCCACGTCCACCGGCTTCGCGTCCTCGACGATCATGACGCCGGCCATGAGCTTCCAGTGGCCGGGGAACGTGCAGAGGAAAGGATAGCGGCCCGGAGCTTCGGGGGCGGTGAAATGGATCGTCTGCCGCTTGCCTGGCTCGACGATGTCGGCGTAGACGACCACGTCGTCGGTCTTCGGGATGTAGTGCCGTGCGACCGCCTCGGGGTCGGCGATGAGCAGGTCCGCCAGGCCGCCGACGGCCGCGAGCGCGCCGGGCTTCACGAGCACCCAGTTGTGCGGGACGACGTCGGGATTGGCGAACGTCAGTGAGAGTTTTTCTCCGGGCGTGGCCCGCAGCTCCGTCGTCTTGTAGGACAGGTTCGACGCCGCCTCGACCGTCACCGCGCGGCCGCCGTCGATCTTTTCGAGCCAGGGATTCTTCACGAACGCCCGCAGCATCGCAACATCGCGGTCGATCGGGTGAGCCGCGACGGGCCGCGTGATCTCGCCGTAGTTCGGGATGTCACGAAACGGCTCGTCGAGGGCGTGCACGGTGGCGAAGATGTCGCGGGTGACGCCGCCACCGACGGCCACATGGAGATGCAGCTGGTTCACCGGCTGCAGGTCGGGCAGCTCCAGGAACAGCTTCCGGCCGTCGGAGAGCACCGTGGCCGAGCGGATCGCGAGCGGATCGTGCCCGATGGTGCCGTAGTGGCTCGGCGAAAACTCGGGCGACCCGTAGCCGGGGCCGTAGCGGTAGTTCCAGCACTGGGCGAAGTGGTTCGCCGTGTCGCCCGCAACCCTCGGATCGAGCGGCGCGGAGAACTCGAGCAGGACACCGTTGCGATGGGCCCGCCAGCCGACCGGCTGCTGCACGTTACCCCCTGTATAGC
>JBBAVU010000052.1:13846-15447 GCA_040397565.1 Pirellulales bacterium | reverse complement strand
TCCGCGAACGACCTGCCCGCCGTCGGCGCCGTCCGCAGCGCCCAGACGGAGCCCCTCAGGTCGGTCGAGGCGTGACGCACCATCCGCTTGGCGACGTCGAGCTGGCTGGCGGTGTCGTCGAGCCGCCGACCGCGGAGCGAGCGGCGGCAGACGTCGAGCTGCATCGCGATCCCCGCGAGCACCTGGAGCAGCGTGTCGTGCAGGTTCGCCGCCAGCCGGCTCCGCTCCCGCAGCGTGGCATGAAACTCCACCGCCGCGTCCCGCCGCTTCCGCATCTCGCCGGCCAGCCGGCCGGCCTGGGCCGCGACCTGCCGCCGCAGGATCGCCACCCACGCGAGCGAGCCGGCGAACACGGCGGCCAGACCGGCCAGCAGCATCGCCAGCCGCGGCGCGGTCCACCAGGAGCTCGCCCGCAGCACCCGCACATCGGCCGGCGTGCGGATCCGAAGCGTGAGCCGCTCGTCGTCGGGCGTGGTCAACATCGACTCGCGGGCGGAGCTCTCCACCTGGAGGATGCCGCTCATCTGCAGCTCGCTGCCGGCGCGGAGCGACGCGAGCGACGGAAACACGTCGGGCCCCGCCGTCGCGATGACGCTCGACTCGAGGTCGTCCACCGACAGGACGAAGAGGCCGCCGTTCTGGGTGCGGTCGATGTCGAGCAGCCGCGCCGGAAACGTGATCGCACAGCCGTCGTAGTCGCCAGGCTCGGCCATCAGGCCGAGCCGATTCGCCTGACGCGTGACCTCCACGATCCGGGCTGGCGCGATCGCCACCGGCGGGGGCGGCTCCTCGCGGCCCACCACCCGGTAGATCGCCTCGACGATTCCCGCGGTGGGCCGGCGGCGGTCGAGGAAGCCCGCGATCTCGACGCGGTCGCCGGCGGCCAAGGGCTCCGTGCTCCGCGTCTCCACCCGCACGCCGATGAAGCCGTCCTGCACGTGGAAGAACTGCCCGGGAACGGCGTAGGTGACGGTGCCCTCGGTCCGCAGCCGGTGACCGCCAAGGGGCTCCGGCTGGAAGTGAGAGATCGCCCGGAGCGGAACCTTGGGCGCCGCGAACGGGCCGGATGCCGGTGGCTCGGTGATCCGCACGTCGCCTGGTTCGTTGACGACCACCCGCGGATAGAGAATCTCCCCGCGGGAGTTCATCTTCGCGGTGGCCACGCCCACCATCGAGATCGCCGCGTCCACGACCGTCGCCTCCGGGTCGGCGAACGCCGCCTTGGGCACCCTCGCCTCGAACCGTCTTCCGCTCGTCTCGACCGCAAGCAGCCAGTGGCTGCCCTCATCGCGGAAGCCTTGGGCCACGCCCGAAACCTCCACCCGCAGGCAGTCGTCGGAGCCGCTGAAGAACCGCTCCGCGACGACCGGCATCGGGGGCGGCAGCGGCTGGTGGCCCACGATGCGGATGGCCCGCGGCAGGATGAGCGGGGCAAAGCCGCCGCGGTCGGTCGTGCCCTCCACCTCGACGAGGCAGCCCGGCTTCAGTTCGGCGAGCACAGGGGAGTCGCCCTGCCACTCGCCGGCGGCGCGTGCGAGCGTGGCGGAGAACCAGATGCCTGCCGACTCGTCCTGCACCGTGAAGATGCGGCCGTCGCGGTC
>JBBAVU010000052.1:0-13746 GCA_040397565.1 Pirellulales bacterium | reverse complement strand
AGAACCAGATGCCTGCCGACTCGTCCTGCACCGTGAAGATGCGGCCGTCGCGGTCGCTGAACGTGACGACGCCCTTTACGGCCACCGCCTTCCGCCGAGCCGCATCCTGTTCCGGGAGCGAACGGATGCCGGCGATCGGTTCGAAGGGCTGGCCCGCGCGGGCCGACGGAGAGCGGATGGCGCCGGCATGGTGGCCGACGGCCACGAAGAGCACGATCCACCCTGTGCCCGTCCACCCCACGCCTGTTTTCGCCCAGCGGCTCACGCTCGCGTCCTCCATCGCACGCTCCGCCAGCATACCCCGGCGGAGAGGCGTGCCGCCGTGTGACGCAAGAAGCGATGCGTCTTGTACTTTCGTACAATGTCCGGGATGGTCCGGGTAGTGCAGGCTGGGAACGAGCGGGCGCTTCGTCACACCACGACGACGGACCGCTCGTTGGCGACCGCGAAGGCCTGCCCCGTGATCCGCATCCTGATCGTCGACGACCATCCGCTCTTTCGCGCGGGCCTTGCCAACCTGCTCGAGTCGGAGCCCGACTTCAAGGTCGTGGGCAAGGCGGCCAACGGCCCTGCGGCGGTCCGGCTCTGGGAGCAGGAGCAGCCGCACGTGGTTGTCATCGACCTGAGCATGCCGGGCATGGATGGGTTCGAAACGCTCCGCCGCATCCAGTCGATCCGGGCCGACGCCCGGGCGATCGTGCTGACGTCGTCGGAGTCGCCCGAGGATGCCCAGCGGGCGCTTCAAGCCGGCGCCCGCGGCTATCTCACCAAGCACATCGACGAGGACGAGATCGTGGCGGCGATCCGCGAGGTCCACAACGGCGGGACGCGGGTGCAGGAGGGCCTCGCCACCACGGCGAGGGTCGGGCCCGCCGGCTTGTCCACGCGGGAGATCGAGGTGCTCGTGTTCCTGCGGAAGGGCTTCAGCAACGCGGAGATCGGCCGCACCCTCGGGATCACGGAGCGGACGGTGAAGGCACACGTCACCGCGATTCTCAAGAAGATGCAGGCCGCCGACCGCGCCGAGGCGGTCGCCAAGGGCTTCGACCTCGGCATCTTCAAGGCGACACCGAGTCGCAGCGACGACCTGTCATGAATTGGACCAGCACAGAAAGGGTACGAACCATGCGCGAGCACACTCCAAAGAGACTGGCGGCCACGGCGTTGGGCCTGGCGTTGGCGGCGGGATCCTGCCTCGCGGCGGCGGCCGAACCGGAGGTGCTCCGCTGGCCGGGGATCGAGAAGGATCCCCACCCCTGCCTCTACGTCACCGCGCAGGATGTCGCCAGAGCGAAGCAGTCGCGATCGGACAAGGCGGCCCTGGCCGCGCTCAAGCAATTCAACATCGACGGCGCGTTGGAACAGGTCATCGCCGCAGCGCTCGTGGCGGAGAATCCGGAGGCCGAGAAGGCCGTGATCGCCGCCGCGGGGCCGGCGCTCGACGGCCTGCTCAAGGCGATCCCCGCGACGACGGTTGGGCACAAGGGCCCGCATGCCTACTCGAAGCCCTTCGGCGTGGCGGTGGCGCTCGCCGACGCGGCGCTGGCCGCGAAGTCGCTCACGCCGGAGCAGCGGGCGGACATCACCGGCAAGGTCGCGAAGCTCTGCTACGCCGTCAACGATCCGATGTACTACAGCCCCGAGTGCCCGCACGGCAGCCTCTGCCCCAACATGTTCACCTCGGCCGCCCTCTACCGCCTGGGGCTGGCGGCCCTGATCCCGTCGCATCCGAAGGCCAAGGGCTGGTTCGACGGGGCGCTCGCCGAACTGAAGCAGGAACTGGCCGACTGGGTCGATCCCCAGGGAGGCATGGCCGAGACCCCGCACTATTCGATGGTGGTCTTCGACCAGTGGCTCGGCGGATTCACGATCGCCAGGAACGCCGGCGCTCCCGACGGGGGCGGCCTCTTCGACCCGCGGATGCGGAAGGCGATCGAGTGGTTCGGCAACATCTCCACGCCCCGCTCGGCCGGCGCCGGCGGCTTCCGTCGCCTGCCGACGGTCGGCCACACGTACGCCAACGAGCGGACCGGCGAGTTCGGCGTGATGGCCTGCCTGTGGAAGCAGAAGGATCCGGCATTCGCCGCGGAGATGGAGTGGATGCACCGCGAGCACGGCCAGCATCTCGAGCCGGGCATCCTCAGCTACTATCCCGCGTTCATGGGCTACCGGAGCTTCTTTCGCGAGAGCGGCGTCTCACCGAAAAAGCCCGCCTGGGGCAGCCGCGCCTACCAGGAGACCGGCGTGCAGCTGCGAAACGCGATCGGCTCCGACCGCGAGACCACGCTCTACATGATCGCCGGCCGGTTCCACTCCCACTACTTCAACGACTCGGGCAGCATCACGATCTGGGGCAAGGGGAGCGAACTGTGCGACGAGGACAACTACCAAAAGGCACGAAACCCCGTGTCGCGGGAGGGGCACAGCATGGTGGACAAGCCCGCCACCTTCAACGAGGAGCGGGTGATGGAGCTGCAGGAGTTCAGCTCCGCACCGGACCTCGATTACGTCAGCGGCGTGCGGATGGGATGGCGGCGGCAGATCGCGTTCGTGAAGGACGCCGACCCGCTCGCCCCCAACTACTTCGTCGTCGCCGACACGCTCGATGCGAAGTCGGTGCCCACGTTCTGGCGGCTCTTCCTCCGGGCGGAGAAGATCACGCCGACCCCCACCGGGGTCACCGTGACGGGCAAGGAGGACGTCGACATGGACGTCGTCTTCCTCAGGCCCACCGGCGTGAAGCCACAGATCCTCGCTGACCACGTCAGCGTCGCGCTCGAGAAGGAGGGCACGCTCACGGCCGTGCTCTATCCGCGGCTGCGAACCGAGCAGCCACCGGTGGTCACGCCGCTGGCGGACGGCTCGGGCGTGACGGTGAAGACCGCGGCGGGCACCGATACGATCTACCTCAACCCCGTGCCGGTGAAGGCGGACGTCGGCGGGAAGCCCTTCGAGGGCAAGGTCTGCCTCGTGAAAGAGCGGGGCGGCCAGGCCCGGACGAGCCTCCCGGGAGCCTGCGACATCCCGAGGGACTTTTGGCCCGACGGCGATCGTCAGTTGCGGCAGATCAACTGGCCGAAGGGGCCGCAGTATCCGGTGTTTCCCGACTACGAACAGGCGATGATGCCCAACGACGGGCATGTCTTGGTAGTACCGCGGGGCACGCCCGTGAAGGCCGATGGCTTCGTCGTGCCGCCGACCGTCGCGCCGCCGCGGCAGCCGACGACGGTCGCCGTCGATTGGAACGACGCCGCCCTCGACGTTCGCTTCACCTGCGTCGACAAGGATCTCGTCGGCGTCGAGCAGGGCGTCGACAACATCAAGCTCTGGCGGGACGACAGCGTCTACGTCTGGCTCGACCCGGGCCACGTGCACGATGCGGCGAACAAGGCGGTCATGATCCAGCTGTCGTCAAGCGGCGCCTGGCACGACATCCGCAACGGCGATGCCGCGTTCAACGTCGCGGGCCTGAAGACCGAGGTGGCCAAGACGGCCGACGGCTGGACGGGCCGGCTGCAGATCCCGTGGCAGGGGCTGGGCGTCGCGGCCCCCGCGCCGGGCGACGTGTGGGGAGTGAACTTCACCCGCATGGACCAGCCGGGCAAGCTCGATCATGCCGCCATGCAGATGGCGTCGTGGGTGCCGCTCCCCATGGGCAGCGATCCCAGCACCGTCGACCGCTGGGGGCATCTGATGTTCGTCCCGCCGAACGATCCCGCCGCCGTCGAAAAGGGGAAGCAGGCGATCGAGCGGGGCCATCGGGCGGTGCAGGAGCGGGCCTACAGCAAGTCCTTCCTGCTGGCCACGCCGTGACGGCCGCGGGAGGTCATTCCGCCGGCGACTCCGCGAGGATCCGCTCGTAGATTTTCTTCGCCTCGTCGTAGGCGGCCCTCGCTGCCTCCCGCTCGTCGGGCTTCATCCGCTCCTGCTTCGCGGCAAAGCAGACGTCCACCGCCCGCAGGCACCAGGCGGCGCTGCGCCGGCTCGCGCGAATCGGTGCGCCGGCGACGTGGACGAACACGGGGTTCGTGTGGGCCGAGGGCAGGATCCGCACGGCGACCCAGGCCGAGCGGTCGATCGTCACCGGCACGCGGACGTCCTCGACGTGGCCGTCGGCAACGAGTTCCCGCCTCGCCGCGACCCGCCCGTTGACCACGATCTCGACGGGAACCTTTCGTGTCGTGCCGATCCGCGCCCGCTCCACGTGCCAGAAGGGCTTCGCGTCGGGCCGGGCCTCGCGGATCGCCTCCGTCTCCGCCGTCGGCCGTTCGGCGAGCAGCGCGGCGGCGGCGAACGTCACGTCGACCGCGGCCGCCGCCGGAAGATCGAGCCGGCTGGCCCGACCATCCTCGCCGCGGGTGCCGACGGCTTTGCCGCCGACCGCGAAGTCGAAGACGTGCGACCGGCCGTCGCCGCAGTAGCTGCGGCCGTCGCGCAAGCCCTCGATCCACGCGTCGTAGGTCAGCTCCGCGCCGCCGAGGCCCACGTATGCCCGGCCCAGGCCGACCCGCTCGTCGTAGATGCAGGGGAAGTCGGTCTCGCCGCTGATCCGCGTGGTGAGGCCGCAGTTGAGCGCGTGGTACCAGATTGAGAGCTCCCACACCGGCGGCGTGTCGCCCACCGAAATGAAGTCGCAGGCATCGAGCGCGCCGGCGACGACGTATTCGTTCGCCCCGATGCCGTCGAACCGCGGCATGGCCTCGTCCGGAATCGCCGTCGCCGAGCGGCCCTGCCAGCCCTGGTCCTCGAGCGTGCGGCGCGAGGTGCCATAGGTCGATTCGGGCGGATAGCCGCGAGAGCCGTCGGGCATGATGTCGGGGACCGCGAGGCCCCAGCCGGTGTGGCTGTAGCCGACGACGGCCCCCTGCCCCTTCGCCCAGCGGAGCACCGGCAGCGTCCAGCTCGGCCACTCATCGAGCTTCGTCGTACCGGGATAGTCGTCCTCGGTGAGCCGCAAGAGGCAGAGGTGGCCGCAGTGCGACGACGGGAAGCCGCTCACCTCCACGTCGTACCGCAGCAGCGAGTCGCGGGCCGAGAGGGCCGAGACACGGCCGTCGAAGAACTGCTTCTGGGTGTACCAGCACGGCCCCCAGGAGAGCACGCAGCCCACGGCGAGGTCTTCGCCCCGCACATGCCGCATCATCGCCTCCGGCCCCACGCCCTCCGTCGGACTGTCGTAGTGCGAGCAGCCCGCGGCGTGCACGTGGTGGTCGCCGGAGTACCAGCCGCGGGCCGCGGCGTGGATCCACCGCTCGAGCCGCACGTCGACGACGTGCTCGGCGGCCTCGGGCACCTTCACGTCGAAGGACCGCGGCAGGTACTCCGGCCCCCGCGTCACCGTGAACGCATAGTCGCCCGGCGGCAGCATCACGTGCTCGCCATCGGCCCGGTAGACCTGGTCGTGGAAGAAGAAGTCGGGCGCGAGCCGCCGCGAGGGGAGCGGATAGACTCGGTTGAGCGTGTCGCGGATCGTGAAGGCGGCGATGGTCGGGCTGCCGTCGGCGTCCCTGACATGGAGTGTCACCGGCACCGCGGGCACCGCCCGGAAGAGCACGGGGATCGCGGCGCGGAATCCGAGATCCTGCGTGCCGGCCCCCACGTCGAACTCGAGCGTCGCCTCGCGGTCGCCCGCGTCGCGGCAGAAGAGCTCGAGCGGCCGGTACTCGACCTCAAGGCCCGAGAGCTCCGACTTCATCGGCTCGCGGGCGGGCAGCGCAAGCTGGAGGAACCGGTCGCGGATGTCGTCGGCCGTGACGAGCTGCTCCGTCGCCTGCGGCCGCTCCCTCGCGCCTGCGCCCTGCTGGGTCATCCGGAGGGCATTGGGGCTCGCGACCCGCAGCCGCGGGTTGATCCCCGCCTCGTTTCGCACCTTGACGAGAAACGTCCGCCAGCCCTGCTGCACGAGCTCCTTCTTCGCCGGACCCTCGGCCGCCTTCACCCGGCTCTCCGGATTGATCGTCACCACCGCGAGGCAGAGCGGGTCGAGCGCCTCCTGGATCGTCCGCACGGCCACCGCGTCGTCCGGACTTCGGGCGGCTTCCTCGATCCGCGGCTTGACGTCCGCGGGCACGGGCGATCCCGAAAGCTCGAGCGCCTCGAGGAGCCGCCGCGTCGCGGCCACGAACGGCTGCCGCTCCACGTCGGTGAACACCGGCACGTCGGCTCCCGCCGCGTGCGGCTCAACGCCGACCGCGGCCGCGGCGAGCAGGACGCCCGCGGCGAGCCGGCGGCGCACGGCATGCTTGGGAGACACAACCCCCGGCGACGGCCGCCGCTCAGCGAAAGTTGGCCTTGTAATCAAAATCTTTCGCCTTGCGAACAAGTTCGCCGTCCTCGGCAATCAAGAGTACCTCCGGCACCTGCCAGGCCATGACGACGTAGATCTCCCGCGGGTCGCCATCGGGGAGCACGACGTCCGGCCGGGCGCCGCTCTCCATCCGGTGGACGCCGTTGATCGCGTGAATCCGGCCGCGGCCCCACTCCTTCTCGACCGTGTCGGCCACCGCCCGGGGCACGGGCAGAAACGTCGTGTTGCCCTCCGTCCGCCACATCGTGCTGCCGGTGTAGCCGTAGGAGCTGCTCGTCCAGGTGGCCGTCGCCGCCTTCATCGCTTCCTGCGTGAGCGGCACGGGCGAGCCACCCAGCACGAGCCCGGGGTTCTCGCCGAGCGTGCCGACGAACGGCCCGCCGCCTGCCCGCATCCGGCAGGCGTGGATCCAGGCGTCGGTGCAGCCGGCAAGTTCCACCGCCGGCACGCCGGGCTGCGGCCGCGAGGCGTCGAGCCGGCGGAGTTCCAGGTCCTTCACGTCGCGGGCGATCACGGCCGGCCCTGGGCAATCGACCGTCACGTCGTCGAGGAGGATGTTCGCCGCGTCGCGGAACTGGAAGCCGCGGTCGGCCTCGATCCGGCAGTGCGAGAAGCTCACGTCGCGGACGGGCAGCTTCGGCCAGCCGCGGCACTCGCAGGCGATCCGGGCCGACGTTGCCGTGACGTTGCTGAAGTGGATGTTGGCGACCTCGGGGCTCGAGTCCTGGTCGGGGCCGACGCTGATCTTCTTGGGATCGTGCCACGACGACACCTCGAAGACCGTCTCCACCCGCCGCATGATCACGTTGTCGACCCGGATGTCCTTCATGAAGCCGCCGGGCGGTGGCCAGCGGGCGATCTTGATGCCCGTTCGCGGCCCGTCGAACACGCAGTTGGAGATCGTGATGTTGCGGATGCCGCCGACCACCTCCGCCCACATCCCGACGCCGCTGTGGGCGTGGCGGACGATGCAGTTGCTGATCGTGAAGTTCTCGCAGGGGATCCGCGGCTTCGAGTAGTCCACCTCAAACGTGTTCCGACGCCCCCAGGCGTCGCTGCCGACCATCCCGTAGTCGGGGAGCGACTTGAGCGTGATCCCGTCATCACCGGTGTCGACCGAGCAGTTCGAGACCCGCACGTCGGCGCAGGAGACGAAGTTGAGGCCGTCGCAGTTGCGATACCAGTTCCACGGGTTGCGGATCGAGACGTCGTGGACCGTCATGTCGCGGCAGAGGATCGAGCCGACCGTCCAGCACGGCGAGTCCATGATCCGCACGCCGTCGATCCGGACCCGCTCGCAGTCGAAGAGAAACACCGTCAGCGGCCGCCCGTTCTTCAGCTTCCCGGGGACGTCCATCGCCTGCCACCACACGTCCCCCTGGCCGTCGATCACGCCGCGGCCGGTGATCGCTACGTTCTTCAGGTTCGCTCCCGTGAGCAGCGCGGCGTGCCACCAGCGGTCGATGTGGTAGCCGCGGGCCTTGACGTCGAGCAGCGGATACTCGTCGATCGTGCGGCTGCCGCGGAGCACCGCTCCAGCCACGAGGTGGAACTCGACGTCGCTCTTGAGGAAGACGGGTCCGCTCACGAACACACCCGCCGGCACGACCACCCTGCCGCCGCCGCTCGCGGCGCAGACATCGACCGCCTTCTGGATCGCGGCGGTGTTCGTCGTCGTGCCGTCGCCGACCGCGCCGTACGCGGTGACGAGGAAGTCGGCGGCAGGCCGCGGCGGTTCCGCGGCGACCGCGGGCCGGGCGGGAAAGCCGACCGCCACCGCGACGAGCAGGCCTGCGGCCGCGAGGCGGCGCGTGGACATCGTCATCGTGAATCCTCCTATCGCGTGAATTCCGCCGGGTGAATCGACCTCAGTCCTTGGTCGCCGGGGCATCGGCCGCGAGTTCCTTCCCGCCGGCCGTGATCCGGCCGGGAGCGCCAAGCGTGAGCGTGGCCTTGCCGCCCCGGGTGCGGACGCTTCCGGCCGTGCCCTCGAAGGTCGCCTTGCCGTCGGGCGAGGTGAACGTGGGCACCGGGGGCGGCTGGAGCGCGGCCGGGCCGAACTTCTCCGCGTCGCCCGAGCAGACCCACCAGGTCGCGGCTGCGGCATCCTTCGGCCGCTCGTTGCCGAGTTTCTCGCCGCCGACGATCGCCTCGCGGAAGTTCCATTTTTGGCCCGTCTCATCGGTGACGACGAACTCGACGAGCGTCGTGTCCCACCAGTTGCTCTTCTCGGGATCGGTCTGCCCCGGGAGGATCACCAGCCGCACGAGGTCGCCCTTGGCGACGGCGAGCGATTCGGCCTTGGCCGTCTGCGCGGGGCCGCCGTTGGCGAGCGCCCCTTCGGCGAGCGTTTTGGTCCCGTGCTTGACCGCGTAGAGGATGCCGTCGCCGCCGCCGTTGTCGCCGTCGGCGACCTTGGCCTCAATCTTCACGCGACCGGCGACCGGGCTCCGCCAGACAGCCGTCACCGGGTTGACCGGGCCGGGGTGGAGGGCCACGCTCGCCGGTGGCACTTGGTGGGAGCCATCGAAGTCGGCGGCGTTCGGTGGCGTGACGATGAGGGTGAGCTGGTCGTCGCCGGCCATGCGGGTGGTGGCGATGCCGTCCTTCACCGACCGGCGGCGGAGGGGCTCGAGCGCCTTGCCGTCGCCGCGGGGCGGCTGCTCGACCGCCGACAGGAACACGTGGTCCACGCCCTGGGAGGACCTCACCTCGGCGATCCGACCGTCGGCCGAGAAGGCGACCTGCGGCCGCGGCTCCGTCTTCAGCCGCGGATAGAGTACGGCCGTGACGATGCCCGGGCCGGTCATGCTGCCCACGAGGGCCGTCTGCGAGTTCTCGACCGGCATGATCTGCCCCATCCAGTTGCCGGTGTTGTTCTTGAGCTTCGCTGGCTCGAGCTTGAGGCCGAGCTTCGCCGGCTCGTGGAGGAAGATGTCGAGGTCGACGTCCTCGATGCCCGAGAGCGTGGCCCCGAAGTCGGTGAGCGTGACGGTGCCCGGCAGGCTGCCGGCCGGCTTCGGCTTCGATGCCGGCTCGTCGCCAAGGAGGTCGTCGGCATCGTCGCCGGCAGCCGGCTGCGGGGGCTTTGGCTTCGCCGCGGCATCCCCGGCGGGCATCTGCTTGCCGGGGCCGGCGGAGATGCCGGTCGTGAGCCAGAGCCGCCAGGTGGCGGGGCCCGAGCCCGAGAGCGTGTCGCGGACGACGACGAAGTTCGGCCCTGCCGGATCGGCGTCCTTCGCGAGGCCGACCCGTCGCTCCCAGGACCCGTTGGAGGCCACGACGAGGTCGAAGGCCGGTGCGGTGGCAAACGACTCGATGTCCATCCGGCCCCCCGCGGCCGGACCCGTCACCATGCTGTGCCACTGCGCGGGATGCAGCCCGTGGTAGCCCCAGTCGTCGCAGAGCACGCGGCCCTTCCCGTAGAGGACGATGCTGCCGGAGTCGGCGTCGTAGTGCTCGTGGTTGGAGCCCGCGATCAAATGGAGGTACGTTTCGCGATCGGTGTCCATGCGGTTGCGGAGGACGGCGCCCGTCTTGCGGAAGCGGGCGCTCCCGAAGTCGCTCGCGGGCTTCGGCTTCACGCCGCTGGAGTTCATGAGGAACCGGTAGCCGAGCATCGTGGGGAAATTCCAGCCGCTGCCGAGGCCCGGATAGGAGCCGTGCTCCTCGAAGAGCCACTGCATCTTCGCGGCGAACTCGGGATCCTTGTCCTTCCAGAGCGCGGCGGCGATGCCGCTGATGCCGTTGGGTTCGCCGGGGTAGGTGTTGCCGATCGGGGGTTGGTGTCGCCAGCCGCCGGTGCGGGCGTCGCGGGGCGTGGAGATGAGGGCGAACCACTCGAGCACCTTCCGCATCCGGGGGTCGTAGAGGCGGTCGGAGTAGCCGGCGTTGGCAGCCATGGTGAAGCCGGCGATCAAGTGGTCGAAGCTGACCATCGCGTAGTGGGGCGCCTCGACCCAGCCGCCGTCCTCGTCGGACCAGGCCGTCAACTGCCAGGTGAGCTGGTTGAGCCCCTGCTCCGCCCAGCCCTTCGCCTGCGGATGCGAGGGGAGCATGCAGCCGAGCGCGGTTCGGTACATCGCGACGACGGAGGTCATGTTGGCGAATCCCGAGTAGCCCCGCTCGGGCGACCAGTAGTCGGGCGTGGAGACGACGTGGCCCACGAACGCCAGCCGGGCGAGCACCTTCTGCCGGGCCTCCGGCGTGTAGACCTCGGAGCCGAGCACGGGATCGATGAGGTTCACCACCGTGAAGATCAGCGTCTGCATGTGCGGGGCGGCGCCGGGCGTGAGCTTGTCGTCCTGCTTCAAATACCAGTCCGTGACCTGCTGGAGGCATTCCTCCGCCTTCGCGGCCATCAGCGTGCCGAGCTTCTTATCACCGGTGGCGATGAACTCCTTCACGGGCCCGTCGAGAAAGTACTTGTCGATCGGCTGCTGGCCCGACCAGCGGGCGAGCTCCTTGGGATCCGACTTCACCCGCTTCCGCAACTCTGGAATGTCGGCCTTCTTCACGTAGAGCCGCGGATGGTTCTCGTGGTCCCCCTTCCACTCGAGGACGAAGTCCTTGACGCGGTCGAGCGGGAAGTCGCCGTGCTTGATCACGAGCTTCTGCGGCGGCGGAGCCATCCGCTTGCCGACGAGCGCGAGGCTCGATGCCTGGTCGAGCGCCCCCAAGAGCCACTCGCGGCGGCCGCCGGCGAGCGGGAAGTCGGCGGCGAGGACGCCGTCGCGGGCAGCGACGTTGAGATGACCGGGTGCCCGCGGCGCCTTGCCGGCCCAGGCGGGGTCGACCCACAGGCTCGGCTTCAAAAGCGCGAGCACGAGCATGTCGCCCGCGGGAGGCGGCGGGGGCCCGGTCTCCGGCGGCGGCTCGCCCGGCTTGGGCTTCGCCGGCGGAGGCGAGGCCGACTCGTGGACGGCCAGCCACGTGCCGCGGCCGTGATTGTTCCAGTGCAGCCAGGGCTCCATGAAGAAGCTGCCGATCGGCTGCGTGGTCACCTGCGCGTTGGTCACGTCGGGGTTGCGGTAGAGCATGTTCGCGGGCTTGAAGCCGCCGCCGCCGAGGAGCACCGACATCGCGCCGCCGCCCGGCGCGTCGAACGACTCCGACACGAGCACCACCGGCTCGCCGGCCTCGACGACGAAGCGGATCATCCAGCGGCCGCCGTCGGCGAACTCGGTCACGCACTTCACCTCCGCGAACACCGGTCCCTTGGCCACCACCTTCGACTCGTAGCGGGCGACGGCCGGCGCCCCCGCGAGCGTCGAGCCGCCGGTCCAGCCGGACTTCGCGAGCCGGACGCCCGCGATCGGCCCAGCGGCCCCGTCGAGCTTGCGGCGGATCCGCAGGCCGACCACGCCGTTCGTGATCGTGATCAGATCGGCCGACTCCTCGACGTTCAGGTCGGTGGCCGGGGCCGCGGGGCCTGCACCGAACCGGAATGAGTCGGTTCCGTATTTCGGCAGGTCGGCCTGGAAGCAGATTCGCTCGTTGCCGGACTCCGGCTTCACGATCTGGTAGGCGACGGGCTTGTCATTCGGACCGATGAGTGATCTTCCCGCCTTGACCTGCGCCGCCTGCGCAGCCGTCAGCGGGAAGCTGACTCGCTCGTGCCGCCAGTCGTAGCCGAGGTGCTCGCGGAGGACGAAGTCGGCCGCGGGCTCGGCGGCGGCGGCCGGCAGGATCGCGACGATCGCCAGCGGCAGAAAGAAGCGGTACCGCCAGCCATGTCGGAGAGAACGAGCCGGTCCACGGTCATGGAGCATGGTGATGATCCTGGAGGGGAGCACGGCTGCCAGTCTCGATCGAGCATACGCCGCGTCGAGGAGCGGCCCTATTGTCCGAAAGTCCAAGTGCCCCTTGGCCGCGGCGATTCAGCCGTATAGTGGACGGCTTTGCCGGAGAGCACTCGATGACGAAAGTCCGCTTCGCGGTCGTGGCAGGCTGCTGCCTGATGACGCTCGTGTCGGGAAGTCGGCAGGCGGCTGCGGAGGAGACACGGCCGCTCGCCGCGGAGGTCCGCGAACACCGCGGCCGACCGATGCTCTTCATCGACGGCCGACCCGAGCCGCTCGTCGCCTACAGCCCCGCGGGCCACTGGCGGCGTGACACGTTCGCCGCGGAGATGAAGCACTTCCTGCCGCGGCGGATTGACACCTTCTTCGTGTCGATCGGTCAGAACAAGGTGCCGGCAAGCGGTTGGAACGAAGACTTCTTCGCCACGCCGCTCTGGACCGGCGACGAGATCACGGCCGCGCCGACGACGGCCTTCAACCTGCCACCCGACGAGCAGGCCGACACGATCCTCTCCGCCCGGCCCGACGCGAAGCTCTTCGTGCGGTTCTTCCTCCGCGAACCGGCCAGTTGGCGCAAGCTCCACCCCGAGGAACTCTTCCTCGACGAGACTGGCGCCGTGCACCAGACGCCCTCGCTCGCCTCCGCCGCCTACTGGGACGCGGCGGCCCGCTTCGCCGCCGCCGTGATCGAGTTCTGCGAGTCGCGGCCGTGGGCCCATCGGATCGTCGGCTATTCCAACTTCCTGCGCATGGAGGGCACCCACGAGCCGCTCGTGCAGCGGATGCTCTACGACCACGGCCCCGCGATGACGGCCCGCTGGCGGGAGCACCTGCGGAAGACCTACGGCTCGGTCGAACGGCTGCGGGAGGCCCACGGCGACCAGAGCCTCACGTTCGAGACGGCGAAGGTGCCCACGGATCCGATGCGGGGCCCGACATCCGCTGCCGCCGCGATCCCCTACTGGCAGCCAGCCAAAGCCAACCAACCGCTTCGCGACTACCTGCTTCTGCAGCGGGAGCTCTTCCACGATGGCTTCCGCAAGGTCGCGGCGGCCAGCCGGGCCGCGGCCGATCGGGCGGGCCGCCGCCGGGTGATCGTCTACGACAGCCACAAGCAGTCGATGCTCGGCTGGGACAACATCGGCTTCTTCGACCCCAAGTCGCACTGGCCGCACACGTGGCCCGACGAGATGACCGGCTCCGGGCTCTCCGGCGTCGCAGGCCTGTTCGATGTGCCGGGCTTCGACGGCCTGATCACGCCGCACGACTACCAGGCCCGCGGGCTGGGAGGCGTGTTCGAGCCCGAGGGGAGCGCCGACACGGCGGTGCTGCGCGGACGGCTCATGCTCTGCGAGATGGACACGCGGACCTGGGCCGGCACCGATCCGATCGCGCCGGCCCGCGACGCCCGGGAGTTCGCCGTGCTCACCTGGAGAAACGTCGCCACGGCCCTCACCCGCGGCTTCACTCCCTACTGGATGGACGTCTTCCAGGACTGGTTCGCGCCCGAAGACCTGCAGCCGATCATCGATCGGCAGGCCGACGTGCTCCGGGAGTCGCTCGACTGGCCGCACGAGACCGTCCCGGGGATCGCGATGATCCTCGACGACGAGGCGGTGCTCGAGACCAACGGCGACG
>JBBAVU010000051.1:11505-15452 GCA_040397565.1 Pirellulales bacterium | reverse complement strand
CAACGTCCGACGGGAAATTTTCACTTCCGGCAGTGGGCAAGGGCGAGCAGGGCGTAGGCGGTGACGAGGTTTGCGTCGCCCTCCATCCACCGCGGGTTGGAGTTCACCCACGAGCCGTCCGGCTGCTGCCGCGCGAGCAGCTCGTCGGCGAGTTCGTCCCGCCAGCGGTGGGTCGTGCCCGCCTTGTCGGTGAAGGTCTCCTCGCCGAGGGCGTCGAGGGCCTTGGCGGCGGTCTGGTAGTAGTAGTAGAGCCCGGAGTCGCCCATGCCGGGATTCTCCTTGAAGGTGTAGTGCTTCGAGAGCCAGGAGATGGCCGCCTTCACGCGGGGGTCGTCCTTCGTGAGCCCTGCGAAGATCATGCTCTTGAGGCCGGCGTAGGTCATCGAGCCGTAGCTGCGGAGACCGCCTTCGGGTGTCTGGCCGGCCTGGCTCTCGCCGCCGGCCGCGGGGGTGTAGTAGAAGCCGCCGTCTGGATTCTTCGCGGCGAAGGGGAGCGGGTTGTCGGGGCCCTCGAGGTTCTGCGTGCGCGAGACGAACACGAGCGCCCGCTGGATGGCCGGGTCGTCGGCGCCGCGTCCGATCGACTTGAGCGCGTCGATCATGAAGGCGGTGTTGGAGAGGTCGGGCCGCTTCTTCTTTCCGTAGCCCGCGCCGCCGTAGGCCGGGTCGGCGGGTGCAGGCCCCTCCCCCTCGTCCCACTGCAGTCCCTTCACGAACCCCTCCGCCTGCTTGAGCGCGGCGTCGTGCCGTCCGTCGGCGTTGCAGGCGGCGAGCGCCATGATCGCGATCGACGTCTCGTAGTTGGCGACGGGGGAGCCCTCGGGGTGGATGCCGCCGTCGGCGTTCCGGAACCGCATGAGGTACTCGAGCCCCTTGCGGATGACCTCGGCGTCGGCTGGCGTGCCGGTCTTTGCGAGGGCCGTCACCGCCAGCGCCGTGATCGCCGGCCCCGCCTGCGACGAGAACGATCCGTCGTCGGCCTGGCCGCGGTCGCGGAGGAAGGCCGTCGCCTTCGCGATCGCCGCGTCGAGCTTCGCCGAATCCGCGGCGAGTGAGACCGAGGGGTGGATGATCGAGAGAACGATCGCGAGGGCGTTCACGCTGCCGGCAGTAAATCGCATGGGGCACCTCCGGCGGGAAGTGTACGCGATCGGGCGACGCCGGTCAGACCGGGGCGGTCGGCAGGGCCCGCGGGTAGGAAGGGATCCGCCGCGGGGGCGGCTCGCGGCCCTCCTCGACCATCCATTCCTCCCGCTCGAGGTCGCTGGCGTAGTAGGTCAGCCAGACGGACAGGTCTTCGCCGTCGCCGGCGCTGCAGTCCCAGTGGAAGTAGTTGTCGGGAAGGTCGACGAGCTTCACCGGGGTCGGCAGGATGTCGCGACGGATGAGCGTGTAGAGGTCGCGGTCGGAAAGGTGGTCTGTGAAGTCGAGCACGACCCGCCGCGCGAAGAGCCGGTCGATCGCGTCCCAGAGCCGCTGACGGACCTCTTCGTCGTCGAGCGAGGCCGCGGTCGGCAGCACGAGGGGCGGGTCGAACCAGCGGGTGATCGGGACGAGCGGCGCCCGTTCCCAGGCGAGCATCGATTCAAGGTAGCGGTTCTCGACGGCGGTCGGCAGCGACTGGAAGTCGATCTCGTGGATCGATTCGTCGAGGTAGGGCTCGATCTCGTCCCGCAGCTCGGCGTTGCGGAGCAGGCACTCCACCTCTTCGGGATCGGGATGGCGGGCGATCGGCATGATGTTGGTTCTCCGGAGCTTTGCACTTCCGACGATACCAACGCCGATGGCCGGTTCAACGAATCGGCTGCCTCAAAACGGCCTTTTTCCGGCCGGCCGGCCGGTACGACCGATACGACGCGACGAGTTTTCGCCGCCCGCCGGGGCCGCCTTGATTGCGCCCGCCGCCCGTCCTGCGGGCACCGGCCGCGAGGGGGTCACCAGCCGGCCGGAGCGTCACTGGCCAGCTTGTGCCGATCCCCCCTGTTTCTCGCCGCAGGCCGACTCCAAGGCCGAGATCTTGGCGACCCGCCGGGCGTGGCGTCCCCCCTCGAAGGGAGTCGAGAGCCAGGTCCGGATGAGCTTGTCCTGCAGTTCCGGACCGATCATCTCGGCCGAAAGGCAAAGCACGTTGAGGTCGTTGTGGCGACGGCTCATCTCGGCGGTCACCTCGTCGTGGCAGGTCGCGGCCCGCACGCCCGGGATCTTGTTCGCGGCGATCGCCATCCCGACGCCGGTGCAGCACAAAAGGATTCCGCGGTCGACGTCGCCGCTGGCGACCCGCTCCGCGACGTCGGCGGCGACGTCCGGGTAATCGACCGGATTTCCACCATGGCTGCCGCAGTCGACGACGGTGTTGCCGAGCCTCTCGAGCAGACCGAGAAGCCGCAGCCGCGACTCGACGCCGCGATGGTCACTGCCGATGGCGATCCGCATGATGGGCTGGCTCCGGGGTCACTTTCGGAACCAATTTAGCCTCCTTGGCGCGGCAAATCGAGGCCCTCCATCCTCGATTCGAGGTGCCGCCGGATCTGGGCGGCGCACGCCCGGTACGTGGCAACTGGGCCGCCGATCGGGTCGAGTACGTCGTGCCGGTCGGGAGACAGCATGGCGACCCGCGGAGCGGCCTCCGGAAACTGCGCCAGGATCGCCGCCTTGTGGGCCGCCGTCATCGTCAGGATTACGTCCGCCTGGCGGAGGAGCCCCTCGGTGAGCGGCTGGCTCTCGTGGCCCGAGAGGTCGAGGCCGATCTCCCGCATTGCCTCGATGGCGCCGGCGCTCGCCCGGCTGCCCGACCAGGCGGAGAGCCCGGCGCTCGCGACGACGACGCCCCGCGACTCGATCTCCTCGGGCCGGCAGCCGAGCCGCCCGGCCACCATCGAGCGGAAGACCGTCTCGGCCATCGGGCTGCGGCAGGTGTTGCCCGTGCAGACGAAGAGCACAAGCAGGCTCGAGAGCCGACGGATCGTCTCCTCCGGCACGACGCCCTGCCTCACGACGCGGAAGCCGTGCTCGTCGACCTCCACCGCTGTCGGCGGCTGAGCGTACCGTGTCTTGCCGTCGTCGATGACCATCGCCACGCCCGGCCCGGCGAGCCGCACGCACTCGGCCGCCGTCGCAGGGCACTCGCCCGAATCGCCATGCGGCTCGGCGAGCGCCACCGGCCCGGAAAGCATCCGCATGCAGTCCGAAAGCATCGGGTGCCCGGGCACGCGAAGCCGCAACCTGCCGCCGCCGACGAGCGACTCGCGGGCGTCCTCGTGCAGCCGGTGGACGAGGCTCTCCGGATGGTCGTCGGCCACGACGATCGCGACCGGCCCCGGCCAGCACCGGCGGGCCATCCGTCGGGCGAGCGGGCTGAGCCTGGGCGCCCAGTCGAGCGCCTCGTCGACGCTCTTCACCGCCAGCGAGAGCCGCGGTTCGTCGGCGATGGCGGACGTCGTCGCTGCCAGTCGCCGCACCGCCTCGACGCACCTGGCGGCCGCGGCCACGACGTAGTCGGTCTCCGTCGGAAAGGCGACCAGCTTTCCCTCGGCGAGCGCCTGAACGGCCCTGTGGACGACGTCGCGGCTGTCCTCCGTGCTGCCGAGCTCGATGAACATTGGAGGCATGACTCCATCCTACCTGCTGCCCGCCGAGCTGAAGGAGCGAAGCATCGCGGTCTGGGCAAGCGTGGAAAGCGGGCGGACGGGCCTCGGCTGCCCCGGACCCGCGGACCGCCGGTCGGAACCGGGCGTTCGGGGGTGTTTTCGGCTTGTGGTCCCGCTCGTTGCTCCGGTATTTCTCCCGCCCCTGTGTCCCCGCCGAGCCCCCGGAACGTGCGCACGATGCTCCAAAGCCCCCCGGCCATCACCCGTCCGGCGCGTCGGGCCGCCCTGCGCGTGCTCCTCGCGGTTGCCGTCGGCTGGCCGGCCGCCCGGGTTCACGGACAGACGCCGCTCCCGCCCGCC
>JBBAVU010000051.1:0-11405 GCA_040397565.1 Pirellulales bacterium | reverse complement strand
TGCCGTCGGCTGGCCGGCCGCCCGGGTTCACGGACAGACGCCGCTCCCGCCCGCCGCCCGGGCGGAGGACGAAGCCAACAGGATCGTCGAGGTCCGCATCGAGGGCAATCACGCCACCGACGTGGCGAAGCTCCCGAAGCTCGTGACCCGCGCCGGACAGATCTTCGATTCCAACGCCATCGAGGAGGACGTCCGCTCACTCCACCGCTCGAAGAAGTTCGTGGACGTGCACCCGAAGTACGTCCGCGTGGCCGAGGGGATCGTCGTGATCTTCCAGGTCGTGGAGCGGCCGATGCTGCGGTACGTCAAGTTCGTCGGCAACGACATGGTGAGCAGCCGCACGCTCAAGAAGAAGTCGGAGATCGAGATCGGCGACTCGATGGATCCCTACGTCGTGGAGGAGGCGCGTCGTCGGCTCGAATCGTTCTACCACGAGAAGGGCTATGACGCGGCGAAGGTCACCACTGTCGAAGGGAGCAAGCCCGGGGACAAGGGGGCCGTCTTCCTCATCGACGAGGGCCGCGCGAAGAAGTCGCTCTGGACGAGCTTCGTCGGCAACACGATCGCCAGCGACGCGCGGCTGCTCACCCAGATCAAGAGCAAGCCGGGAGTCTTCTGGCTGCTCGGCGGCGACATCGACCGCGAGAAGCTCGACCAGGACGTCGACCTGCTCACGGCCTACTACCGCAGCCTCGGCTTCTTCCAGGCGAAGGTTGGCCGCGAGCTCGAGGTCATGAAGGCCGGCGGCCGCGACTGGGCCATGCTCACGTTCGTCATCAACGAGGGCCCGCGGTATTCGATCCGCAACGTCTCCTTCATCGGAAACACGAAGTTCAAGAGCGAGTTCCTCGAGCGGGATCTGAAGCTCACCAGCGGCGAGCCGTTCAACCAGTCGAAGATGGACCTTGATCTCAACATGATCCGCGACATCTATGGCGGCCGCGGGTTCGTCTTCGCCGACATCCGGGCCGACCCGCGGTTCCTCGAGGAGCCGGGACAGCTCGATCTCGTCTACAACGTCGCCGAGGGGCAGCGGTATCGCGTCGGGAAGATCAACGTCCGCATCCGCGGCGAACATCCGCACACGAAGCACAGCACGATTCTGAACCGGCTGTCGCTGCGGCCCGGCGACATCCTCGACATCCGCAAGCTCCGTGACGACGAACGCAGGATCAAGTCGAGCAGCCTCTTCCTTGCCGACGCCGCGAAGGGGGAGGGCCCGAAGATCGTCTTCTCGAAGCCGGAGAACACCGAGGACGCGGGCGAGCAGATCGCGCGGGATCCCAACCGGCCCGGCTTCCGCGGGCAGAGCCCCGACGGGGAGGAGGATGCCGTGCTCGACCTCATCCTCGAGGGGGAGCTCGCGCCCGAGGAGCCGCAGGCCGCTCCTGCCACCGTGGCGGAGAAGCCGCCGGTCTGGCGGGGCCAGAGCCCGCAGCCGTGGCAGCCGTCCGCGGCGCCGCCGCCATCCGGTTTCCAGCCCCAGCCCGCCGTTCCGCAGCAGCCGTTCCAGCAGCCGTCCGCGATGGCCGCGCCGGCACCCGTGCAGCCCGCCTGGGGCGGCGCGGCGATCGCGCCGACGGGCCCCGAGGCGATCGACTACCGGCGGAGCAACGCCCCGCCCCCGGTCTACGTCGCGCAGCAGCCCGTGGCCCAGCCTGTCGCGGGCCAGCCGCTCTTCCCCGGCGGTCCTCCCTCGGCGGTGCCGGTGGGTCAGCCCGGGCCCGGATTCCCAGGCCAGCCGGGCATCCCGGCGTTTCCGCAGGAGCCGGTGAACGTCTTCCCGGGCAGCGAGCCCTACGTGATCGTCGACGTCGATGCCACGGAGACGCAGACGGGCAGGCTCATGATGGGCGCCGGCGTGAACTCCAACGCCGGCCTCGTCGGCAACTTCGTCGTGGATGAGCAGAACTTCGACCTCTTCCGGCTGCCGAGGAGCTGGGAGGACATCCGCAACGGCACCGCCTTCCGCGGGGCGGGCCAACGTTTCCGGCTCGAGGCGGCGCCGGGCACGCAGCTGCAGCGATACACGGCGACCTTCCAGGAGCCCTACCTCTTCGACACGCGGATCGGCCTCTCGGCGAGCGGCTCCTACTACACGCGGTTCTTCTACGACTGGGCGGAGGGCCGGATCGGAGGCCGGCTCGGCCTCGGCTACCAGTTCGCCTTCGCGCCGGACCTCTCGATCAACGGCGGGATCCGCGGCGAGAACGTCGACATCTACAACGCGCGGCTGCTGACCCCCGACATCTCGAGGATGCTCGGCACCAACAGCGTCTACGGCTTCTCGGCGGGCATCATCCACGACACCCGCGACAGCCCGTTCATGCCGACGCAGGGCCACCTCGCGACGTTCGAGTTCGAGCAGGTGATCGGCACGTTCAACTACCCCCGCGGCATCCTCGAGGGGCGGCAGTATTTCCTGCTCAACGAGCGGGCCGACGGCTCGGGCCGCCACGTCCTCTCGGTCGGCTCGGTGCTCGGCATGTCGGGCCCCGACACGCCCGCCTACGACAACTTCTACGCGGGCGGCTACAACACCCTCCGCGGCTTCGTATTCCGCGGGGCGAGCCCCCGGCAGACCGTCGGCGGCACGGAGCCGGTCGGCAACCAGAACGCCGCGATCGTCGGCGGCCCGTTCCAGTGGCTCAACACCATTGAGTACCTCTTTCCGATCACCGCCGACGACACGCTCCGCGGCGTGGTCTTCACCGACTTCGGCACGGTCGAGAGCAACGTGACGATCAAGAACTTCCGCGTCTCGCCCGGCTTCGGCCTGCGGATCACGCTGCCGGCGATGGGCCCCGCGCCGATCGCGCTCGACTTCGCGGTGCCGGTGGTCTACGCGCCCTACGACAGCCAGCAGCTCTTCAGCTTCTTCGTCGGGTTCGCACGCTAGCATGATCGCCGTCACCGACACCGCCGACGAACCAGTCGCCGTCGAGGCCTCGCCGCGGGCCGCATCGCAGGGCCGCGCCGGCAGCCCGAGGATCCTCGTCGTCCGCAACCGCTTCATCGGCGACACGGTGCTCGCGATTCCGTTCCTGCGGAACCTGCGGCGGCATTTTCCCGGCGCCGTGATCGACGTGCTCGTCGACCGCGGGTCGGGCGAGGTGCTCGCCGACTGCCCCTACAAGGACGAACTCATCACCTGGCACCGGCCCAAGGCCGAGCGGGGCCTCGTGCCGCGGGGGGTCGCCAATATCCTCGCCACCGCCCGCTGGCTGCGTTCACGCCGCTACGACCGGGCCTACGTGCTCAAGCGTTCGTTCTCGAGCGCGGTCGTCTGCGCGCTCGCCCGCATCCCGCACCGTGTCGGCTTCGTCTCCGAGGGGAGGGGCTTCCTCTTTTCGCGGGCGGTGCGGATCGACGAAACGCGGCACGAGGCCGAGCTCTTCCTCGACCTCCTGCGGGCCGACGGCATCGAGGTGGACGACGGCCACAACGAGAACTGGGTCGCGGCCGACGCTGCGCGGGCGGTCGCATACGCCCTTCCGGAAAAGCGTGGGCCGCGGGTGTTCGTCGCCCCCTGCTCGACCAACCCGTCGAAGCAGTGGCCGCTCGACCGGTTCGCATCCGCGATCGCGGCGATCGTGCAGGCACGCGACGCCGACATCTTCCTCTGCGGTGGTCCGGCCGACCGGCGGACCCATGCGACGCTCATGTCGATGGTGGGCCCGAAGGTGGCCGAGCGGATCCACGATTTCTCCGATTCCTTCGGTATGCGGGAGACAGCCGCGCTGCTCTCCCGGATGGATCTCTGCGTGGGAATCGACACGGGCCTCGTGCACCTGGCCGCTTCGTTCGGCGTGCCGGTCGTGGCGATCTTCGGGCCGATGGATCCGGCTCGCTGGGGACCGTGGCAGACGCCGCACGCCCTCGTCCGCGCGTCGCGGTCGTGCTCCCCCTGCAACCTGCGGGTGCCCTGCCCGATCAACGACGTCTGCATGCGGGACATCGACATCCGCGACGTCGTGGCGGCGGCGGACGGACTGCTCGCGGGCTCCCGCGGCATGCCCGACGCCGCCGACATCAGGTCGATCGACCTCACGCAGGGCGAGCGGGTCTACGAGATCACCTTCTCGCCTGCGACGAAGGACGCGGCAGCCGACGAGCCCGCGACGAAGCCGCTCGCCCAGGCCCACTGAAAGTTGAAGCCGCCGATGCGGCCATCGACGTCGAGCACCTCCCCCGCGAAATGAAGCCCGGGGCAGAGACGGCTCTCCATCGTGTCGAGCCGCACTTCCGCAAGCGGCACGCCCCCCGCGGTCGCCTCGGCGATCGGGAAGCCGCGGTCGCCGACGACCGGCAGCGGCGTGGCGGTGGCCGCCTGCACGAGCCTTCGCCTCGCCTCGCGGGTGAGATCGCCCGCGGTCGCGCCGGCGACGTCGCAGAGTCCCTTCGCGAGTCGGTCGGGCAGGTGGTCGCGAAGCACGGCGACGGCGGGCCGTGGCGCGGCGTCGAGCAGCATCCGTTCGAACGCCTCGGGGGGGATGCCGGGCAGCCAGTTCAGCGTGAGCTTCACGTGCGGATCGGCATCCTTGGCCACGAGCCAGTGGCGGCTGATGTCGAGAACGGCCGGGCCGGAGAGGCCGAAGTGGGTGCAGAGCGTGCTGCCGGTGCACGACTTCAGCCGCTTGCCGGATGGCGAGACGAGGACGATCTCGGCCGGCAGCGTGAGGCCGGAGAGTGAACTGATCCAGTGGCCGCTTTCGAGCAAAAGCGGCACGAGCGCGGGCACGACCGGGCTCGTCACGGAGTGGCCGAGCCGCTTGGCGAGTTCGAGCCCGAGCCCGTCGGACCCCGATTTCGGGAGCGACTTGCCCCCCGTCGCGAGGATCACCCGGCGTGTCGTGAGCGACCGATCGCTACCCGCGGCGTCGTCGATCGCGAGGCGGAAGCCGTCTTCGACCCGTTCGAGCGACGTCACCCTCGCGGGATGGAGGAGCGCGGCGCCGGCGTGCGTCGCCTCCCGCAGGAGCGCCTCGAGCACCGTCCTCGCCGAGTCGGTCACGGGAAAGAGCTTCCCCGTCTCCTCCCGCTTCAGCTCGACCCCCGCGTCGCGGAAGAACGCCACGGCGGCGTCGGCGTCGAACCGGGCGAGCACCCTGCGGATCGCGGGAGGAGTGCTGCCGGCAAAGTCCCCCTCGGTCACCCTCCAGTGCGTGACGTTGCAGCGGCCGCCCCCGGCCACGAGGATCTTCGCGCCGAGCTTCCGCGCGCCGTCGACGGCCGCGATGGAGAGCGGCATGCCGCGGGCCCGCGCCGTCCTGCCGGCATGGATCGCCGCAAAGAGACCGGCCGCGCCGGCTCCGACGACGACGACGTCGCGGGCAGTCGTCGGGGAGCCGACTGCCGGGGGCTCGGGAGGGGCTGGCGGCATGGGAGAGAGGTGGTGCATGCGGGCGGGTCGACCGGCGACCGGATCACGATCATAGTGTGGCGATGGCAATATCCTTGTCAGAACCCTCCTGGGCCGATCCGTGGCGGGTCGATCATGCGCAGCTCCTGTTGGCTTCGTTTGCGAGGCTGCTCGGCCGCGAGCTCTTGCCGGGGAATGGCTCGGCGGAAGAACGGGCAAAGTCGCTCTTCCACGCACCGTTCGTGGTCGTGTCGCACGGCACCGAGGCTGATCCCGTGCTGAACTACGGCAACCGGGCGGCGCTCGAGCTCTGGGAGATGGATTTCGGGGCGTTCGTGCGGACGCCCTCGCGGCTCACGGCGGAGCCCGTCCACCGCGACGAGCGGGCGAGGCTGCTGGCGAAGACAACGCGGGATGGCTATGTGGACGACTACTCCGGCATCAGGATCTCGCGGACGGGCCGGCGATTCCGGATCGAGCGGGCGATCGTGTGGAACGTGATCGACGCCGACGGCCGCCTCCACGGGCAGGCCGCCACGTTCGACCGCTGGACGCCGATACTCCCAGCACCGCCAACTGATGCAGCATGAAACCCACCCGTCTTCTCGACCGGGCCGTCACGCCCGACGGCCGTCCGCTCACGCTCCATGAGCACGACGGCACGATCTCGATCCGTGTCGCAGGCGTAGAGCTGATGTCGACGCGGCAGCACCATTCGGAGGAGCGGCTCGCGGAGCTGGCCTGCGCGGGGCTTGGTGACCGGTCTCGCGCCGCCGTGCTCATCGGCGGCCTCGGCCTCGGCTTCACGCTCCGGGAGACGCTGCGGCACGTCGGGCCCGACGCGCGGGTGGTCGTCGCCGAGCTCGTGCCCGCGGTCGTCGCCTGGAATCGTGATCCGGCACGCGGTCTCGCCGCCGACGTGATCGACGACCCGCGGGTGGAGATCGTCGTCGGCGACGTGGCCGAACTGCTTCGCGGGAGCCGCAGTCAGTTCGACGCGATCATGCTCGACGTCGACAACGGCGCGGCCGGGCTCACGGCCGCGGCCAACGGCCGCCTCTACCTCGCGACGGGCCTGGGGGCCGCACGGGCCGCGCTCAAGCCCGGCGGCCGGCTCGCCGTCTGGTCGGCGGGCGACGATCCACGGTTTGCGGAGTCCATGGAGGCGGCCGGATTCGACGTCGAGGTGGTGAAGGCCCGCACGCATCCGACGGGCAACAGCTGGAACTGCATCTTCGTCGGCACTCGGTGACGAGTGCCGCGGAAAAACCAGCCGCTAGCCCGCGCCGGGATCGAGGCTCTCCCAGCGGGCGAAGGCGGCGGCGAGGTCGGTCTCGAGCTCGCGGAGGCGGGCCTGGTCGCGGGCGAGCACGTCGCCCGGCTGGCGGTAGTAGTCGGCGGCGGTCATCGCGGCGTGGGCGGCGGCGATCTCCGCCTCGAGCGATTCGATTCTCGCCGGCAGCGAGTCGAGCTCCCGCTGCTCCTTGAACGAGAGCTTTTTCCTGGGGGCGACCGGCGTGGGCGGTTCCGGTTTTGCGGAGGCCGGCCTCGGCCGGGCGGCCTCGGGCGGTGGCGACCGTTGCCGCAGCCAATCGGCGTAGCCGCCGACGTACTCGTTCACGGCGAACGCCGGATCGCCCGCCGTCGGCTCGAAGACGAGCGTGCTCGTGACCACGTTGTCGAGGAACGCACGGTCGTGGCTCACGACGAGCGCGGTCCCGGAGAAATCCACGAGCCGCTCCTCCAGCATCTCGAGCGTCTCGGCGTCGAGATCGTTGGTGGGCTCGTCGAGCACGATGAGGTTGGCCGGTTTCGCGAAGAGCCGTGCGAGCAGCACCCGGTTGCGTTCGCCGCCGGAGAGAAACTTCACCGGCGTGCGGGTGCGGTCGGGCGTGAACAGGAAGTCCTGCAGGTAGCCGATCACGTGGCGGGCTTGGCCGCCGATCCGCACCGTCTCGTAGCCGTCGGCCACGTTGTCGGCGACGCTCTTCTCGTCGTCGAGCTGGTCGCGGAGCTGGTCGAAGAAGGCGATTTGCAGGTTCGTGCCGAGCCTCACGGAGCCTTCCGTGGGGGAAAGCTCTCCGAGCAGCAGCCGCAGGAGCGTGGTCTTGCCGGCGCCGTTGGGGCCGATGATGCCGATTCGGTCACCCCGCATCACGGTGGTGGAGATGTCGCGGAGGATCGTGCGGGTCTCACGGCGAAACGACACGCCCTCGAGCGCCGCCACGAGCGATCCGCTCCGCTCGGCCTCCTGGATCCGGAGGTTCACCCTGCCGAGCTGCTCCCGCCGCCGCCCCCGCTCCCGCCGCATCGCCTCGAGCGCCCGCACGCGGCCCTCGTTGCGGGTGCGTCGGGCCTTGATGCCTGTGCGGATCCAGATCTCCTCCTGCGCGAGCTTCTTGTCGAAGAGCGCGTCGTGCTTCTCCTGGGCCGCGATCGCCTCCTCCTTGCGAACGAGGAACGTGTCGTAGTCGCACGACCAGTCGAACAACCGGCCGCGGTCGATCTCCAGGATGCGGTCGGCCATGCGGCGAAGGAACGCGCGGTCGTGGGTGACGAACATGAGCGTGCCCCGCCAGCGGCCGAGGAACTCCTCGAGCCATTCGACCGCCTCGATGTCGAGGTGGTTGGTGGGCTCGTCGAGCAGGAGCAGATCGGGCTGCGACACGATCGCCCGGGCAAGCAGCCCGCGACGCTTCATGCCCGAAGAGAGCGACTCGAAGGTGGCGTCGCCGTCGAGGCCCATCCGCGAGAGGATCTGCTCCACGGCCTGCTCCCCCTGCCAGGGAGCCTCGTCGCCGCCCGTGGGCCGCAGTCCGGAGGCGGCGATGGCGCGGACCGTGCCGGTGAGATCCTGCGGCACGTCCTGCTGGAGCAGGGAGACGGTCGCCCCGGGGGCGAAATCCACCACGCCCGAGTCGGGAGAGGCGACTCCCGCCAGGAGCCGCATGAATGACGTCTTGCCCGCCCCGTTGCGGCCGAGCAGGCCGATCCTCTGCCCCGCCTCGATGTGGCAACTGACGTCGTCGAGGAGCGGCGGACCCCGAAAGGCGAGCGAGACGTTGCGGATCGTGACGAGTGGCATAGTGAGACTCTACGACCGAAACACGGGCGAAACGCGGTGGCCCGGACCTCGATCGGGTGATACAGTTTAGGAGTTGTAGGCGTCCCGCCGATCGACCTGTTTGGTCCGCGATCCCCCGGCCCCTTGGCCGCCGGATCGGCGACGCGGGTAACCCCGAGGAAAAGGTTCCATGGGTTGCTCGGTTTTGTTGCGAGGCGTTCGTGTCGCCCGGCTCGTCCGGGTCGGCCTCGTGATGGGTGCATGGTTTGCGTCGGCATCCCCTGCCGCCGAGCCCCCGGCACCGCTCGACTTCAATCGCGACATCCGGCCGATCCTCTCGGAAAACTGCTTCTACTGCCACGGCCAGGATCCGGCGAAGCGGGAAGCCGATCTCAGGCTCGACGATCGGCAGGCGGCGATCGAGGCCGGCGCGATCGTGCCGGGTGAGCCCGGAGCGAGCGTGATCCTCGAGCGTATCCACTCGACCGACCCCGACGTCCTCATGCCGCCGCCGAACTCCAACCGGCGGCTCTCGGACGACCAGAAGAAGATTCTCGAACGTTGGATCAAACAGGGCGCCGACTACGAGCCCCACTGGGCGTTCACCCCGCCAGCGCGTCCGGTGGCGCCGGAGGTGAAGCGGGCCGACTGGGTGCGGAACGCCATCGACCGTTTCGTGCTCGCGAAGATCGAGGCGGCGGAGCTCGCGCCGTCGCCCGAGGCCGACCGGCCCGCGCTCATCCGCCGGCTGCACGCCGATCTCACGGGCCTGCCGCCGACGCCCGAGGAAATTGACGCCTTCGTCGCCGACCCCGACCCGCAGGCCTACGAGAAGCTCGTCGACCGGCTGCTCGCCAGCCCGCACTACGGCGAGCGGATGGCGCTCCCCTGGCTCGACGCGGCCCGCTACGCCGACAGCAACGGCTTCCAGCAGGACGGCGACACCTGGCAGTGGATCTGGCGGGATTGGGTCGTGAAGGCGCTCAACGCCGACATGCCGTTCGACCAGTTCTCGATCGAGCAGCTGGCGGGAGACCTGCTCCCGAACGCCACCACCGAGCAGAAGATCGCCAGTGGCTTCAACCGCAACCATCTTCTGAACGGCGAGGGGGGCGCGATCCCCGAGGAGCAGCGTTTCAACAACCTCTTCGACCGGGTCGACACGACGAGCACGACATGGCTGGGCCTCACGATGGCCTGCGCCCAGTGCCACGACCACAAGTACGACCCGATGACGCGGACCGACTACTACGGCCTGCTCGACGCCTTCAACCGGCTCCCGGAGACGGGCGAGCCGACGCGATTCTCCACCCGGATCCGCGTCGCCCCGCCGATCGTGGAATTGCCCTCCGAGGAGAACACCCGTCGGCTGGCCGATCTCGAGGCCGCCATGAAGGCCCGTGAGTCGGAGGCGAAGCCGGTGATCGACGCCCTCTACGCATCGTGGAAAGACGGCCTGTTTTCCGATGGCGAGGCTGCCGACGGCGAGGATCTGTCCCGGTACCTCACGCCGCTGCTGCGGAAGCCCGAGGCAGAGCGGACCGAGGAAGACAAGAAATCGATCGAGGGGGGGCTCCGCGCCCACTTCGACACGAAAGTGAAACCTCGCGTCATCAAGAACCTGCCGCAGGTCACCGCCTACGACGCCGCCAAGAAGGCCTACGAGGAATACAAGGGCGACCAGATCCCACGGGTGATGGTGATGAGCGACGAGAAACCGCGTGAGACGAAGATCCTCGACCGCGGCGACTATCTCTCGCCCATCGGCGAGAAGCTCACCTTCCTGCCCCCGGCCTTCCTGCCGCGGCTGCCCGAGGGCTTTCCGCGGAATCGGCTCGGGCTCGCGAAGTGGCTCTTCCTCCCGGAGCATCCTCTCACCGCACGGGTGCAGGTGAACCGGATGTGGCAGCAGTTCTTCGGCACGGGAATCGTGAAGACGACCGAGGACATGGGCGTGCAGAGCGAGTATCCGCAGCACATGGACCTGCTCGACTGGCTGGCGGTCGAGTTCCGCGAGCAGGGCTGGAGCCAGAAGAAGATGCACCGCCTGCTCGTGACGAGCGCCACGTACCGGCAGTCGAGCAAGGTGACGGCCGATCACCTGGCCAAGGACCCGGAGAACAGGCTCCACGCCAGGGCCGCGAGGTTCCGGATGCCGTCGATGGTGCTTCGCGACGTCGCCCTCGCCGCGAGCGGCTTGATCGACCTGCGGATCGGCGGCCAGCCCGTCTACCCCTACCAGCCCGAGGCGATCTGGGAGGCGCTTGCGATCACGAAGGAGCGGGACTTCACCTATCCCGCCTCGCACGGGCCCGACCTCTACCGCCGCAGCCTCTACACCTTCTGGCGGCGGACGGTGAGCCCGGCGAACATGTTCGACACCGCCAACCGCCAGACCTGCACCGTCCGCGCGAGCCGCACGAGCACGCCGCTCCACGCGCTCACCACGCTCAACGATCCGACCTGGGTCGAGGCGTCGCGGGTGCTCGCGGAGAAGAGCATGAAGGCCGCCGGCGATCTCGACGGCAGGCTGACGCATGCCTTCCGTCGCATCCTCGGCCGCACGCCGACCCCCTACGACCTCGAGGCGCTCAAGCGGATGCACGCCCGTCAGCTCGAGCTCTACGGCACCGATATGGACGCCGTGAAGCGGCTGCTCGCCGTCGGCCAGAGCTCCCGCGACACGTCGCTCGATCCGGCCGGCCACGCCGCGATGACGAGCGTCTGCCTCGCCATCCTCAACCTCGACGAAGCCCTCACGCGGGAGTAGCGACATGAGCGACATGCACCTCGAAAACATCCAGCGTGTCACCCGCCGGCGGCTGTTCGGCTCGGCGGGCATGGGGATCGGTTCGGTGGCGCTCGCATCGCTCCTCCGGCGCGACGCGGTCGCCGCGGCGTCGGCGACGCCGGCCTCCGGGGGCATGCCGGGGCTGCCCGGGCTGCCGCACCACGAGCCGAAGGCGAAGCGGGTGGTGA
>JBBAVU010000050.1:0-15536 GCA_040397565.1 Pirellulales bacterium | reverse complement strand
TCGGCTTCCAGGCCGACGGGATCGCCGGCGAACTGCCGTCGAACAAGAAGGTCAATGGCGTCGCGGTGTAGGGTCTTCGGCACGCCCCCTGGAAAGCTGCCGACGGAGGTCTGTGCGGTCAAAAAGAAAAAACCTGACAGCCCCGATGGATCAAGAAACGGGGAGAGCGTCACGACCGAAGATCGCTTCTCGTGGTTCAACGGACGGGCTGTTGCCGCGGAGGCGGCACCGCGAATCCGGCTTTCGTCACACCCGACGACGGGTTGGCTGTCACCACGTCCCATGCGATGCGCTGCAGGATCGGGCGGAGCTCGGGATGAATCCTGTCGAGCCGCCGATCACCGTCGTCGAGCCCGACGGGTGAGCGTCCGTAGAGACAGGCGAAGTTGCAGTAGGTGGCCAGTGCCGCGACCGGCGGCGTGCCATGGCCGATCGGATCCGTGAACAACTCCGACTGCCGGGCGATGCCGGGCACGGCCCCGTCAGCCACCTGCTCCCGCAGACGAATCACGGCTTCATGCACCGGGACGATCTGGATGATACGGCGGCCCCGCGCCCTGTTGATGTCGGCGACCTGCCTTTCGATCACCGCCGCGATCGCGGCGCTCGCAGCCCGCGGGCCATCGAGCGGGCGGCCGTCGCGTTCCTCGTTGAGGCGAATCTTCCGGGCGGGATTCCAGAGGTTCGGGCTGCCGATCGGCTCCCAGTGGTCGAAGGCCATCCAGGAGATCTGCAGGAGCACCCGCAAGTCGGGATTGTGCTCGAGGCCGAGGTCGGTGAAGAACGGGACGGCGTCGTCGGGCACCATCCAGTTGGGTGACATGGTCAACACGTCCACGTCGCCGGCGACGAGCGCCGTCTTGGCCCTGTTCTGCTCGTCGGGCAGATCCCAGTGCTGCCGCACGCTCGAACCGCCGATCATCTGCCGGCCGACCAGTTCGTGCCCGGAGATGCCCGCTGCATCCGCCAGCGGTTTCAGGCGGTCGGCGACGAAGATGTGAAAGCTGTGCCCCATGACGAAGACCCGCAGGCCATCGCCCGGAGCAGAACGAGTTGGATCTTCAGCCGCGCATGCGGGCAGGAAGATCATCCGCACCGCGCACGCTCCGAGCAGCCACGCTCTCCACGATGATCGGTTCCTCGACATTTGAGCCCCCCTCGCCGTGGTGGCACACCGTTGGTATCTCGGACCTGAACGCACGCGGTTTCAGTGCAATGATCGCCGAAGGGTTGCGACCGGTCCACCCCTTGAACTAGTCTCGAACAGTGGGCAAGGGCCGCGGTACGGCGTCGGGCGATCCGATCCGCGGATGGCTTGCAGTGGCACGACCGGGAACTCAACCTCTGGGCGGAGAGTGGCAGATGGACCGGTCGCGCGCGCTCGGCTGGCCTCGCGGCTTCGTCCCGACGCTCGCAGCCGCTTCCCTGCTGCTTGCCGCGGCATCCCCGGCGTGGGCCGTCGTGGGGGGAGGCCCGCCGCAGTACTTCGCCAACGTGAACGAGGTCGTCGGCGCGACGCAGTTCTACGACATGGGCTTTTTCGGCAGCCGCGCCGTCGTCACGAACATCGAGGCCGGCGCGATCTGGAACCTCCACGAAACGCTCGTCGGCCGCGTCTCGCAGTACATCGCCGACCCGGCGATCGTGGCCACGGGCACGACGCAGCTCGGCCAGTTCGACTACCACGCCACCGCGGTCGGCCACGCCCTCGGCGGCCTCGGCCAGGGCTACTGGTACCAGGTCGGCGTCGCCCCGACCGCGCAGCTCTGGTCGGGGGCGATCGCCACGTCGTGGGAGCCGCCGCCGGAGCCGGGGTATTTCAGCAACGGCTTCAACGTCACCGACACGAGCTTCCTCTATCCGTACATGAAGTCGATGCGAAGTGGCATCGTCACCGGCTCGGGAACCGTGCGGACGAACGTCGTCAACAGCAGCTGGGGCTACACCGACTCCGCGGGCAGCGATCCGGGCACGATCGCGATCGACGCGCTGGCGAAGGAGAACAACGTCGTCGTCGTGATGTCGGCGGGCAACACGGGGCCGACGGCGAACACCGTGGGCGGCCCGGCGAGCGGCTACAACGGCATCTCCGTGGCGGCCACGATGACCGGCTCCACGCAGCCCTTCTACGACCAGGTGGCGTCGTTCTCGAGCCGCGGCCCCGGGGATTTCTACAACCCCGTCACCATGACGACGGCCACCGCGGCCCGGGCGACCGTCGACATCGCCGCGCCGGGGGCCCAGCTGGGGCTCGCCGCCTACCTCGGCCATACCGGCGGCAACGTCACGGGCACCAATGCCGGCGCCGACGCGACGGACCTCTATTTCGGCGGCATGGCCGGCACGAGTTTCGCCGCGCCGCTCGTGGCCGGGGGCGCCGCGCTCATGATCGACGCAGCGAAGTTCGTCGCGCCCGCCGTTCCCCTCACGACCACGGAGATGCTCGACGCGCGGGTGATCAAGGCGGTGCTCATGACGAGCGCGACGGCCCCCGCAGGCTGGAACAACGGGCAGCAGCACGTCGGCGGCGTGCTCACCACGACCCAGCCGCTCGACCAGGCGACCGGCTCGGGCATGCTCGACCTCGCCGGGGCCTACCGGCTCTACGTCGGGGATCCGGTCGTCGTCGGAAGCACGCTGATCGTCGGGGAAGGCACCACCATGGGCCTCTTCGGCTCAGGCGGGGGATCGGGGCTGGAGTCGAGGGGCTGGGATCTCGGCAGCGTCGTCGGCCAGACGAGCGGCACGGCCGGCAACGCCAACACCTACGCGTTCACCGAGCGGCTCACGGCCGGCTTCAACCGGATCACGGCGTCGGTCACCTGGTTCGCCGACCGGACGCTCGGCGACACGGTCAACTCCGCCGCCGACACCGCCCTCGCCGACCTCACGCTCCAACTCATCCGCACCGACGCGGCCGGCGGCGAGAAGCTGATCGCCCAATCGATCTCCCCCTACGGATCGGTCGAGTTCCTGCGGACCTCCATTCCGGAGGACGGCAACTACGCGCTGCGGGTGCTCGGCCTCGACCCGGTCTACAACACCACCGGCGGAACGCTCTCGACGAACTACGCCATCGCCTGGTCGATCGTTCCCGAACCCTCAGGCTGGATCCTGCTCGCCGGGGCCGTCGCCGCCGGGGCGATCCGGCGGGTCAGCGGGCGACGTCCTTCTCGGTCAACCGCCAGACCGTGACGCCGTCCTTGATCGTCTCGGCGACGCTGATCGCCTCGATCCTGTCGGGGGCCACGGTCAGCGGATTGCCCGTCAGGACGGCGAAGTCGGCGACCTTCCCGACCTCGATCGAGCCCTTGCGTTCCTGCTCGCCGTACTGCCGGGCCCCGTCGATCGTGATCGCCTCGAGGGCCTCGAGGGGCGTGATCCGCTCGTCGGTGCCGAGCGGCCGCCCGGAACGCGTCGTCCGGTTCACCGCGGTGTGGATCGTGAAGAGTTGGTCGAGCGGCGAGACGTTGAAGTCGGTGTGGTTCGTGGGGCGGAGGCCCAGCCCGCGGGCCGACTTCATGGGGCTGATGAATTCGGCCTGCGCCTGGCCGCGGTTGGCCACGTGCGTGTCTCCGAAATAGAAGCAGTGGAGCGTGAAGAAGGAGGGCGTGATGCCCCACGTCCGGAACTTCGCGAGCTGGTCGGGCCGCACGAACTGCGAGTGGACGGCAACGGTGCCTCGCGGCTTGGCAGGATCGTCTCCCGAGGCGAACCGATGGGCCTCGAGGAGCGCGTCGATCGCGGCGTCGCCGTTGCAGTGGACGAACAACGTCGCCCCGCCGTCGTAGACCCGCTTCACCATGTCGTTGAGGGTGGGCTGAGGAAAGGTCGGCTCGCCCCGCCAGTCCTTCTGCCCCGCCGGGCCGCCGTCGAGATAGGGCGTGGTGAAGAAGGCGGTGCGGCCCTGCGGCGAGCCGTCCGCCACGATCTTCACGCCGCCGATCCGCAGCCGGTTCCGGTAGGCTGGCTCGTTGCGGGGCGGCTGTTTCCCGAAGATCGCGTCGAGATCGGTGATGAACGGCAGCGCGACGACGTCGAGCTTGAGCAGGCCGCGGTCGGCGGCCAGCCGCAGCAGGTCGAGCTGGTCCTTGAGCGTGGCCCCTTCCTGCGCAGTCGTGATGCCCGCGCGGAGGTAGAGCTCCTGCCCCCGGACGAGCAGCGCGAGCCGCTCGTCGGCGCTCGGCCCCGGCGTCTTCCCGAAGATCGGCAGGAAGGCCGTCTCGAAAAGCAGGCCGTCGGGCTCCATGGATCCCTTCTCGCGGCCGATCACGCCGCCGGGGGGCGTGGGCGTGGCGGCGGTCACGTCGAAGGCGGCGAGCGCCCTGGAGTTGAGCATCGCGCCGTGGCCCGAGACATGCACGAGGATGACGGGATTGTCGGGAAACGCCGCGTCGAGCTCCTGCTTCGTGGGCCATCGCTTCTCCTCGAGCAGCGTCGGGTCGCAGCCGTAGCCGCTCACGAACGCCCCCGGGGCGATCTTCCGGCGATCACGCAGGTCCTTCAGCTTCTCGATCACGTCGGCCACGCTCCCGCAGGGGCCGAACGGCGGCGACGCGCAGAGCGCCTGCACCTGCACCTCGATCACCGACATCAAGTGGCTGTGGCCGTCGATGAAGCCCGGCACGAGGGTCTTCCCCTCGAGTTCGGTGATGGCCGTCGACGTGTCCGCATGCTTCATCACCTCCGCCTCCGTGCCGACGGCCACGATCCTGCCGTCTGCGATCGCGACAGCCTCCGCGGTGGGCCGGGCGGGGTCGACCGTGACGATCGGGCCGCCGCGGATGATGCGGTCGGCCGGCGCGGCCGACGCGACGAGGGCCGTGGCGAGGGCGAAGGCGGTCGCGACGGCGGCGACGCAGAGGCGGGTCGGCATGGGATTTCTCCGGACTGATGGTCGTGGGCGAAGCGAACCTGATGGCTTCAGCGTGACGCCGAGACCCAGGCGGTTCAAGGGTTCGCCGTCGGCTCACGCCATCCGCCGCAACAGCCACCAGGCCGCGACAAGCTGGGCCGCAAGCGACACGAGGCCCGCCTGCGGTACGTCGGTCGCCAGCTGCAGCGCTCCGAACACGACGCCGGCCCCGCAGCCGGCGAGCTTCGTGCCCACCTGCAGCAGACCGAACGTGACGCCGGCGTTCCCCTCCGGCGCGAGGCAGGCGACCGCTGCCCGGAGCAGGCTCTGGGCTCCGCCGAGCACGACCGCCAGGAGCGCCGCCAGCCAGTAGAGCTCCGTCGGCGTGCGGACGAACCAGGCGAGCACGAGCACCGCGATCCAGCCTCCGATGCTCACCAAAGTGGCGGCCCACCTCCCGAAGCGGGTCGAGAGCCAGCCGATGCCGAGCGCCCCCGGCAGCGCGACCGCCTGCACGAGCAGCACCAGCCGTACGAGCGCCGGCCCGTCGAGATCGAACCGCTGGATCGCCAGGCTCGTGAACTGGGCGATCGCCGTCTGGATGGCCCCGAGGGCGAGCATCGCGCCCGTGAGCACCGACGCGAACCGGCGGTCTCCCGCCGAGCTGCCACCGCCACCGAGGCTTCGCGCGAAGCCGACGAGCTCGCGGACCGCGATCGGGCGGCGCACTCCGCCGGCGACTCCCGCAAAACGGACGATGGCGGCGGGCAAGGAGAACGCGAGCCACCAGGCCGCCGTCGCCGCAAAGGCGAGCCGCAGGCCGCCCGCGGCATCGAGTCCGAGCCGCTCGCGGCCGGTGACGATCGCCGTCGCCGCAGCCAGCGCGATCGCGCCCCCCGCGTAGCCGGCCGCGAAGCCCCGGGCGGAGAGGCGGTCGGCGTCGCCGCCGGCGGCAAGTCGCGGCAGCAGGCTTCCCGTGAACACCTGGGCGACGTCGAAGCCGACGCAGGCCACCACGACTGCGGCGAGCACGGCGATCCGGAAGCCCGGTGGAATCGCGGCAAGCGCGAGCAGGCCGCCGGCGCCGATGAGCGTGCCGACGACGACCGCCCGCTGGTGGGCGTCGTGGCGATCGGCCCATGCCGCGGCCATCGGCGCGATCACCGCGGAGCAGAGCATCGCCGCCGAGAGCGTCCAGGCCCAGACGATGCCGGCCGACATGCCCCAGCCGCCGTCCGGCATCACGATCTTCTCGACGTAGGCGACCACGAGCGTGATCAAGACGGTCGAGAACGCGCTCGCGGCCCAGTCGAGCAGAATCCATGCGACGCGGGCTTTCGTGTCGATTGGCGGTGGCGATGACTGCATTGGCCGGTGGTTCTCGGACGGCGGGCAGGTGCGGCACGGCGTGCCGACCCTCGAGTGGAAACAGTTCTATCCGTTCTATCCGTCGGTGCGGATGTTCGGCCGGCGGCCCACGAGAAACGCCGTCCGCATCGCCCCCCTGCCCTTCACGACGATCTCGCCGCGATCCTCCACGACGAACGCGTCGCCGAGCAGGGCCGCAGTCGTGGACGTGAGATGGATGCGGCCCGGCTCGCCATGCGACTCCATGCGGCTCGCGACGTTGACCGTGTCTCCCCAGAGGTCGTAGGCGGGGCGTTCCCGGCCGATCACGCCGGCGACCACTGGCCCCGAGTGCATGCCCACCCGCAGGTGCACGGAGAGGCCGTGCCGGGCGGTGATCTTCCCGAACGACTCGTGGAGCGCGAGCGACAGGTCGGCCATCGCCGTCGCGTGATCGGGCCGTGGCACCGGGAGTCCGGCCACGGCCAACCATGCATCGCCGATCGTCTTGATCTTCTCGACGCCGTGCTCGAGCGCAAGCCGGTCGAAGCACCCGAAGATCTCGTCGAGGAGGGCGACCACGTCCCGCGGCGGGTGCCTTGCCGTGAACGCGGTGAAGCCGCCCATGTCTGCGAAGAGGACGGTCACGTCCGCATGCAGGTCGGCGACGACCTGCGGGCCGGATTTCAGCCGCTCGGCGATCGGCCGCGGCAGGATGGCGTGCAGCAGCCGGTCGGCCCGCTCCCGTTCCCGGTCGAGATCGACGTTGGCCTGCTCGAGCGCCGTGAAGGCGGCGTTCCGCTCGAGGAGCCGGGCGTAGCCCTCCGAATGGAGCCGCACCCGCGCCACGAGTTCCACCCGGTCCGGCAGCTTCACGAGATAGTCGCTCGCACCGCCCGCGAGCAGCTTGGCCTTGGTGGCGGGCTCCTCGACGGCCGACAGCACGATGATCGGCACGTCCGCCGTCTCCGCCATTCCGCGAAAGCGTCGCACCATCTCCTCCCCGGAGACGTCGGGCATCACGAGATCCTGGAGGATCACCGTGGGCCGGACGGCGGTGACGGCCTCGATGGCTTCCGCGGCGGTCTGCCGGTAGTGCACCTCGGTATCGGTCTCACCGGCGAGCATCTCCTGCACGGCCCGTCCGACGAGCCGCATGTCGTCCACCACGAGGACGCGGTGACGCACGCTCCGGGCGGTCGGTGTGGCGTCGGTCGTGGGATCCGGATCGGCCATGGGTTCCGTCGGTGCCAGGTTCTTATCGTATACTCCGAGCCCTCACGAACCGGGCCCCTCGAAAAACTCCGACGATGTCCGACATTCCCGACCCGTTCCGCGAGCCTCGCCGCACTTCGGGCGTGCTGGGCCTGCCGACCGATCGGGAGATCATCCCGATGATCCTGCGGCACGAGGACGTGCGGAAGGCGGCAAAGGACTGGAAGACCTTCAGCTCCGACGCGGCCTTCCGGGTGCCGATTCCCTCGGAGGAGCACCTCCGCTCGGTGAGGCAGCTGCCGATCGAGGTCGATCCACCGCAGCAGCCCGACTACCGGAAGCTCGTCGAGCCCTTCTTCCTGCGGGCGAAGCAGCCGGCCTTCGTGGCCCGGGTCGAGGCGATCACGGAACGGCTCGTGGCCGAGGCGATCGCCCGCGACTCGATCGAGGCGGTGGGGGAATTCGCCCTGCCGCTGCAGTCGCGGGCGCTCACCGTGCTGCTCGACGTGCCGGAATCGGAGGCCGAGAGGTTCATCGCCTGGGGCGTGCACGTCTTCCATGGCGAGAAGGGGATCGAGAAGGCGGCCGAGCTCGAACGGTACCTGAACGAGCAGTTCGACCGGGCCGCCGCGGCGCCCGGCGACGACTTCTACGGCCTGCTCACGAAGGCGGCCTTCCACGGCCGGCCGCTCTCCCGCGAGGAGATGCTCGGCTTCGCCAACCTCATGTTCGCCGGCGGCCGCGACACGATCATCCACACGGTGTCGTCGGTGATCGGCTACTTCGCGGGCCGGCCGGAGGCGCTCGAATTCCTGCGGGCCGACCCCGAGCGGATCGTGCATGCGAGCGAGGAGTTCTTCCGGGTGTTCATGCCGCTGACGCACATCGGCCGGGCCTGCCCTGTCGACACCGACGTCCACGGCATGGCCGTGAAGGCCGGCGACCGGGCGTCGCTCTGCTGGGCCTCGGCCAACCTCGACGAGAAGGTCTTCGACGCCGCTGACGAGATCCGGCTCGACCGGCGTCCCAATCCGCACGTCGCCTTCGGCTTCGGCATCCACCTCTGCCTCGGCGCCGCGCACGCCCGCACCGTCGTGCGGACGCTGCTCGAGGTGCTCTGCCGGAGGGTCGGAGGGATCGACCTCCTCTCGAAGCGAGATCGCGTCGAGCACACGACCGCGTACGACCGGCCGCTCGGCTACGACTCGCTCGTCGTCCGCTTCCGCGCGGGCGAAGGCCGCTGACGACGATCCCGCGGGTTCACCGCGAGGGGGGTCGGGCCACGGCCCAGAGGTTCTTCTGCGAGGCGACGAAGAGCGTGCCATTGGCCGCGCAGGGCACCGACCACACCGGGGTGCCGAGCTTGATCTCGGCGATCTGCCTCCGCTCGCGGCCCGCCGCCAGCACGGTCAGCCCCTTGCGGGTGCCGATGAAGACCTTCCCGTCCGCCACCAGCGTGCTCGACCAGATCTCCTCGCGGGTGTCGTGCACCCAGACGAGCGAGCCGCTCTCGGCGTCGAGGCAGTGGACCTTGCCGGCGTGCTCCGCGCAATAGACGAGGCCGCCGGCCACCGACACGGTCGACAGCGACCGGCCGATGCCCGTGTAGTGCCAGCGGACGCCCGTACCGCTGACGTCGCCGCTGCCATCGACGTCGAGGCACGAGAGCGCCCCGCGGCCGGGGCCGTGGACCGGATCCTGGCCGATGCCCACGTAGATCCGATTGCCGATGATGACCGGCGTGCCGATCACCTCGCTCGGACTCACGAGAAGGCCGTCGCCGTCGAGCTCCTTGCCGACCGTGCCGCGGACGAGCGCCCAGTAGTCGATCGGCTCGCCTCCACGCGAACGGTAGCCCGGCGGGTTGCAGTCGCACTTCCAGGCACGCGCGAGGATCGCCGGAACGGGACCGCCGGGTCGGGCCACGAATGGCTCGAACGCATGGCAGAACCCGTCGCCGCCGCCGTAGACGACGAGCATGCGATCCTTCGTCGCGGCGATCGCCGGCGACGACCACTGGCCGTGGAAGACGTCCGCGCTCAGCGTGCCGTCGTCGCGGGCGAGTAGCCGGCCGGTCCGCTTGTCGAGCACCACGAGCGAGGCCGCCGTGGGCAGCACGACCTTTCCGTCATAGACGCCGTTGCCCGTGCCGACATAGAGATGGTCACCCACGACGAGCACGGAGCAGTTCGTGGCGTCGTGGGGAAAGACCGGCAGGTCGCGGAGCATGTCGAACCGCCAGACGATGTCGGCGTCTTTCGCTCCGAGTTCGATCGGATCGCGGCCCTCGGGCACCGAGAACGACGCCTCGGCGGTGAACGGGCCCACGTTGCCGTCGGCCATGCCGGCGACGTCGAGGCAGAGCACCTCGCATCGGTTCGTGACGACGTAGACGCGGTTGCCATCGACGGTGGCCGTCGAGCAGATGCCGAGGTTCATGTCGTCGAAGTCCTCGCTCACCTTCGAGCGGTCGATCTCGAGCCGCGGCACGACGAGCCGCCAGACGAGTTCGCCCGTCCGCTCGTCGAGGCAGAGGAGCACGCCCCCCCGCGTCGGCTCGAACCTCGGGTCGTCGATCTCCTCGTCGTTGGTGCCGATGTAGACCCGCCCGCCGGCCACCACCGGCGACGAGTAGTTCTCCGAGCCCAGTCGCGCGACGAACCGCACGTTGCGGGCCGTCGCCGGGTCGAAGCCGAGCCGATCCCGCTTCTTGCGGCCGGGATGAAAGTCGTCGGGCAGGCCGGGTTCATCCGCCGCCATGTTCCGTTGGGGATCGCCTCCCCACTGCGGCCAGTCGTCCGCGACGGCTCCACGGAGGCAGGCGGCGAGCAGCGAGATGGCAAGAAGGGAGGCGAAAGGGAGTCGCGTCATTGCGAGAGCGGTCCGGGGGAGTGAACGGGAAGAGAACCCGATTTTTGACTGAAAATCGGTCCGATGCCAGTACCCGGCCGGCGGGCCTCATGCGGCCGCGGGGGACTACCAGCGGGCCTCGAGCCCGAGGTTCACGCCCGAGAGAAAGAGCGTGCCATTGTCGTTGATGCGGCTGCCCGACGAGTCGGTGTCGGTGAAATCCCACTGGACCGGGGCGAGCGCCCCGTTGGTGAGCCAGATGAGGTTGTAGCCGGCCCGGATTCCCCAGACGTCGGTGAGCCGGTAGACCAGCGTGCCGTTCAGGCTCCCGATGAACGCCACGCCGCCGGTGGTCGCCGACTGCGCGTCGCGAACGACGACATCCCCCTCCGACAGAATCGGATCGGCAGCCTGGTAGGCCGACGTGCCGCAGACCGCGGTCTTCCAGAAGCCCTCGACCGCCCAACGGTTCCACTGCCGGCGGCCCCGCATGCCGACCTGCGGACCGAAGTAGTTCGTGCTCGACCGCACGGCGTAGCGGGTCGGCTCGGGAGGATCGCAGCAGACGGTGGTCAGGCCCGCCCGCTCGTCGAGGCCGGCCCAGACGAAGCCGGCCAGCCAGTCGACGCAGTGGCAGTTCTCCCGGCAGCGAGGGCCGCATTCGGTGCGGCAGTCGTAGCGGAAGAGGTTGAACTCCGCCATCGAGAGCGTGGAGAGGTAGGTCGCCCGCGCCGAGTCGGCGAAATCGAGGGCGGGAATGCTCGGGCCGAGCGGCGGGGCCATCTCGAGGTTCTGGTTCCCCGTCGCCGTCGCCTCGCCGAACATGCCGTAGACGCCGAGGTAGCCGATCTCCCAGCCGAACGAGTCGGTCACGAGCGATCCGTAGAAGACCCGCACGCCGTTGCCGATCGAGGGCTGCAGGTCCTGCGTTGAGATCGCCGCGGCGCCGGTGTCGAGGTTCACGACGAGCGGCCGATCGCCGATCTGGGCGTTTCGCTGGAGGAAGAGCGCGTCGAAGACCGCGTAGTGCGTCCAGCCGGGACAGCAGCAGTCGCGGAGCGCCCGCATGCAGTCGTCGTCGAGCGTGACGCGGCTGGTCGGCGAGCCCACGATCGACACGTCGGGCAACGGTTCGGCCGCCGCCGCGGAAGCGGCCGCTGAAACGACCGACGCCGCGAGCCATGCCCGCGCGACCAACCCACGAACAGAGCCCGGGCCTGACGCCCCCCGCACCTTCACGCTTTTCTCCGCCTCCACCCCGAGATCCGACCCCAAAGGTGACATCGGCTCGCGGACGAGCCGAGATGAGTCGGCGGCCCGGGGAGGCCGGAAAACATGGGCCGCATCCGGCTGATTGCTCCGGCTATGACGGCTGTTTAGTCTCGACGGAGAGCGGTGCGCCCCCCGGGTGGATCCGCGACGAGGTTTCCCCGGAGGTCATCGATCATGGCGGAGTCGGCTGGAAGAAGGTCGGGTGGACGGGCGACATGGTCTCGCCGCCGGAGCGGAAGCATTGCGAGAGCGCCGCGACCATTGGCTCAGGAACCGCTCGAGCGGCGGCTCGCCCTGGCGGTCACGACGCCCTTCGGCGTGCGGTTCACCGCCGACACGACCGGCGACATCACCTTCGCCGCCAACACGCTCATGACCGCCCCGGCCAGCGCCGGCCAGGCGGCGATCGACGCGCAGAACGGCGTGGGATCGGAGGTCAACAACAACGACTTCCAGATGGCCTACGTCGACATCGACGCCGATCCGGCCACGTTCAACTCCAGCGCCGCGGAACTCGTGCTGCCGGCCGGCGCGAGCGTCCTTTTCGCCGGCCTCTACTGGAGCGGCCGGACGAGCAATTCAGCCCCGCCGGGCGGGCAGACACAGTTTCGCAACAGCGTGAAGCTCATGGCCCCGGGCGACGCCTCCTATCGCGACCTCACCGGCGCGACGATCGGCACGACTGGCAGCAGCTACCAGGCCTTTCTCGACGTGACTTCCATCGTGCAGTCGGACGACGGGGGAGCCGGCCGCTATATGGTGGCGAACGTGCGGGCGATCGCCGACAGTGACGACAAGTACGCCGGCTGGTCGCTCGTCGTGGCCTACCAGGCCCCCGGGGAGCCGGCCCGCAACCTCACCGTGTTCGACGGATACGGCTCGGTGAACGATAACGACCCGGCGATCGACATCCGGATCGAAGGCTTCAAGGCGCCCCCGAGCGGCCCGGTGAACGCGACGCTCGGGTTCATCACCTACGAGGGCGACCTCGGCTACTCGGGCGACAAGGTGCTCTTCGACGGCGGCAAGGGACCGGTGCAGTTGCAGGACGCCGCGAACCCGAAGAACAACTTCTTCAACAGCACGATCTCCAACCGCGGCAGCCTCGTGTCGACGAAGGAGCCGAACTACGTCAACCAGATGGGCTTCGACGCCGACCTCGTCGCCGCCAACGGGGTCATCGCCAACGGGGCCACGGGCGCCACCATCAGCCTCACGACCGGCGGCGAGACCTACTATCCGGGCGTCGTGACGAGCGCCATCGAGCTCTTCGCGCCGGATGTCACGGTCGACAAGTCGGTCGCCGACGCCGACGGCGACGGCCTCGCGGAGCCGAACGAGGTGCTCACCTACACGATCGTCGTGAGCAACGCGGCCGATGCCCTCGACGCGGCGGTGAACGTTCTCCTCCAGGACGCAATTCCCACCCACACCACCTTCAAGCCGGGGTCGCTCCAGATCGTTTCGGGCGCAAACGCCGGCGTGAAGACCGACGCCGTCGACGCCGACCAGGGGGAATGGTTCTCGGGCACGAATGCCGTCTGGTTCCAGCTCGGCACGGGTGCCGGCGCCGGCACCGGCATCCCCAAGGGTGGCACCCTCGCCCCGGGGCAGTCGACCACGGTCACGTTCCAGGTCGTCGTCGACTCTTCGCCGCTTCCCGTCGGCACGCTCGTCGAGAACACCGCCGAGGTCTCGTACCGCGGCCGCACGTCGGGACTCTCGCTCACCGCGATCGATTCGGCGAACATCCCCGCCCCGCCCACCGCCGCGAACCTGTCGGTGACGAAGACCGACGGCAAGACCCAGTACGTGCCGGGCACGCATCTCACCTACACGATCGTGGTCGCCAACAACGGCCCGTCGGACCTCGTGGGCGCGGCCACGGCGCGGGTCGTCGACGTGATGCCCGCCGAGTTCTCCTCGGTCACCTGGACGGTGGCGTACAGCGCGGGCTCGGCCTTCACGAACCCGACCTCGGGCTCGGGCGACATCGACGTGGCCCTCAACCTGCTCGACGGCGGCACGGCCACGTTCACGGTCACAGCCTCGGTCCGCCCCGAAGCCACGGGCAACCTCACGAACACGGTCACGGTCAGCGGCCCTGCCGACTACCCCGATGCCGACCTGAGCGACAACACCGCGACCGACACCGATACGCTCGTCCTGCCGGCGAGCCTCGCGGTCGGCAAGCAGGTCCGTGACGTCAACGGGGGAGTCGTCGAAGCGGGCGACGTGCTGCGGTACACGATCACCGTCTCGAATGCCGCCGGCGACGGCGTCTCGCCCCGCGAGGCGGCCATCGACGTGATCCTCGCCGATCTCGTCCCGACGAACACCAGCTACAAGCCGGGTTCGCTTCGCATCACGAACGGCGCCAACGCCGGCCCTAAGACGGACGCGAGCGACGGCGACCAGGGGGAATACCTTGCGGGCACCGGCACGGTGCAGTTCCAACTCGGCGCCGGAGCCGGGGGGCCGGGCGTGGGCGGCAAGCTCACCGCCGGACAGTCGACCACGGTGACCTTCGACGTCGTCGTCGCCGCCGGTCTGCTGCCGGGAACCGTGATCACCAACACCGCATCGGCCACGGCGACCGGCGAACTGTCGCAGCTGCCGCTCGAGGCCGAGGGGAGCGTCGGCATCGCCACGCCCCCGGCCGCAGACCTCTCGGTCGTGAAGTCGACGGCCGCGTCGTTCACGCCGGGTGAGAACGCCACCTTCACGATCGTCGTCTCCAACGCCGGCCCGACCGCCGTCACCGGCGCGCTGGTGAACGACGACTTCTCCTCCTTCGCGGCGTTGCTCGACGGGTTGACCTGGACCTCGGTCTATTCCAGCGGTGCGGCGGGGCCCTCGGGCAGCGGCAGCCTCTCGTCCGTGCCGGTGAACCTCGCCGCGAACGACCGGATCACCTTCACGATCGTCGCCGACACGAGGCCGAATTGGCCGTCGAACCTCGTGTTCCAGAACACGGCCACCACCGTGCCGCCGCCGGGCATCACCGACCCGAATCCCGGCGACAACACCTCGACCGTCACGACGCAGCCGATCGCGGTGACCGACCTTGGGGTGGCCAAGGTCGCCAACCGGACGAACTACGCGGCGGGCACCGCGCCGTTCCCGGTCACCTACACGATCACGGTCACCAACAACGGCCCGAGCTTCGCAACCCAGGCTTCGATCGTCGACACGCTCGACCCGTCGATCTTCGACGTGGCCACCGCCACCTGGACCGCCTCCTTCAGTGGCACTGGCAGCACCGGCGCGGCGTCGGGAACAGGCAGCATCGGCGAGATCATCGACCTCGCCGTCGGGGGTACGGCCATCTACACCGTGGTCGCCCAGACGCTCTCGGGCATCACCTCCTCGATCACGAACACCGCGACCGTCGCGCCGACGGACCTGGCCAGGGACCCCGACCCGACCAACGACACCTCGACCAACGTCATCGGCGTCGACATCACGCCGGCGATCATCCTGGGCAACGACGCCGGCTGCGATTCGACGCCGCTCGTGCGGGTGATCGACCCGGTGACGGGAGCCGAAAAGGCCTCGTTCCTCGCCTACGAGCCGAACTTCCGCGGCGGCGTTCGCGTGTACGGCGCCGACGTCACGGGTGACGGGGTGCCGGAGATCATTACGGCGCCCGGCCCGGGCCGCCCGGGCGAGATCCGCGTCTTCAGCCAGGACGGCGTGCCGCTCTCCGGCTACTCCTTCTTCCCGTTCGGCGAGTCGTACCGGAGCGGCGTGGAGGTCGCCGTCGGCGACGTGACGGGCGACGGCACGACCGACCTCGTCGCCGGACAGAGCCGCGGCGGGCTCGTGTCGGTGTTCACCGTGCAGCAGAACGCGAGCACCGTCGATCCGGTCGACTACGTGCCGGCACGGTCGGTGCGGCCGTTTGGCGCCAAGTACCGAGGCGGCGTCACGGTCGCCACGGCCGACATGGGAACCTTCCCTCCGTCCTACCCGCCGAGCGGCTATAGCCCCGCGG
>JBBAVU010000049.1:0-15730 GCA_040397565.1 Pirellulales bacterium | reverse complement strand
GCGGCGCGTGAGCGGAAAATTAGCCACAGCGGCGCGTGAGCGGAAATTTCAGGCAGGCAGGTCGTCCCACATCGGGCACCAGAGCGGCACCCGCGGGAAGAGCATCGACGCGAACTTGATCGCGATCTGGGTCGAGGCCGTGAGCCGGCCGGCGGCCGCCGCGGCGGACGGGTCGCACTGCCCCAGCAGAAGCCGCGTGAGCTCGTCGTCGGTGATCTTGAGGTAGCTGCGGCCGATCCGGCCGGGGTGCACGGTGGCCGTGCCGTCGGCCACGATGATCGACCCACGGAACGACGGGGCATCGAGCCCCAGTTCGACCGTTTCACGGACGCCTGCGGACGCAAGCCGCTGTCCGACCGATGCTGCGATCGCCTGCAGCAGCTTCAACGGGTTGAAGAGCTTGGCCACGATCATCCGGTCGCCCGCAGCCGTGGAACCGGCGCCAGCCCCGGAAACCGCCCCACCTGCAACAGCTTCATGGAGCGGGTCGAGGGCGTTCGACTCGTAGACAATCTCCTGCCAGTCGTTCTCGATCGCCTCGCCGCAGACCCTCGCCAGAATCTCCCGCTCGAGGCCGGGAAATTCCGGGTCGGCCATCAGCTCCAGCACGCGGTTGCCCGACTGGATCGCGTAGCCGACGATCCTCGCGGTCGTCTCGTGGAGGTCGTAGCGGTCCTGCCCCATGAGTGCCACGAGGATCGAATCGAACGCGCTCCGGCTGACGAGCCAGCGGGAGTACGACTCGTTGCGGTCGAGCGGCCCGACGAAGCGGCCGGCGTTCTGCCGGTAGATCCGGAGGATCGCCGGCAGTTCGACGTGTCGCCACTGCCGCATCGTGATCGGCTCTCCGTCCCGCTGAGGGCCGTCGAGCAGGCGGGCGAGGATTTCGGTCGGACGGCCCACGGTCGAGGCGTCTCGGCCGAGGATGGCCCAGCCGAGCCCCTGGAACGATCCGGCGATCCGCGTCCGCGAAAAGCCGACGTCCACGCCGATCTTTCGCATGCGTTCCTCGGCAGCCTCGACGAGCCGGCGACCGTGGCCCGTGCCGCGGCATTCCGGCACCAGCGCGATCCGGTCGATCGAGCCGCCCGCGACCGGGGCACCGCCCACGAGAATCTGGCGGGGCAGAACTTCCACGTGCCCGATGATCCGGCCGCCGGGCAGCCGGGCCACGAGACGGTTCGCGGCGTCGTGGTCGGGGTGGTCGACGGCCGCGTGGAATTCTGCCTTCGAGGGGGCCGCCGGCAGGCCGGCCAGGAGTTGGAGGATCTCGTGCTGGTCACCGGCCCGGGCGGGGGCGACACGGCACTCCTCGAGGAGCCACTTCGGCGGCTCGTAATGCGGGATCGTATCCTGCGGAATGTGCAGGATGGCGGGACGTCTGGCTTCCGACCGCCGGGAAAAGATCGTGGCCGGGCGGATCTCGACGTGTTCGACCGCCGTCTGCCGCGATCGGGGGCGGGCCTTCAGACCGATCGTGCCAGCAGGCTTGGCCTCGGCGGGCTGAACGGCATGCTTCGAGCCAGGCTTCGGCCGCGTTCGGCCTCCGGTGAGCTTGACCGTGGGCGAACGCCGTGACTTGGCACGCTGCATGGCACGTCCTCTCCGTGGAACCGCGAAACAATCCGTTGCCCGTCACATTAGGCAATCTTTTCCGTGTTTTCCAGTAGGAGGAACGGTTTCAGGTCCTTTTCGTTGAAAAAGCACCAGGAAAACTCCCGCGACGAGAGCACTTTCCAGCTGTGGATGCGGGACTCGAGCGATGCCTGGGTAGCGAGCGTTCGTTCCCGGAGGTGCATCGTGAACGCGGCAAGGGACTCGTTGGCCGCCCGGATTTCCAGGCACCGACGGCGAGCGAGGGCGGGTGTGGGAAACGTGTCGATCCATTGCCGTTTGCGCTCGACGAGCTTCTGAACCTCCGCCGGCTGCGCGGCGAGAGGCTCGAGATGCCGCTCCGGGTGGTACGCGAGGTCGCGGAGCAGGCCGTCGGCCCGGGCCCGCTCGATGGCCGGATCCTCACCGCGGCCGGCGGGCAGCCGAAGTGTGCCGCTCACGACGGCGTAGCGGGGCGGGTCGCATCCGGTGAGCCTGCGCACGATGTCGTCGGTGATCTGGTCGTATGCCGCCCCCCCGATCCCGTGCACGAACAGGTCAGCCACGAGCACCCTCGCGAAGAGCGTCGTGAGGATGGCGCGGGGACGCAGCCGCATCTCGTGCTCCTCCAGCCGCGAAAGGGCGTCGACCCAGCGGGCGGGATTCGTGCCCGGCGAGATCGGCAGTTCGACCCGCACGGTCTCGAGATCGGAGAGCGTGAGGGTGTCGGAGGGGCCGAGATGGGCGTAGACCCTCCTCCGCCGATGGTCGTCCTTCGACCAGATCCACCACGGCACCTCGTACCAGCTGCCGCCGGAGTCGTCAGCGGGCAGGCAGAGCAGGTCGGGCATCGGTCGGCCGACACCCCGCTGACGGTGGCGGCGACGGTAGGCCGCCAGCGACGCGTTGTAGGCCTCGTGGAGTTCGCGGGCGCGGGAAAGCAGGTAGCCGGTGAAGACCATCACGGTCGGCAACCGCATCATCTCGCTCACCGGGAGCTCGAGGGTGTCACAGCCCAGCCGGCCCTCGAGCGCGTGCCGCGCCTGCGCGATGCCGAGCCCGAGCCTGTGCGAGTCGGCAGCCCGCTCCACGACGAGCGGCCACCATCGCCGCAGGATCGGCTCCGGGACGAACGGCTGGATCGCCTGGCAGGCCCGCGTGCCGAACGACCGGAAGCAATCGGGATCGAGGACGCCCCGCTCCTCCCAGGCCGTCTCCTGGCCGCCGACGTCGAACGGGATCGCCTCGAGACGCACGTCGGAGTCGGCCTGCGGGCCCGAACCGACCGGAACGCCGACGGACGTGCTCCCGCAGCGGTCGGTGTCGACGACGAGGTTGATCGCCGTGCCGCCGAGCCTCGTCGCGTAGGCGGCGGCGACGAAATTCTTCAGCCAGACGCCCGGATGGAAGAGCGTCGGCTGGTGCCCGCCCATGACGATCGGCCGGGCGATCCAATCGGCCACGTCGTCCGGCCGCTCGACGTCGCGATAGCTCGCGGTGTATTCCGCGGCGACGGAAAGCACCTCGCGGCGGGTCGCGGCGACGAGCTCCCAGAGCCTGAGGTCGCCGATCCGCGTGTCGAAGGCGGCCCGCAGGAGCCGGTTGTTGTCGAGCAACGGCTCGATCGCCTCCACCGCAGGATCGATCAGCCTTCCGCCCGATTCGGCGGGGGCTCGGTGGGTTCTACGGAGTGGTGGCATGGCGGATGGCGAGTGCGCACGGCCTCACGGGCTCGGCTCAAAACGGAGCGATAATAGGCCAGACGGGTCACTGCATCGTCCAGAGCACCGCCAAAACTCCTCGTCAGGTCGAGGTACACAAGCGGCACCGGCATCTCGACGATCGCAAGACCTGCGGCCGCCGCCTGCACCCAGACCTCCAGCGGCATCGCGTAGCCGGTCTCGGTGACGTGGAGCGACTGGAGCGCCCGCCGCGTGTAGGCCTTGAAGCCGCAGAAGGCGTCGGTGATCGAAAGACCGAGCGATTCATTGATCTCCGCCGTGATCTCGCGGTTGATCCGGCGCCGATCGGCCGGTGCCTCGCCCCGCCGTGTCGCCGGATCGAGAAACCGGCTTCCGCTCACGATATCCGCGCCGACCTCGGGATCGCGGGCCGTCGCGACGAACTCCGGGATGAGCCGAGGCTGGTGCTGCCCGTCGCAGTCGATCGTGACGAGCCCTTCCCAGGGGCCGGCGACCGCTTCGGCGAAGGCGGTCGCCAGCGCCGCGCCGTAGCCCCGGTTCGTCGGGTGGCGGATCACGCGGATGTCGTGCCTGGCCGCCAGCAGCTCTGAGGTGCCGTCGGTCGAGCCGTCGTCGATGACGAGCACCCGATCGGCGTGCCGGACCACCTCGTCGAGCACGGCGGAGACGTGCGAGACTTCGTTGAACACCGGCAGCGCCGTGAGGTACATGGTCGACATTCGGTTACCGTGCGACCCAGACGAGCGGGTCTTCCTCCACGCCGCTGGGAAACACGTCCAGCCCCGGCACGGCCTCGGCGAGCCGCTTCGCGAGCGTTTCCATCGCGAAGCGTTCGCTCGCATGGTGGCCGACGACGACGACGGCGATCCCCGACGCCCTCGCCTCGACGGCCGCGTGGAGTCGGATCTCACCGGTGACCATCGTCGTGCATTCGGCGGCGCGGACATCGGCCATGAGATCGCCCCCGCTGCCGCAGACGATTCCGACGAGGCCTGCGGGCCTGGAGGCCTCGCCGACGACGTGGCAGCCATCGATGTCGAGGTCGATCGTCAGCTTGCCGGCGAGTTGCCCGACCGACATCGAGTCGGCGGCATGCCCCATCCGGCCGACCCCGGCGAGGTGGAGCTCCGCGTGGGGGTGGATCGGCCGCACTCCCTGGAGCCCGCAGAGCTGCGCGAGCTGGTCGTTGATCCCGCCGGCGGCGGAGTCCCAGGCGGTGTGGGGGCTGTAGACGGCGACGCCGGACGACAGGAGCGAGAGAAGCACCCGCCCGGTCATCGAGTCGTCCGTGAGCCGGCCGATCGGCCTGAAGGGCAGGGGGTGGTGCGTCACGACGAGGCCCGCCTTCCGCTCCACCGCCTCCTTCGCCACGTCGGGCGAGAGCGTCAGGCAGGTGATCACCCGCTCGATCGGCCGGTTCGTGGGCTGCCCCACCAAAAGCCCCACGGAATCCCAGTCAGCCGCCAACTCCAGTGGGGCGATGGCGCGAAGCGCTGCGGTGATCGTGTCGAGCGACGGCATTGAGAGTAGAGTGTGCCGGGGCGCGGTCGCGGTCAAGGACCGGTTCGACCCGATCGCGCCGGGCGGACGGAAGGCGGCAGGTTTTCAGGCAGCGATGGACATTTCCCGGTTCTCGGTCCCGACGGTCTCCCTCTCCCGGTTGCTGCGGCATGCGCTCCGCAAGGCGAGGGAACTCGGCCTCCACGGCGTGGAGCTCGACGTGCGAAGCGGTCTGACTCCGGAGGAGGTGTCACAGTCGGGAATACGACAGATCCGCAAGTGGCTCGCCGATGAGGGGCTCGTCGTGGCGTGCGTCGCCTTTCCCACCCGCCGCGGATACGCCGATGAAGAAGCACTCGAGGGACGGATCGCCGCCACGAAGTCGGCGATGAAGTTCGCCTACGAGATGGGATGCGACGTCGTCACCAACCACGTCGGCGACATTCCGGCATCGGAGGACGCGGCGAAGTGGAAACTGCTCGTCGACGTGCTGGCGGACCTCGGCCACTGGGGTGAGCGGGTCGGCGCGAGGCTCGCGGCCGAGGCGGGCCGGGCCGCGCCCGCCGATCTCGTCCGGGTTTTCAAGGCGGTGCCCGAAGGATCGATCGGATGCGACCTCGTGACCGGTTCGCTCGTGGTGCACGGGCACGACCCGGTCGAGGCCGTGGGATTGCTCGGTGACCACGTCCTCGCGGTGCATGCGACCGACGCCGTGGCGGGCGCGTTCGCGGGGCGGGGCAGGGCGGTCGTGCTCGGCACGGGGCAGGTCGATCTGCCCTCGGTGCTCGCGGCGCTCGGCGAGCGGGATTACCGCGGCTGGATCGGGCTCGAGCCGGTCGATGGCGTCGGCGCGGAGCGGGAGATCGCCGACGCGATCCGGTTCCTGCAGTCGCTCTGAACGGGTTCGGGGCCGACCGTGCCACGTCTCCGGACGTTCGCTACGGCCCTCCGGCTCTTGCGGGTGTTCCGGGCCGGTCATAGGCTTTCGTCATGCTTCGGGCTGCGTCATTACGACGAGTCATCACCTGGTCGGCGATATTCGGCTACGTCCTGGTCGTTTCTGGACTGCCGCTGCCTCTGGGAGTCGATCCGCTGCGTGCTTCCTCCGCGGCCGCCACGCGGCTCGCGGGCAAGGATCGCTCGACGCCGTTTCCCTGTATGGACAAGCCCTGCGGCTGCGCGACGGCGGAGCAGTGCTTCACGAGCTGCTGCTGCCACACGCCCGCCGAGACGCTCGCCTGGGCCCGGGCCCGCGGCGTCGAGCCGGCCGTGATCGCGGCGCTCCAGCGGCGGGTGGCCGCGGTGTCCGAGCAGGCGGAGCCGTCGTGCTGTGAGGCGACTTCATCCTGTGCCGAGAAGACCTGTGCCGTGAAGACGAATTGCTGCGAGGCCGCGGCAGTGCCTCCGGTCGGGGACGACCCGGCCGAACCGTCCGAAGAGCCGGAGTCGAGCAGGAGCATCTCGCTCCGCGCGATGCTCGCCTGCGGCGGCATCGTCGCGGAATGGTTTTCCTGCGGCGGGTCGCTTCCGCCGCCGCACGTCGCCCTCGTGACCGGGCTCGATTTCATCGAAACCCTTCCGTGCTTGCACGAGTCTGCGTCGTCCCTTCGGGCCGCTCCCGACGCGCCGCCTCCCCGCGTGGTCTGAGTTGGTTCTTTCCAATTCCGTCCATTCTTTCCCAGGGAGTCGTCATGCACCCACGCATCCGACGACGCGGCTTCGCCCCACGGGCATTCACCCTCGTGGAGCTGCTCGTCGTCATCGCCATCATCGGCACGCTCATCGGCCTGCTCCTGCCGGCCGTGCAATCGGCCAGGGAGTCCGCACGGCGGATGAACTGCGCGAGCAACCTGCGGCAGCTCGGGCTCGGGCTCCTGAGCCACGAGAGCGGCCGAAGATATTTTCCGCCGACCGACGCCCGGCCGCCGTCCGGCACGGCGTCATGGTCGTCCGGGGGCGGCTGGTCGCTCCATGCGCGGGTGCTGCCCTACATGGAGGAGGCCGCGATCTGCGGCCGTTTCGATTTCAAGCAGGCGGCCTTTCGCGGATCGTTCTCCTCCCAGGAGCCGAATCCCGCCTTCGCCTCCCTGTTCGCGGCGCCGATCCCCGTGCTTCTCTGCCCGAGCGATTCCGCGCCGCCGGTGCAGACGTCGAACGGCTTTTCCTACGGCGGCAACAACTTCATGGTGAGCATCGGCAGCGCGACCGCCGACGGGAAAGGAGGGATGCTCTGGAACTTCTCGAAACCCACCGACGGGATCGTCTACGAGAACTCGAAGGTGCGGATCTCGCAGGTGAGCGACGGCACGTCGAAGACCGTGATCGCGAGCGAGGCGGTTCGGAGTATCGGCAGCGACACGACGTTTCCCGCCGGGTCGCCGCCGCCGTATCCCTATCAGTACACGCTCAACGGCTCGACGGGCTGGAACAATGGCACGCTCGTGCCGCCCGGCAATGCGACGCCTACGACGGAAAGCATCGACGCGATCGTAGGACAGTGGAGGTCGCTCACGGGCTGGCGCGGGGCGGGCAGCCCGGCGATGCGCGGCCGGGGGCTCGCGTGGGCCGCCACGACCGCGGGCAACAGCCTCACCAACGGCTTCCTGCCGCCCAACAGCCCGATCCCCGACTACGTGGTCCACTGGTCGGGCTTCTTCGGTCCGAAGAGCCGGCACGACGGCGGGGCCAACGTGCTCTTTGCCGACGGCCACGTGGCGTTCCTGGCGGAGGGCACCGACGCGGCGTTGCACCGGGCTCTGCACAGCATCCATGGTGGAGAGGTGGTGAACCTTGATTAGCACGGCACGCAGTTCGAAGGTTCTCGTCGGGCCGAGGAGGCTCACCGGGGTCGTGGTGCTCGTCGTGATCGCCGCACATGCGGCGACCGTCCTCGCCCACGACACGTGGGTGCAGGTATCGAGCCGGATGGTGCGGCCTGGGGACGTGGTGCACGTCGATCTCTTCCTCGGCAACCACGGCAACGACCATCGCGACTTCAAGGTCGCCGGGAAGCTCTCGTCGCTCGAGGGGGCTTCGCTCGTCGTGCTCCCGCCCGCGGGTGAGCCGAACGACCTCGTGCCCGACCTCGTCGATGTCGGCTACGCGCCGCGGGAGGGGTTCTACTCGGGCCGGTTCGTGGCCGCGAAGGAGGGGCTCCACTGCGTGAGCCATGCTCGCGAGGGCATCCGCCACGGGGCGCGGGGGCTCAAGTCGGGCAAGGCCTACTTCCTCGTCTCGGAATCGCTCGACGAACCACCACCCCCGACCGACGACCATGCGAAGCCGCTGGGGCACCCGCTCGAACTCGTGCTCGAGACGCATCCCGTCATCGACTGCGGGCCTGGGAAACCGATCACCGTGCGGCTGCTCCATCGCGGCAGCCCCGTCGCCGGCCATCGCGTCTCGTTCATTCCGCGCGGCGCGGTGCTCGCCGGGGATTTCGACGACGAGCACGAACGCACGACCGATGCCGAGGGTCGCTGCAGCTTCACGCCGAAGGAAGGCAACCTCGTCCTCGTCGTTGCCCACCTCACGGCATCGGAGGAACGTGGCGAAGGCTACGATCGCACCGCCTATGCGGCGACGCTCGTGCTCGACGTGCCACAGCGATGCCCCTGCTGCGACGGCCCCTGACCGCGGCCGCATGAGCGGCCGATGGCCCCGTGGGGCGATCAGTTCGCCTTCGGCGGCGCCTCCTCGGGAAACAGGTTTTCGTCGGGGCCCTTCGACGGCGCCGGTTCGGTCGCGGGAGCCGTCTTCGGCGGCTCCTTCGCGGCCTTCGCCGCTGCGGCGGCCTGCGACTCGAGCCGCTTCTCGAGCGCCGCGAACTGACCATCGAGACGGGTCTTGAGCTTCGCCATCTCCGAGTCGAGCTTCGCCATCTCGCCGTCGATCCGCTTCCCGGTCGTCGCCAGGAGCTTCTCCACCTCCGCCGCCGACTGCTTCTCGATCCGCTTCAGCTCCGTCTCGACCTTCGCGAGCGCCTCCTTCTGTTTCGACTCGGTGGCTTCGGCGAGCTTCCTCGATTCCGCCGAGGCGGAATCGGCGAGCTTCTTGGATTCCGACGCCAGGGACTGGTCGAGCTCCCGCTGCTCCTTGTCGAACTTGGCGTCGAGCTCCTTCGTCTCCGTGTCGATTTTCGTGTCGATCGTCTTGTCGATCTTGGCCTCGAGCTCCTCGAGCTCCTCGTCGAAGAGGTTTTCGAGTTCCGCCGCCTCGGCCTTCGCCTGCTCCCCGAGCTTGGTCGACTCCGCGGCGACCCGGGCGGAAAGCGACGCCTCGAGATCCTGCCTCGCCTCCTCGACGCGGGCGTTCACTTTTCTCGTGACGTCCCGAGAGAGCTGTGAGTAGAGCTCCGCCTTCCGCCGCTCCCAGATATGGCGAAACGGCCAGGCGGCCGAGGCGTCCGCCATCGCGGTCGCCCATATCACCGCCACGAGGCAGCATGGTAAGAACCTTCGCATCGTCGCCTCCCTGCGAACCAAATCCGTCGGTTGAGGGTCTCCATCGGCGGATGCGACCACCCCCCCGCACGCCGTGGCCGGCCCGCTGGAGCAGATTTCCGGACAGGCTCGGTCGGGGCGTCACGACCGCTACGAGCGGCAGCCTTCGGCCAGACGGGAATTCCACGTCTTTTCCGTGGTTCACCGGTCCGGCAGCGTCGGCCGCAGGTGAGTGGCGGCCACCACGGCGGCGACGGCGATCGCCGCGGTCTCGACCCGCAGGACGTGGCGACCGAGTGAGACCGCCGTGAAACCGGCCTCCATGGCCGCGGCGAATTCCTCGTCCGTGAAGCCCCCCTCGGGGCCGACGAGCGCGACCACGTCGGGACCGTTCGCGGACGCCGGCGAGATCGCGTCGCCGATCGGCTTGCCGCGTGGATCCGCGACGAGCCCGAGCGATCCAGGTGGCTTCTCCGCCACGCAGGCCGCAAGCGGCCTCGGCTCGGCGATCTCGAGGAGCGTCGAGCGGCCGCACTGCTTGCAGGCCTCGATGACGGAACGCCTCAGCCGTTCGACGGCGGCCTGCGTCGCCTCCGCGACCCCCCGGCTCGTCACCAGGGGGACGAGCCGGGCCGCACCGAGCTCGGTGAGTTTCTCCACCATCCACTTCTGGCGGTCGCCCTTCGGCAGGGCGACCGCGAGGGTGAGGGACCGGCCGCTGGTCTCGGCCGGGGAGATCGGCTCGCCGACCGCGAGATCGACCCGATCCCTGCCGATCGAGTCGATGCGGGCAGGCCACTCCGTCCCGGATCCATCGAAGACGCGAACCGTGTCACCCACCTTCGCGCGGAGCACGCGGGCGAGATGACGGGCCTCGTCGCCCACGAGCAATGCCGTCGGTCCGCGAGGAGCCTCCGCGAGAAAGAAGCGTTCACTCATCGGAGCCCGCCATCAGCCCCACAGCCGCCGCACGGCCCTGACCTGCTGCGGCGAGCGGTCGGTCGCCGCCCGTTTGGGTTCCGCGGCCAGTTTGGGTTCCGCGGTATTGGCGTCCGTCGGCGGCCGCGAACCGCCGGCCGAGGAGAGTTCCCGCCACGAACGCTCGACCGTGGCGGCATCGATCCGGCGGCTTCCGTCGCCGGTGGCCGCCGCGACCGCGAGCCCCGCGAGTTGGCAGACGACCCGCGGCACGCCGTCGGAGAGCCTCGCGATCGTCTCCGCAGCGTCGGGTGAAAACGCGGCGGCGACGCCGTCGCGTCGGACCGACAGGTCGAGGAAGTCGGCCACCTCCTCCGAACTCCACGGCTCGAGTTCGATCCGCACCACGGATCGATGGAGGAGATCATCGGGGAGGCGGGCGAGCCCTTCAGGCCGCACCGTCGCGACCACGAGCACCCGTGAGTGCCGCGGCTCCGGCGAGGTGATGAGGCGGAGGATTCCCTCGACGGCGTCGGCCGGGGCATGGTCGATGTCATCGAAGACGACCGCCGTCGTCCGCTCCATGAGCGTGTTTTCGCGGAGGCGATCATCGAGTTTCTGCCAGGCATGCCTCGGCTCTGCCCGGCTCGCCGGATCGAGGGGCATGCGATCGAGCAGCATCTCCAGCCAAGTCCCGGCCGCGATGCCGCGAAGCGGCAAGAGCACGGCCTCCGCCCCGAGGCCGCCGAGCCTGCGGACGGCCATCGCCGCGAGATGACTCTTGCCGAGGCCGCCGGCCGCGACGACCAGCCCCAGCCGCTGCCGCTGCTCGAGAAGCCATTCCAAGCGAGCAAGCGACTCCTCCTGGGCCGCGCCCATGTAGAACGTGGCTGGCTCGAGCATCGCGTTGAAGGTCGCGGGGTGCATCGGGAATCGGTCCGGTGGCACGGTCCAGCAGCACGGTCCAGTGTCTAGGTGCGGTGACCGGCCGGCTATTTCGCCTGCTTGATCGCGGTGACCGCGGTCTTTGCGGCGCCGCTGACGTTGCTGTCGGAGCTTTTCGCGAGTTTTTCGAGCAGTGGCAAGGCCGGTTTCGCCTTGGATCCCATGTTCGCCAGTTGCCGGGCGGCCGTGACCTGCTTCGCCGCGGGCCCCGTCTTGAGGTCGGAGATGTAGCTGTCCATGAGCATGGATCCGAACCGGGTCGGGTCGCGGTTGTCCTTCCGTCCAGAACGGGACTTCACGCTCTTCTTCTTCGAACCCGAGGAACAGCCGGCCACGGAGAGGGCCAGCCACGGGGCCACGAGCAGGGCCGCCCCGGCGCGAAGCACGCTGCGGCGGACGGTGGGGCGACGGATCATGCGGTAGAATCCTGGGAGATGTTCCTGACCGGACGCGTCAGGGTAGCATCGGTCGATGGTGGCGTGAATCCGCCCGGAGAAATCGCTTTGAAAGACTCGCGAGCCAAAGCCGACCCAGCCGTCGCCGGTTGCCGGGTCGTCGCGATTTCCCCCGACGGCGGACCGCCGATCGACCTGAAGAACCCGTGGCTTGCGGCGATTCTCTCCTGGCTCCTGCCGGGCCTCGGTCAGATCTACCAGGGCCGGTCGTTCAAGGGGGGGCTTTTCATGGGAACGATCCTCGGAACGTTCCTTGCCGGGCTCTTCATGGGAGGCGGCAAGGTCGTCTACGCGTCGTGGCGTCCGGGCGAGGTCCGCTGGCCCTACGTCTGCCAGGCCGCCGCCGGCCTCGTGGCGATGCCGGCTGTGATCCAGTCGATGGGCCTGCAGGGATCGTCCCGCGAACCCCCGCTCGGCACGTTCATGGCGCCGCCGCTTGGGCCGGGGCAGTTCGTCTCCGTCCGCTACGCGGATCAGCTCGCGGCGACCGACCCCGACATCGCCCCGGACGACTTCTTCGACAAGCCGCCGCTGCGTCAGTTCAAAGGGGACGAACTGTCTCTCTGGCACCGTCGGCTCGGCCGCTGGTTCGAGATCGGCACGCTCTACACCATGCTCGCCGGCATGCTCAACATTCTGGTCGTGTACGACGCGCTTTCCGGACCGCTCGGCATGCCGACCGACGAGGACCGCAGGAAGGGGGCGAACGGCAAATGATGCCCCTTGCGAACACGATTCCCGGGCTCGTCTTCGGGCTGCCCCTGATCCTGCTGGCGAGCTTCGTGTTCGCCGCGACCCACCACGAGAGCCCGGAGAGGATCCGGGATGCCACGATTCACTGGGTCGTCTGGCTCGTGGGCATCCTCGGGATCGTGCTGGCGATCGTGGCCGTGCTCGGCTGGCTGGTCTGATCGGTCGAGTCGGCGGCCGTCCGGTCGCCGATCGCGAGGCGGCGGAGCTGGCCGCAGGCCGCGTCGATCCGCGAGCCCTTTCGTCGCCGGACCTGCACGTTCACCCCCGCCTTCCGCAACAGCTCGAGGAAGGTCGCCTGGGCTGCCGACGAGGGCTCCCGGTAGGCGAGCCCGGCGACCGTGTTGTAGGGGATGACGTTCACGAGCGCCGCTCGGTCGCCGAGCAGCCGCACGAGCGCCCGGGCGTGGACGGGGGAATCATTGAGGCCGCCCAGCAGCACGTACTCGAAGGTGAGCCGTCGTCCCGAGGCCTCCCAGTAGCGGTCGGCCGCGGCCATCACGTCGGCCAGCCCGATCGACTTGTTGACCGGCACGATCTGCGTGCGAAGCGGGTCGTCGGCCGCGTGGAGCGAGACCGCGAGGTGGTAGCCGGGGTTCTCCGCGGTGAGGCGGTCGATGGCCTTGGGCAGTCCGACGGTCGAGATCGTGATCCGCCGCTGGGAGATGCCGAAGCCGTCCGGATCCTGCGCCACGCGGAGCGCCGGCAGCAGGCGGTCGAGGTTCGCCAGCGGCTCTCCCATCCCCATCACCACGATGTGGCTCACCCGCTCCTCTTCGGGCAACAGGTGCGCAAGCCTCAGGATCTGCTCCAGGATCTCCCCGGTCGTGAGGTTCCGCACGACGCCGTCGAGGCCGCTGGCGCAGAACACGCATCCCATCGCGCAGCCCACCTGGGAGCTGATGCAGACGGTCCGCCGCGGACCCCCTTCGGCATGATCTCGCAGCAGCACGCACTCGATCCGTTCGCCGTCGGCCAGCTGGAGGAGCAGTTTCTCCGTGCCATCATCCGCCCGCTGGTGTCGCACGACCGATGTGGTCCAGAGCGTGAAGGCCTTCTCCAGCCGCTCCCGGAGGGCCTTCGGCAGATCGGTCATTCCCTCGAACGACGCCGCCCGTCGGCGAAAAAGCCACTGCCGGATCCCCTTCGCCCGCCATGCCGGCTGCCCTTCGGCGGCCAGCCAGTGGTCCAGTGCGTCGCTCGGCTCGAGGATGTGCGGCAGGGCGGGCACTGGGGGCATGGGCAGGGGATTCCGGTCCCTCTGGAACCGAGAAAGCGGGGACGGTACGTTGGAGATGGAAACCACCATCCTACGATGGTCGGAGGCCGCCGACGAGCGACACCTGCGAGCGACCCATGAGCGAGCAACGATTCGAGGAACGGACCCGCTGGGTCTACGACGAGCAGGCCTTTCCCGTCTGGAACGGCTCCTTCGCCAAGCCCGAGCGAACCGAGATGATCCGGGACGACCTCTGGGCCGGCCGCAGCATCGCGATCCTGCTGGCCACCCTCGTGGCGATCGGCCTCGTGCTCGCCGTCAGCACCGTCGCCTTCTTGATGAACTGGCGGTAGCCGGCTTCCGGTCGGGTTCCGGGCCCAGCAGGTTCGCCCCGGACACGGGCCCAGCTTGACCCGCGCATGCGGCTCCATTAGCCTTTCGTGAGGTTCGAGGAGGCGGGAGCTTTCATGCAGTTCCATCGACCGCTTTCGGGGATGCCGGCACCGGCGAAGCTGAATCTTTCGCTCTCCGTGCTCGGCAGGCGTGCCGACGGCTACCACGAGATCGAATCGCTCATGGTCGGCACGACGCTGCACGACATCATCGCGGTCGGGCTCGCCCCCGACATCGGCGATCGCGACGGCGACGAGCTGCCGGTCACGCTCCGCGTGAGGTTCGCGGGCAGGCTTGCGACCGAAGCCGGCGCGGCCCTCCGCCGTGACGTGCCAACCGACGGATCGAATCTCGTCGTCCGGGCCGTGAGGGCGCTCGCGGCGGCGGCGGGCGAATCCCGCGGGCTCGAGATCGAACTCGTGAAGCGGATCCCCTCGGGCGCCGGTCTCGGCGGCGGGTCGAGCGACGCGGCCACGGCGATCCGCGCGGCCGCGATCACATGGGGCATCGACTGGCCCGTCGAGCGACTCGCGGAGATCGGCGCTTCCCTCGGCAGCGACGTGCCCTGGTTCTTCGCCGGCGGCCCCGCCGTGGCGGGCGGCCGCGGCGAGCGGATCGACCCCGTCGATGGCATCCCGGCGCTGCCGGCGGTGATCGCCTGTCCGGCAGCCGGGCTCTCGACGCCACTCGTCTACAGCCATTGCAGCCCCGATCCCTCGCGCCGCGGCGAGGCGGCGAGGCTCGCGGCGCTGCTTGCCGAGGGGCGGCTGCGGGCGGCCGGAATGCTCATGCACAACGACCTCGAGGCCCCGGCCCGCAGGCTCCTCGACGATCTCGACCGGCTGCTCGACTCGATGCGGCGGGCCGGAGCCGTCCGCCCGATGCTCACGGGGAGCGGCAGCGCGTGCTTCGCGGTCGCCGACACGGCGACGCTCGCGCGGAGGATCGCGAGCCGGCTCGAACTCGAGGGGTGGCCGGGGGTGTTCGTCGTGCGGCTCGTTCCGGGAGGCCGGGATAGGGTTTCCGGGGGCCGGTTTTCCGTCGGTCGGCAGCTCGTGGGATAGCCGTTGGGGGGCTCCATGAACATCACCGAGGTTCGCATCAAGCTCATCGAGGATGCCGCGGAGAAGCTGCTCGCATTCTGCTCGATCACGCTCGACGGCGCCTTCGTGGTCCGCGATCTCAAGATCATCGACGGTCCCAACGGCCCGTTCGTCGCGATGCCGAGCCGCAAGCTCACGACCCACTGCCACGGCTGCGGCTTCAAGAACCCGCTGCGGTCCTCGTACTGCAGCCAGTGCGGAGGCCGGATCGGTGAGACGCCGCTGCCCCGCGACGACGACGGACGCGTGAGGCTCTACGCCGACATCGCCCACCCGATCAACGCCGGTTGCCGCGAGATGATCCAGACCCGCGTCGTCCGCGAATACACGTCGGAGCTCGAGCGGGCGAAGCAGCCGGGCTACGTCTCCCGCTACGACGGCCTCGGCGACGAGGACCACCGCCCGCATCGGCGTCGGCAGTGACGCGGCGATGTTCTCCCAGGCTCGGTTGTGTCGGGCTTGCGTGAAGGTCAACCGTGCTGGGTTCGGGGCTGCCCGTGTGCCGCTCGCCGGACGCTCGCTGCAGGCATCCTGCCTTCCGCTCGCTCGGATGCAGACTTCGCTCCGCAATCCTTGCTTCGCTTGTCTGCATACGCCGTCTCGGGCACACGGGCAGCCCCGAACCGGTCAAACGTGGTGCTCAATGATTCATATAGGCACTCTGATGCTGAACGCCGGGTGAGCGGACGTTGAGGAGCATCAGGTGTAT
>JBBAVU010000048.1:0-16853 GCA_040397565.1 Pirellulales bacterium | reverse complement strand
GCCGATCTGCGGCGAATCCGGCGGCGGCTGAGGGCCTTGAAGCCGTGACCGCTACCGCCGCCGGGCTTCGATTTTCGGGGCCGGGGCAGCGGCGACCGCCTCGCCGGAGACGAGTTCCAGGATGGCACGCGGGCCGTTGTCTCCCAGCCGCGGGGTGGCGAGCTTGAGGATCCTCGTGTACCCGCCCGGCCGGTCCGCGAACCGCGGAGCCACCCGCTCGAACAGCACGCGGGCAGCCTTTTTGTCGCCGAGCAACGTCACCACCCGCCGCCTCGCGGTGACGGCCGGAGCCATCGCAGCCGCCCATTTTTTCCAAGAATCGCTCGCCCGCCACCGCTTCCACTCGGCGGTGTCACGGTCCCCGGGAGCCGCGAACGGACGGGCTGCCTCGGCGGCGGCAAGCCCCCGCTTCGCGATCGTGATGCACTTCTCGACGAGAGGACGAACCTCCTTCGCCTTCGGCACGGTGGTCACGATCCGTCCGGCGATCTTGGGCCGTCCCGGCTCGTCAGCCTCCGCCTCCCTCTCGGTCAGAAAGAGCGCAGATGCGAGATTTCTCAACAGGGCCCGCTGGTGGGACGGGCTGCGGCCGAGCACGCGGCCTTTCCGACGGTGTCGCATGGACGTTTCCTCTTGGATTCGGTTTGGGGTGGAGCGGCCGGCGGGTCCCCGCGGAGCCGCGGCTCAGACCGCCGCGTCTTCGGGAACCTGCATGCCCAGTTCGAGCCCGAGCTCCCGGAGCTTCGTCTCGATCTCTTGAAGGGTCGTCTCGCCGAAGTTCCTGACTTCGAGCAATTCCTCGCGGGTCCTGCCGACAAGCTCGCGAAGGGTGTTGATTCCCTCCTCCTTCAGGCAGTTGGCGGCCCGCAGCGACAATTTCAGATCGCTGGCGAGCATGCCCAGCCGGCTCGAGAGCGGGGCCTCGATGGCGAACACGTCCGCCGCGGCGGGCAGGTGAACGCCCTCTCCCGGGCTCGTGTACGACACGAACGGATTCAGGTGCTTGCGGAGGATCTTGGCGGCCTCGACGAGCGCCATCTCCGGCGTCACCGTGCCGTTCGTCCAGATCTCGAGCGTGAGCTTGTCGTAGTTGGTCTTCTGGCCGACGCGGGTCTCCTCGACGTCGTACCTCACGCGGGTCACGGGGCTGAACACCGCGTCGATCGGGATGATGCCGATCTCCTGGGCTTCGGGGCTGTGCTCCACGGCGGGAACGTAGCCACGGCCGTTCTCGACGACCATCTCCATCTCGAACGGGACGTCGTCGGTGAGCGTCGCGAGCACGAGATCCTTGTTGACGATCTCCACGGCCTCGTCGGTCTGGATGTCGCTGCCGGTCACCGGCCCCTTGGTGCTCTTCTCGACCCGCAGCACCCGCGTCGAGTCGCTGTGGTTCTTGACGATGAGGCTCTTCATGGCGAGCACGATGTCGGTGACGTCCTCGAGAACGCCCTTGATGGTCGTGAACTCGTGGAGTGCGCCGCCGATCTTGATCTGCGTGACGGCGCTGCCCTCGAGGCTCGAAAGGAGCACGCGGCGAAGGCTGTTGCCGATCGTGGTGCCGAAACCCCTTTCGAACGGCTCGGCCGTGAACTTTCCGTAGGTGGGCGTGAGTGTCTTGCGGTCGGCGACGACGACTCCGGGCAGCTCCAGACCTCTCCAGCGAACGTGCATCTTCAGGGACTCCTCTTTGGGGTGCTTCAAACGGCCACGCGCCAGGCCTTCCGAAGCACCATGCGTTTGGGGTGCGCGTTGACGATCTTCTTTCGGACCACTTGCTTTCGGACGGGACTACTTCGAGCAGAGCTCAATGATGAGATTGGCTTGGACGGGAATCGACACATCGTCGCTCGTCGGCAGACGATCGACCCGAACCTCGGGAATCGCCCCTTCCGCCCGCGACAGGAAATCAGGAACCTCCCGCCGAAAGTCGGCGAGCGCGGCATGCACCAGTTGCAGGCTCCTCTTGCTGTTCTTGACCCGAACGACGTCGCCCGGGCGGACCTGGTAGCTCGGCACGTCCACCCGACGGCCGTTCACGGTGATGTGGCCGTGGCCGACCATCTGCCGTGCGGCCGACCGCGACTGGGCGAAGCCGACGCGGTGGACGATGTTGTCGAGCCGCCGCTCGAGCAGGGTCATGAGGGTCTCGCCGGTGTTTCCGGTGCCCCGCTCGGCGCGGCGGAAGTAGGTGCGGAACTGCGCCTCGAGAACGCCGTAGTAGTGCTTGACCTTCTGCTTCTCGCGGAGGTGGAGCCCGTAGTCCGTCGGCTTCGGCCGTCGTTTCTGGACCATGCCGGGAGGCGTGGACCTTCGCTCGAACGCGCATTTCGGCGTGTCGCAACGACTTCCCTTGAGAAACAGCTTGAGGCCGTCTCGGCGGCAGAGCCGGCAGACCGGCCCGGTGATTCGTCCCATGTTTTCCTTTCCTTACACCCGTCGCTTCTTGGGAGGACGGCAGCCGTTGTGCGGCAGCGGAGTGACGTCCTCGATGCTCTTGACGTTCATGCCGGCGGCCTGGAGGGCCGTGATCGCGCTCTCGCGACCGCTTCCCGGACCCCGGACGCGGACCTCGAGGTCCTTCACGCCGAATTTCGACGCCTTCTCGGCCGCCTGCTGGGCCGCGCACTGCCCGGCGAACGGGGTGCCCTTGCGGCTTCCCTTGAAACCGCAGGTTCCGCCGCTGGCCCAGCAGAGCGTGTCGCCCTTCATGTCGGTGATCGTGACCGTCGTGTTGTTGAAGCTCGCCATGATGAAGGCGATGCCGGCACTGACGCTTTTCTTCTTCTGCTTCGCGGCCTTGGCCATGGATAAAAACGATGCCTTGGGTGGGGTTGGTGTTCGTACTGCTAGGGACGGTCTGCCGGGGACGGTGCTCTCGCTACTTGAGGTCCTTCACGCCCTTCTTGCCGGCGACGGTCTTCTTCGGACCCTTCCGGGTGCGGGCGTTCGTACGGGTCCGCTGGCCACGCACGGGCAGGCCGCGTCGATGCCTCAGGCCGCGGTAGCAGCCGATGTCCTTGAGCCGGGAGATGTTTTGGGAAACCTGACGACGCAGCTGTCCCTCGACGGCATAGTCCTTGTCCATGAGGGCGGCAAGCCGGGCCAGTTCGTCCTCGTGCAGCGACCTCGCCACGCCCTCGGGGTCGACGCCGGCCTTGTGGCACAGTTCGCGTGCGACCCTCGGGCCCACGCCGTAGAGGTACTGGAGCGAGTAGACGGTCTTCTTTTCGGAGGGAATGTCAACGCCGAGGAGTCGGGGCATCGTTGTCGCCTTGCTTTCGAATATCCGTACCTGTCTCGATCACTGCTTCACTCGGCCCACGTCCTTGGTCGACGCCGGCCTGTCCGGATGGCGGCGGTCGGCCGGGACGCGAACGCCCGCCTGCCGCCGAACCCGGAACGACTACCCCTGCCGCTGCTTGTGCCGCGGTTCGGAACAGACGATGAACACCACGCCCCGTCTCCGGACGATCTTGCACTTGTCACACATCCGTCTGACGCTCGCGCGAACCTTCATCGAACCGTTCGAGGGCGACCGTCGGCCGCCCCGCCTTCCAAACATGGGGTGAATCGGAAAGTTTCGAAGTATAGAAACGATCCGGGGCCGTTCACAAGGGGGTGGGGGTTCCGGGCCGGCAACCGCGGTTACCGCCGCCGAACGCCCGGCATCCCGTCAGGCCACATGCCTTCAAGCGGAATGCCTTTAAGCGGCATCGCCGACGCTCTCCCCGGCCGCCGGGGCGGCCGTGAGCACGACGGGGCCCTGCTCCGTGATCGCGACGGTGTGCTCGAAGTGGGCGCTGAACTTGCCGTCCACCGTCGACTGCGTCCAGTGGTCGGGCATCGCCCGCACCCGCTTCGACCCCATGTTGACCATCGGCTCGACGGCGATCACAAGTCCCGGCTCCAGCTCGAAATCGTGGTGCCGGCGGAAGTGCGGCGTGCAGAAGTTCGGCACCTGGGGATCCTCGTGCATCTTCCTGCCGATGCCGTGCCCGACGAAGTTTTCCACCACGGAGAAACCGTGGTCCCGGACGAACTTCGCCATCTCGCTCGCGACGTCGCTCCAGCGGCTGCGAACGCCCATCAATTCGATCGCGAGCGCCAGCACGCCGGACGTGCAGTCGAGGAGCTTCCGCACCTCCGGCGACACTTCGCCGACGGGATAGGTCATCGCGGAGTCGCCACACCACCCTCCGACACGGCAGCCGGTGTCGATGCTGACGATGTCGCCCGCGCGGAGCACCCGCGGCCCGGGAATGCCGTGCACGACCTCGTCGTTCACCGACATGCAGCAGACGGCCGGAAACGGCGTCTTGCCGGGCACACCCTTGAAGAGCGGTTCGGCGGAGTGGCTCGCGAAGAACCGCTCGACCGCCACGTCGATCTCTCCGGTCGTCATGCCGGGACGAACCAGCGAGCCGGCGAGCTGGTGCGCGGCCCAGACCACGAGTCCGGCCCGTCGCATGGCCGCGATTTCACGAGAGGAGCGGAGATTCACCACGACGACACGATCACCGGAAACGTCAGAACTCGGGGACGGTTTCGACCAACGCCGGGGACGGTCCTCGGCGGGCCGGAATCGAATGCCCGGAAGTATACACCGCGATCGAAGCTCAACGACGGGTCGCCTGCCCCCGTGCCGCCCGGTGCTCGAACCGCCTGACGGCCTCCATCACCCTCGCCGTGATCTCGTCGGTCCCGCCGAGCCCGTCGATGCTCTCGAGCTTGCCCTGTCGCTTGTAGTATTCCAGCAACGGCGCCGTCTGAACCTCGAAGCTCTCGATCCGACGGGAAAACACGGCCGGATCGTCGTCGTCCCGCTTCCGCATCGTCATCCGGCGGATGAGTTCGTCCCGCGGCACGGCCAGTTCGATGACGCCGTCCACGCTCATCGCCTGCCGCTCGAGCATGTCGTCGAGGATTTCGGCCTGCGGCAACGTCCGGGGAAAACCGTCGAGCAGGCACCCCCGCCGGCAGTCGGGATCCTGCAGCCGCTTCTGCACCATGCCGACGATCAGCTGGTCGGGCACCAGTTGCCCGTGGTCGACGAATCCCTTTGCCAGAACCCCTTCCGCCGTTCCCTCGCGGATCTCCGCCCGGAGCATCTCGCCCGTCGAGAGATGAGGGACGGCGAGGTGCTCGACGAGCCGCTGACATTGGGTGCCCTTCCCCGCTCCCGGCGGCCCGATAAGGATGATCCGCATGAGTGAGCCGCTCAGGTCTTTTCGAGAAGGCCGCTGTAGTTCCTCATCACGAGATGGCTGTCGATCTTCTGCACGAGGTCGAAGGCGACGCTCACGGCGATCAACAGGCCGGTGCCGCCGTAGAAGCTCGCGATCTGGGCAGGTATGCCGAGGGCCCCGGCGACGATCGTCGGAATGATCGCCACGAGCGCCAGGAAGGCAGCCCCGACGTAGGTGATCCGCTCCATGACGCGTTCGAGGTAATCGGCGGTCCGCTTGCCCGGACGGTACCCGGGGATGAACGCGCCGAAGTTCTTTAGGTTGTCGGCCATGTCCTTCGGATTGAAGGTGATCGCCGTCCAGAAGTAGCAGAAGAAGTAGATCAGGACGACGTAGAGCAGGTTGTAGAGATACGACTGGCCCCGCGTGAACGAATCGTGCAGCGTCGCCAGGAACGCGTTGCCCGGGTAGGCGCCGGCGAGGTACTGGAAGAGCATCTGCGGAAAGAGCAGGAGTGAACTGGCGAAGATGATCGGCATGACGCCTGCCTGGTTCACCCGGAGCGGCAGGTACTGACGGGTGCCGCCGTAGACCCGTCGGCCCCGCACGTGCTTCGCGCTCTGGGTCGGGATCCGCCGCTGGCCCTGGGTCATGAACACCACGCCCGCGACCACGCCGACGAAGAGCGCGGCGAGCACGATCAGAGTCTCGACACCCATCTTGCCCCCGGCGCCGCCGAGCTCCCAGCTCGTGTCGCTCGTCAGCTGCACCAAGGCGCTCGGCATCGCCGCGAGGATGCCCGCCATGATGAGAAGGCTGATGCCGTTGCCGATGCCAAACTCGTCGATCTGCTCGCCGAGCCACATCAGGAAGATCGTTCCGGCGGTCATCGTCATCACCGCCACGAACTGCCAAATCAGCGGAAGCTGCCCGTCGACGAGAAAGCTCGACTGGATGAGAGGCGTCTCGCCGACCCGTGTGGAGGAGAGGAAGGCGACGTAGGCCCAACTCTGGAGCAGGCAGATGACCACGGTGGCGTACCGCGTGTACTCGTTGATCTTCTTGCGACCTGCCTCACCCTCCTTCTGCAGCCGCTCGAGGGGCGGCCAGACGGTGGCGAGCAGCTGGAAGATGATCGACGCCGAGATGTACGGCATGATTCCCAGGCCGAAGATGGTCGCTTGGGAGAGCTGGCTCGCCGAAAAAACGGCCACGGTCTTCAAGAGGTCGCTCACGCCCCCGGCCTCCTCCGCGAAGGCGGTCATGGCCTTGGGATCGACGATCGGCAGAGGAACCTGCCAACCCACGCGGTAGATCGCAAGCAGCCCCAGGGTGAGCAGGATCTTCTGCCGCAGCTCGGGGATCGTGAAGATGATTCGAAGTTTTTCGAACACGAGCGGGACTCCTGGGGTGGCGGACGGCGGGCGACCGGCACGGCCGGCGAGCCGCCGGCTCCGCCGACACCCTACCCCGCCGCGGGCTTCTTACGCGATGCCTTTTTCTTCTGGTTCTTCACGACCGCGGCCGGCCCGGGCAATTCCACGACGCTCCCCCCGGCCTCGACGATCTTCCGCCGCGCCTGCTCGCTAAAGCGGTGCGCGGAAACGGCGAGGGCCTTGCCGATGCTGCCGCTGCCGAGGATCTTCACCTCGTCGTAGACGCCCTTGGCCAACCCCTTCGCCTTCAGGCTCTCGGGGGTCACCGCCTCGCCGGAGGCGAATGCCGCGTCGATCGCGGCGACGTTGACGCCGATGATCGTGCGGGCGAACTGGTTGTGGAAACCACGCTTCGGGATCTGACGGATGATCGGCATCCGACCGCCCTCGAAGATGGCCGGAGAGCTCCAGCCAGCAAGCTGGCCCTGCCCCTTGTGGCCCCGTCCCGAGGTCTTGCCGCGACCGGATCCGGGACCGCGGCCGACCCGCAGCCGCTTGCGGTTCTTGTGGATTCCCTTGTTGACGTCGCTGAGTTTCATGGAGATGTGTTCCGTGCTGCTTTGGATCAGGAGAGCGAAACCCCGCGGAGTCGCTCCACGTCCGACTTGGTGCGAAGCTGCTTGAGGGCGTCGATCGCCGCCTTCACGAGGTTGACTGGGTTCGTGGAGCCGTGAGCCTTGGAGAGCACGTCCTTGATGCCCGCGCCCTCGCAGACGGCGCGGACGGCGGCTCCGGCGATGATGCCGGTGCCGGGACTCGCCGGGAGCAGGATCACCTTTGCCGTGCCGGCGCGTCCCTCGACGCGATGGGGAATGGTGCCGGACTCGACCGGGATCTCGACCAGGTTCTTCATGCCGTCCTTGATCGCCTTCTCGACGGCGGGTGGAACCTCGTTCGCCTTCCCGTATCCCACGCCGACCTTTCCACGGCCGTTGCCGACGACCACGAGACCGGCGAAGCTGAATCGGCGGCCACCCTTCACGACGGTGGCACACCGCCGCACCTTCACGACGGTTTCGGTGAACTCACCGGTACGCTGCTCTTTTCCCGAAGTCGTCGCCACGTTTCGTTTCTCCGATTCGCTGGTTGGGCCGTTTTTTTGCTGCAGAAATCGCCGTCAAAACTCGAGGCCCGCGGCCCGCGCTGCGTCAGCCAGGGCAGCCACGCGGCCGTGGTAGCGGAAAGCACCGCGGTCGAAGCAGACCTTCTTCACGCCGGCGGCCTGAGCCCGCTCGGCGACCGCACGCCCGATCGCCTCCGCAGCCTGCCGATTGCCACCGAAGCCGAGCCCGTCGCGAAGCTGCTTGTCGAGCGAACTCGCCGAAGCGAGCGTGCGGCCGGTCGTGTCGTCGATCAGCTGCGCGTAGATGTGCTTGTGCGTACGAAACACAGACAGCCGCGGCCTCTCGGTCGTTCCACGGATCGCCTTGCGGACCCGGAAACGCCGCCGCTGCCGCTGTCGGAGGAGGGCTCGTTCGTGGCTCATGCTCGGATTCCTTCGTCGTGCCTGTCTTGGTCGTTTTGGATGACCAGTTCGTGCTGGATACTGTGCGTCACTTGGTGACGGCCTTGCCCGCCTTGCGGCGAACCTGCTCGTTCTCGTACCGGATGCCCTTGCCCTTGTAGGGCTCCGGCTTCCGCATGGCCCGAACCTCCGCCGCGAACTGGCCGACGAGCTGCTTGTCGATGCCCTTGATCGTGATGTGCGTCTGGTCCGGACAGACGACAGTGAGGCCCTGGGGGATCGGGACCTGGAGCTCGTTCGCGAATCCGACGCGGAGTTGGAGCGTGTTCTTCTGAACGGTCGCGATGTATCCCACGCCGACGATCTCGAGCTTCTTTTCGTAGCCCTTCGAAACGCCCTCCACCATGTTGGCCACGAGCGCCCGCGTCAGGCCGTGCACCGCCCTGGACAGACGATTGTCGTCCTTCCTGGTGACGGCGATCTGGCCCGCCGACGGGTCAACGGAGACCGCCACGTTCGGATGAATCTCCATGGCCAGCTTTCCGAGCGGCCCCTCCGCATGGAGCCTGCCCGACTCGACGGACGCCTTGACGCCCTTCGGAATCGTGACCGGTGCCTTGCCCACTCGCGACATCGTTTCGCTCCCTTACGGATGACTCATCAAGATTCGTTGATTACCAGAGCTCGCACAGCACTTCGCCGCCGAGCTTCCGCTGCCGGGCCTCACGGTCGCTCACGACCCCGCCGGAGGTCGAGAGGATCGAGATGCCGAGACCGCCGAGCACCGGTCGCAGCCGGACGGACCGGCTGTAGACGCGGCGACCGGGCGAGCTCACACGCCGAATGTGGCGGATGAGCCGCTCACCGTTCGGTCCGTATTTCAACTCCAGCTGGAGCTTCGGAACCGGATCCGACTCCACTTCCTTCCAGTCCCAAATGAACCCCTCGCGCTTCAGCACGTCCGCGACGCCCCGCTTCACCTTGGAGCTGGGAACCTCCACGGTGGCGCGTTCGACGCGCACGGCGTTCCGGATGCGTGTGAGCATGTCTGCGATCGGGTCGGTCATCATGTGTCGTTGTTCCTGTCTACCAACTGGCTTTCCGAACCCCGGGAATGCAGCCCTGATCCGCGAGCTTTCTGAAGCAGATCCGACAGATTCCGAACTTCCGATACACCGCCCTCGGCCGCCCGCAGAGCATGCAGCGGTGGACGGCCCTGGTGGAGTATTTCGGCTTCCGCTTGGCGGCGGCGATCTTTGATTTGCTTGCCATGTCTTCGGTCGACCCCGCTTCACGCGGCGGCGTCGGACTCCTCCTCCTTCTTCAGCGGAACACCGAGCGCCTTGAGGAACAGCTTCGCCTCGTCGTCGTCTCGGGCAGTCGTGACGAGCGTGATGTTCATGCCCTGCGGCCGGGTGAACTTGTCGGGATTGATCTCCGGGAACACCATCTGCTCCGACAGCCCGAGGCTGTAGTTACCGTGCCCGTCGAAGGCGGTGCTCGAGAGGCCGCGGAAGTCCCGGACCCGCGGGAGCGCCAGCGACACGAGACGGTCGAGAAACTCCCACATCCGCCGGCCCCGCAGGGTCACCTTGCAGCCGATCGGGAGGTTCTCGCGGAGCTTGAAGCCCGACACGGCAGCCTTCGACAGCGTCGCGACCGGCTTCTGGCCGGTGATCTGCGACAGAGCGTTGAGCGCCTCCTCCAGGTACTTCTTCTCGGTGACCGCGACGCCCACGCCCATGCTCACGACGATCTTCTCGAGCGATGGAAGCGCGTGCGGATTGGTCCGCCCGAGGTCCTTGGCCAACTGCGGACGGACCGTCTTCGTGTAGTGCTCGAGGAGCCGCGGAGGCCCTCCCGCGGACGCCGCCGCCCTCTGTGCCGTTTTCTTTGCCATCGTTTACCAGCCTGTCTTTCCGGATGCCACTCTCTGCCAGCCCATCTATTGCCTTCGTTCGCTGCTCCGCGGCTTCAACGCCCGCCCGCCTTCGCGGTCGCCTTCTTCGCCCGCGGCGGGCGAATCGAGCCCATCTCCGCCTTGCACTTCCTGCACACCCTCACCTTGCCGCCATCGGCGGAGACCTTCACGCCGATCCGCGTGGCCGAACTGCATGAAGGGCAGACGACCAGCACGTTGGACGCGTCGATCGGCATCTCCTTGGAGAGCCGGCCGCCCTGCGGGTTCTTCTGGCTCCGCTTCATGTGCCGGTAGACGCGGTTGACTCCCTCGACGACGAGTTTCGACACCTTGCTGCCCGCCGACTTGCTGCCCGCCGACTTGCCGTCGGCCGCCTTCGCAGGACGGACGGACAGAACCTTCGCCCGCGTTCCGCGGTCGTTGCCGGTGCGAACCTCGACGAGGTCTCCCGATCGGATGAACATCACACCACCTCGCTCGCGAGACTGACGATCTTCATGAAGTTGCGGTCGCGAAGCTCCCTCGCCACCGCACCGAAGATGCGGGTGCCCTTGGGATTCTTCTCGTTGTCGATGATGACGCAGGCGTTCGAATCGAACCGCACGTAGCTGCCGTCCTCCCGTCGGGTCGGCTTCCTGCAGCGCACGATCACGGCCTTCACGACCGCCTTCTTCTTCACGTCGCTTCCGGGAATGACACTCTTCACAGAACAGACGATGATGTCGCCGAGGCCGGCGACCCGCCGCTTGCTCCCACCGAGCACCTTGAAGCACATCACTTCCTTGGCGCCGGTGTTGTCGGCCACGTTGAGCCGGGTCTGCATCTGGATCATTTGCCGCTCCCTTCGGCCTCACGGCCGGTGACGGCCGCCTCTTCGGCCTTCGCCGCACCCTCCCGCATCTTCGTGGCCCGGGCTCCGGAGCGGAGCGAGGCGACGTCGACGGCGGTGCTCTTGGCGACGACCCGAACGAGTTCCCACCGCTTCAGCCGGCTGCGCGGCGGGCACTCCACGATCTCGACGGTGTCGCCGAGAGCCGACGTCTCGTTCTCGTCATGGACATGACAGACCGTCCGACGGTGCTGGATCCTCCCGTACTTGGGATGACGCACGATGCGCGGAACCTCCACCCGCCGCGTCTTGCTCGACGCGGCGCTCGTGACGGTCCCGGTGACGACTCGCTTGGGCATGGGGGTGTCTCTCGGACGGCTTCCTTGGGGATGTTTCAGGTCGTGGTGGTCGCGGAGGGCGAGGCCTGCTGCCGGGCCCGCTCGCGCTCGGCCAGGATCGTCTGGCACCGTGCGATCAGCCGGCGGCTCTTCCGTATTTCCGTGGGCGCGGCGAGCTTCTCCTTCTGCGCCTGCACCCGCAGTTTGAAGAGCGACTCGGCGGCGTCCTTCCAGACGAGACGGATCTGCTCGTCGCTCATCTCGCGGATTTCTCTGGCTTTATTCATCGTGGGCCTTCGATTTCTTCATCGACTCCTACATCGACCGTCGCTTCACGAACCGAACCCTGACCGGCATCTTGTGCGCGAGCCTCGCTAGGCAGACGCGGGCCGCCTCCTCGGTGACGCCGGCGATCTCGTAGAGGATCGTGCCCGGCTTGACGACCGCGGCCCAATACTCCGGCTCGCCCTTGCCCTTGCCCATCCGGGTTTCGAGCGGGATCGACGTGATCGACTTGTGGGGAAACACCCGCACGAAAAGGCGGCCCTCGGTGCGCAGATACTGCTGCGCCGCGATGCGGCCTGCCTCGATCGTCGCGGCCGGCAGCCACCCCGGCTGCTCGGCCTGGAGGCCGAATTCGCCGAAGACGACGCGGTTGCCGCGGGTGGCGTCACCTCTTATACGACCTCTTTGGCTTTTTCGGTGCTTGACCCTCTTGGGCATCAGCGCCATCGCCAGTCTCCTCGTACATGCCTTGGTTGACCCACACTTGAACCCCGATATTGCCCTGCGCCGTGGGAGCCTCGCAGAAGCCGTAGTCGATCTTTGCCCGGAGCGTCGAAAGCGGCATCGCACCGGCGATCGCCTTCTCGCACCGTGACATCTCCGCGCCGCCGAGCCGCCCGGAGAGCTGGATCTTCACGCCCTTCGCGCCGGCGTCCATGGTCGTGTCCATCGCCCGCTTTATCGTGCGACGGAACGCCGCCCGCTTGGCCAGTTGGTCGGCGATGTCTTCCGCGACGAGCTGGGCCTGGATCTCCGGCCGCGCGACCTCCTCGACCTTGAGATTCACCCGGCGGCCGAGCAGGTCCTGCAATTCACCCTGGAGCTTGTCGACGGCCTCGCCCTTGCGGCCGATGATCACACCGGGCCTGGCCGAGTGCAGGATCACCTTCACCTCGTCCCGGGTCCGCTCGATCTCGACCTTCGGAATCGCGGCCTGACGGTAGGTCTTCTTGAGGAACTGCCGGACCTTGAAGTCCTCCATGAGGAGGTCCCGGAACTCCTTTTTCGACGCGTACCAGCGGCTCTTCCAGGGCTCCGTGATGCCCGTGCGAAAACCGACCGGATTGACTTTCTGGCCCATGGTTCGATCCCTACTCCGCGGCCTCGCCGGCGGCCGCACCCGTTTCGGGAACGACCGTGTCGAGCGACACCTTGATGTGCGACATACGTCTCTTGATTCCGAACGCCATGCCCCGCGCACGCGGCCGGATCCGCTTGAACATCGGCCCTTCGTCCACCCGCGCATCGACCACGACGAGGTCGTCGACGCCGGTGGCCTGCTCGTGCTCGGCGTTGCCAAGCGCGCTCTTGATCACCTTCTCGAGCATCCTGGCGCCGCGGTGAGGCTGGAAACGGAGGATGTCGAGCGCGTCGTCCGCGAACTTGCCACGGACGAGGTCGGCGAGCGCCCGCACCTTGCGGGGGCTGATGCGGGCGTACTTGTGGGTGGCCGTATAGGGCATGGGGGTATTGCCTCGAATCACTTCGCTTGAATCACTTCGCTGCCGCCGGGGCTTCCTTCGCCTTGCCGCCGTGTCCGCGGAACGTCCGCGTCGGGGCGAACTCCCCGAGCTTGTGGCCGACCATGTCTTCGGTCACGAAGACCTTCACGTGCTGCTTGCCGTTGTGGACCATGAACGTGAGGCCGATGAACTCCGGCACGATCGTGCAGGACCGCGACCAGGTCTTGATCGGCTCCCGCTTGCTCGTGGCGAGGCACGCCTCGACCTTTTCGAACAGTCTGGGGTCCACAAAGGGGCCTTTTTTCGCGCTGCGTCCCATGATTGAGTCTTTCGATGTTTCCTGTCGCGCCGTTTCCTGATGCAGTGACTACCGCAGTTTGAGCTGGCCGTAGCGGCGACTCTTGCGTCGCTTGAGGATCGCCGTTCCGGAGGGCTTCCGCGGCTTCCGGGTGCCGCCACCCTTCGCGCTCTTGCCCCACGGGCTCACCGGGTGCCGGCCGCCCTTCGTGCGACCCTCGCCGCCGCCGTGCGGATGATCGATCGGATTCATCGCCGTGCCGCGGACGTGAGGACGGATGCCCATCCAACGCTTCCGGCCGGCCTTGCCGAGCCGCACGTTCATGTGCTCCGCGTTGCCGAGCGCCCCGATCGTGGCCCGGCAGGCCGCCGGCACCCGTCGGATTTCACCCGAAGGCAGGGTCAGCTGCGCCCACTGTGCCTCGCGGGCGACGAGCACCGCCGACGCGCCAGCGGATCGACAGATCCTGCCACCGCGGCCGGCCTGCATCTCGATGTTGTGAATCTGCATCCCGAGCGGAATCTCCGACATCGGCAGGCAGTTGCCCACTTCCGGGGGCGCCGCCGGACCGCTCTGCACCGTGGCCCCGACGACGAGACCCTCCGGCGCCAGAATGAATCGCTTCTCGCCGTCGGCGTAGTGCACGAGGGCGACCCGGCAGGTCCGGTTCGGGTCGTACTGGATCGCGGCGACCGTGCCGGCGACGCCATCCTTGTTCCGCTTGAAGTCCACGAGACGGTAATGCTGCATGTGGCCGCCGCCGCGGTGCCGCGCCGTGATCTTGCCCTGGTTGTTGCGGCCGCCCTTCTTCTTCTTGCGGGTCCGCAGCGCCTTCGGCACCTCGGAGACGCCGGCGAGCTCCTTGAAGTCGGAGACGCTCGAATTGCGGCGGCCGGGACTTGTCGGGTTGTAGACGCGAACGCCCATACGAATGGATCCTGCTGGTGCTTCCTAGAAGAGATCGATCTTGTGATCGGGCTTGAGCGTCACGACGGCCTTCTTCCACGCCTTGGTCGTCGTCATGCGAACGCGGCCCCGCCTCGACTTCCCGACGCGGTTTTGGATCGCGACCTTCGCGACCTTCACGTTGAAGAGTTCCTCGACCGCGCGGCGAACGTCCGCCTTGGCCGCCTCCGTGGAGACCTGGAAGGAATAGGCGTTGTGCCGGGTCGCACGATGCACGCCCTTCTCCGTCAGCAACGGACGCAGGATCACCTGGTGGGCAGCGAGGTGCGGTGTGAGCTTCGGGGAGGGAGGCACGGGGACTGCCATGGGTCAGGCCTTCCTGGTCTTGGGGGCTGCCCGCTCTGCCGCGGACTTCTTGGCCGCCGGCTTCTTCACCGCGGCCGACTTCGGCTTCGACGACGACCGCTTCGGCTTCGCCGCCGACTTCGGCTTTTCCGCCGCCGACTTGCGGAAGGCCTCGATCGCCCCCTTCGTCATGACGATGCCGCGGGGCATGAGGATCGAGAGGGCATTGAGGTCGGCCACCGGGGCCACGGAAACGCCCTCGAGGTTGCGGGCGCTCTTCCACAGGTTGGCATCGTGCGATTCGGGGGCCACGAGCACCGTCCGATCCGAAAGGCCGAGCGCCGCGAGCAGTTTGGCCATCGTCGCCGTCTTCGGCGACGAGAGCGAGATGGCGTCGACGAGCTTCACCTCCTCGTCGGCGAGCCGGGCCGCGAGCGCCATCCGCGTCGCAGCCTGGAGGGCCTTGCGGGGCATCCGCCAGCCGAAGTCCCGCGGCCGCTTTGCGAAAATATGGCCGCCGCCGCGACGGGTGCCGCTCCGCCGGGCCCCCGCGCGGGCGTTGCCCGTACCCTTCTGCCGATAGAGCTTCTTCGTCGACCCGGCGACCTCGCCTCGGGTCTTCGTTTTTTGCGTGCCCTGCCGAAGGTTGGCCTGGTACATGACCACGGCGTCGTGCAGGAGCTGCTTGTTGACGCTCGGCGCGAGCTCCGCCGGATCGATCTCGTAGGAGCCGACCTTCTTGCCGGCGATGTCGTAGACGGCGAGGTTCATTTCTTGCCACCGGCCTTCTTCTTGGCAGCCGCGGGCGCCGGACCACCGCCGACCCGCTGCAGCTTGTTGGTCTTCCTGACGATCACGAAGCCACCGTTGGGTCCGGGAATCGCACCGCGGACGAGCAGCAGGTTGTTCTCGGCATCGACCCGCACCACCTTCAGGTTCCGCATGGTCGACCGCTCGTTTCCGAACCGGCCGGCCATCCGCTTCCCCTTGAAGACGCGGGCGGGAGACGTGTTCATCGAGGTGCCGCCCTGGTGGCGATGCACCTTCTTGACGCCGTGGCTGGCCCGCTGCCCCTTGAAGCCGTGCCGCTTCATGACGCCCGCGGTGCCGCGGCCTTTCGAAGTGCCCGTGACGTCGACCGCGTCGACTCCCTCGAACACCGATACGGTGAGCACCTGACCGACAGACAGGCCGGACACATCGAGGCCGTTCTTCCGCGGGCGAAATTCCCGGACAAAACGTTTCGGCTCCGAGTTCGCCTTCGGCAGCGGGGCGACCCCGGCCTCGGCGAGACGCTTCCCGCGACGGCTGTCGAGCTTCGCGACCTGGCCGCGGACCGCCCGACTCGCGAGCCGCCGGGGCTTGTCGGCGAAGCCGATCTGGACCGCCTCGTAGCCATCCCGGTCCGACGACCTCACGAACAGCACCGGACACGGACCGGCCTCGATCACGGTCACGGGAACGATGCCGCCCGCATCGTCGAAGACTTGGGTCATCCCGACCTTGCGGCCGAGGATTCCCTTGAAATGAACTGACGCCGACTGGACCGGCGGAGCGTTTTCAACAGATGCAGTGGATTCCGTCGCTTCACTCATGATGATGTCGACGCACCCGATGCAGGCTTGGCGAAGACGGAACGAATCCGCCTGCCAGGGCCTGTCTCGCTTTCACGCTCAACGCCGTCGACGACCGGGAGCACCCATCATTGATGAGCCTTACCCGAGCCGCCTTCCACGCATGCCGTGCCGTGCGCTCCTTGGTTTTGTTTCTACCTGGATGATGCCTTGATCTTGATGTCGACGCCGGCGGGGAGGCTCAACTTGTTGAGCGCTTCGATCGTCTTGGCGGTCGCCTGGACGATGTCGATCACACGCTTGTGCGTCCGGATTTCGTACTGCTGCCGCGCCTTCTTGTCGATGTGCGGGCTCGAGAGCACCGTGTACCGCTCGATCCGCGTCGGCAGCGGGATCGGGCCGTGAACCTCGGAATTCGTCCGCTTGGCGGTGTCGACGATCTCCGCGGCGCTTTGGTCGAGCACCGCGTGATCGTACGCTTCCATGCGAATGCGGATGATTTCCTGCGTCGGACCGGCCACGCGTCAACTCCAAAAAGGCGAGCCCAGAAATCTAAATTTCGGTTTTCAACGTGTCAACAACCCTGTTGAAAAACGCCCGTCCAGACGGTTTTTGGCGTCGGGAGCGAACGCAGGGCGATCTACCGATCGGTCGTTCCGGCGAGAAAACGACCGATGCCACGCTACATTCGTCCCCAAAGTGGTCGAGCACCAGAGTGAATTTTCGGGGCATTTTCTCCGGCTTTTGATGGATGCCGCATTGCCGCCGGGGGAGCGGACGCATCGTCGCTACGGTGAGGATACA